>VEPJ01000127.1 GCA_012026925.1 Gammaproteobacteria bacterium | reverse complement strand
GCCAGAGTTACCTGACGACGTGCTTCAAGGCCCGGCACGGCGTGACGCCTGCCCGGTTCAGGCGGGCTCTTTCGCGTCGCGCCGCTCCTCGGCGGGAAGCACCCCTTCCGCGACCAGCTCGGCCTTCGACTCGGGGGTGAGTTCCCATTTCATGCCCTCACCCGGGAGGGCCTGGATCGCCGGGATGCGGATACCGCAGCAGTGACCGACGACCTGGAACGTGTCGGGATCGATGGCGGGGCCTTTGACATCGGCCATGGCGGGTACTCGTCTCCGAACAAGAATCGGTGATCGGCCTGGCGATCTTGCGCCGATTTACCTTGTCAATGATAGCTCCGGCAACACCGTCAGTTGCGAATTGGCCCTGCCGTCCACGTATCGTCGATCTGTCCGTTCGTGCGCCGCGCGTTCTCGCTGGCGGGCAGCCACGCCCGCACGTACTGGGCCGTGACGCCCGTCGGCGCTACCGTAACGCGCACGTGGCCCGAGCTGCTGAGGATGGTGCCGGACGCGTAGTGGTATTCGACAGCCAGGCTCGGGCCACTCGACGAATTCTTCGCGCTGGGCTGCGGCACCTCCAGGTAAACGATGCCGTCCAGCTCCTGCCTGGCATATAGGTGATCGTGACCGTGGAAGACGGCTGTGACGCGATGCCGCACCAGTAGCGGATGGATGGGCAGCGCCCAGCCAGGTCGCTGCTGATCGAACGTGTACGCGCCGTCCACATTCTTCCCGCCCCACTCGAAGTAGGGTGCCGCCTCGACGCCACCCCGCATCTGTCCATCGAGGCCGCCCACCAGGTTGTGGACGAACACGAACTTGAAGGCAGCGGTACTCGCGCCGAGCGTGTCGGCGAGCCAGCGGTACTGACGCTCACCCAGCGTGTAGCCCCACGCGTCACCGCCGGGCAGCTTCTGCGACTCCCAGTACGGGTCGAGCACCACGAACAGCGCATCCCCCCATTGCCACGCATACCAGGACGCGCGACGCCCCACGTACGGCTGCGCCACGGTGTCGCCCGCATAGAAGCCGTCCGGCACCGGATTCGCGAAATACTGCTGACGGGCCAGCGTGGCCCAGGCGGCAAGACAGTCGCCCGTGCCGTCATTCAGCCAGCCGAGTTCGGCGTCGTGATTGCCGTTGACGAGGAACAGCGGCACCGAGTGGCTGAGGATGCCGAAGTTCGCCCGCTCGTACGCGTACCGCGCGTTCACCGTCACTGCATCGCGAGCGGTCTGGGCCGTCGCGGTCAACGGCGCCGAGTACTTCTCGGTCATGAACGTGTCGCCGAGATCGACGTGAAAGTCGGGGGCGTCGGCCAGCACGTTCAGGAGCGTTCGCCGATAGATGTCGAGATCCGAGTTCTCGTCCAGGTGGGAGTCGGCCTGGACGGTGAACGTGAACGTGCTGCCGACGGTCCGAGCCGTCCGGAAAGAGTGCTCCTCGCTGGAAACGGTCGAACGTTCCCCGGACGCCTGGAAATCCAGCCGGTAGTAGTAGCGCGTGTTTGCAGCAAGGCCGTCGACCAGGACTTCGACCGGCTTGCCTGCCGCCAGCGTGACCACCGGCGTCTGCTTGTCGTAGGCGCCCGGCGATGTGCCGTAGCGCAGCCAGGCGCTGCCGGACTGCGCCGGCGACAGCACGTTCGCCTCGACCGAACTTGCCGACGGGCTGCCGAGCAGGATGCTGCCACGAAACGAACTCGCAGCGGCAGCGGCAGCCGGCGTCACGCTCGCACTCGCCGTGCCACCCGTTCCCACGGCATTCGTCGCGGCCACGGTGCAAGTGTATGTCGTGCCATTGACCAGCCCCGTGACCACCAGCGGACTTGCGCTGCCCGTGGCAGTGCGCGTCGTGCCGCCAGCCGTGCGGACAGCGGTGTATCCCGTGATCTGCGCGCCGCCGTCCGAACTCGGCGCGGAGAATGCGAGACTCGCCGCGCCGTCGGCCGCAGTTGCCACCAGGCTGGTCAGCACGCCGGGCACTGTGGCGGACGGGGTCGGCGAAGCATCGTCGCCGCCACCGGATCCACCGCAGGCCAACACAGCACAGGAAAACACGGCGACGGACAGCGTCCTGATCGACGCGCGCACGCCCGACGTGACGCTCACGGTGAGCCCCTGTCGCCGACTGGCAGCGTCAGTCGCAGCACGACTTGCGTCGCCTCACTCGGCTCGAGCGTCAGGTCACCGCCATGCGCGCGCGCAATCACTCGCGACAGGCTGAGACCCAGCCCATGTCCGTCCAAGGCACGGCTGCGCGCCGGGTCGCCACGGTAGAAGCGCTCGAAGAATCTTGCGCGTTCGTCCTGCGCGATGGGGCGCGTGGTGTTGGTGAACAGCACCTCGACGCCCGACGCGCTGGCCTGCGCCCGGACGCTGATCCGGCCACCCGGCGGCGTGTACCGGATGGCGTTGCTCAGCAGGTTGTTGAGCACCTGGCCCAGCAACTGCTCGTCCGCTTGCAGGCGCAGGTCGCCCGCGACGTCCATCGCGATCGACGCGTCCAGGGCCAGCATCCGCGCGTCGGCGATGCGGTCGCGCAGCATCGCGCCGACATCCACCGCCGTGCGCAGCAGTGCCAACCGGCCCGCATCGGACTGCGACAGCAGCAACAGCTTGCGCGCGATGGATGCCAGGCGCCCCACCTCGTCGAGCATGTCCACGAGGTTCTGCTGCAACGGGTGGCCGTCGGCCAACGGGATGGCCTGCTCGAGCTGGCCGCGCAGGATCGTGAGCGGCGTCTTCAGTTCGTGCGCGGCATCGGCCGAGAAGCGCGACGCCTGGTTGAAGCTGGCCTCGAGCCGTTCGAGCATGTCGTTGTAGGACTGGATCAGGTCACGGAACTCCCGGGCCTCGCGCTCCGAGGACAAGCGGCGATCCAGTGCGCGTTCATCGACCGACTTCATGGCTTCGCGCACGCGGTTGACTGGACGCAAGGCCAGGCCCGACAGGAACCACGCCCCGAGGCCGGTCAGGACGAGCGCGATGGGTCCCGCGACGGTCGCGATGCGCTTCAATGCCGCCCAGATATCGCTGCGGACCGCGGCCTGATCGGCCGCGACGAAAGCCTGCGCATCGGCCGCGGTGACGCTCGCCATCCGCCAACCCCTGCCGCCCGACTCAAATTCCGCGATGCGACATTCGCGCCGCACGCCCGCAGCGCTCCACGCCAGTCCATCAGGTGACAACCCGTCCGGCCACCGGCCGAAGCGCACGGCACCGCTGCCGTCGCGGCCGTTCCGCGCCAGGAGCAGCTGGTCCGCGGAATGCAGCCGAAGCTTGCCCGCGACGTCAGAGGCAAAGGCCTCCACCTCCTCCACGCGCGGCGGCCTGGAAGCCAGTCGCCAGCCCTCGTCACACAGGCGCGAGTCCAGGTGGCGCACTTCGTAGGAGTAGAAGGTGGACCCGCTGACTGCGGCCACGCTGACCAGGACGGCCGCCACGATCAGAGCCGTGGCGAGGAACATCCTCAGGCGGAACGATTGCCCTGCCCTCTTCACGGCGCCTGCCTGAACCGGTAGCCGACGCCACGCACCGACTCGATCGGTGATCCCGCTTCGTCCGAGGCCTCGATGAGCGCGATCTTGCGGCGGATGCGCTGGATGCAAACGTCGACGAGGTTCGTGCTCGGGTCGAAGTCGTAGCCCCAGACGTGCTCGAGAATCTGCTTGCGGGTGAGCACGCGGCCAGCCGAGCGCATCAGGAACTCGAGCAGATTGAATTCGCGGCCAGTCAATTCGATCGCGTGGCCGCTGCAGGTGACCTGGCGCGCGAGCCGGTCGAGCACGAGATTGCCGACGTGGATCCGGCCACTCCCATCGCCCGCGACACGTCGCAGCAGCGCCTGGATGCGCGCCGCAAGCTCCTCGACGAAGAAGGGCTTGGCGACGTAGTCGTCGGCCCCGAGGTTCAGGCCTTCGATCCGATCGCCCAGTTCGTTGCGCGCCGTGAGCAGGACGACCGGTATGGCGAGACCTGCGCTACGTAGTTCCCGCAGGATCGAAAGCCCGTCGCGGCCCGGCAGCATTATGTCCAGCACGATGACGTCGAAGGCGCCGGACGAAGCGCGCTCGTACCCGGTGTTGCCGTCGCTGCAGGCCTCGACGTCGAATCCGCGCTCGGCCAGTCCGGCCCGCACGAAATCAGAGATTTTCACCTCATCCTCGACGAGGAGCACGCGTGGCCGAAACGTCGGATTGCCATGATGCGGGGCATCCATATGGGTGCATTGAACACCTTTGCAGTGATCTCGTCGCGGTCTCGCCCATGACAGTTCTGTAATTCACTGCCGCTCGCGAAGGCGCTAGCGTGACGGCAGGGAATCAGGAGCGCACATGTTGATCAAATACCTGCGATCTGGCGTGCTGACGGCGCTTGCCGTGGCGCTCGTTGCCTGTGGCGGTGGTGGCGACTCGAACGGCAGCGACACTGGCGGATCCGGCGGTGGCTCGACGGGCGGCACGCCTGCGCCGGCCGCAAAGATCACCGCGCCTTCGACTGTGACTTCGGGTCAGGCGGGCTATGCGGCCTCGGTGACGAGCGAGACGGGCGCCACGTATGCCTGGAGCATCACCAACGGCACGATCATGGTCGGCAGCCAGTCCGACAGCATTGCCTTCGTCCCCGGCAGCAGCGGTGTCGTCGGCCTGACCGTGAAGGTAACCAACACGTCCGGCATTTCCTCGACAGGGACTGCCGAAGCGACGATCACGTCAGCGCCTCCCGCCGAGTTCAATACCGAGCAGGCCGTGTCGGATGGAGCGCAGAGCACGACGATCGCGTTCTCCGGATTCGGGATGATGACCGGCAACCTGGGCGCGCAGTCATTCTTCCCGCCGGGCAAGGTCGCCGACTACTGGGGATTCCAGTACCTGCGCGACAACGACGCCGATCGCATGGGGCACAACACGAGCTTCCTGACTCGCGTCGCCTGCAACGTGCTGTTCGTGCTCAACGACAGCCAGCTCGCGATGCTGAAGAGCCTGGCGAAGAACCAGGTCAGCAACATCAATCTCTATGCGTGGAAGCGCTACCCGCTGATGAAGGCGTTCCGCCGGCTCGCGGATGGCAACCTCCCGGCGGGAACCTCGGGCCTGAACCTCGACGCGATCAAGGCCGCTTCCCGCGAGTTGTACCTGATCGACGGCCAGCTCAGTTACGAGCGCGCGGTCGTCTACGCGAACATCTACCGCTCGCTGACGGCCGAACAGAAGGCCTATCTCGGGTCGATGGTGGGCAAGGGCTATCAGTCCTGGCCCGCGAAGGCCGAGGAAGACGTCCGATCGAAGACCCAGGGACTCGCCCACGACGAGGTCGTGGCCGTGATGACCTACGCGGGCGACCTCTATTCGTGGTACGCAGGGTCGGTCGCTACCGACGTGTACTTCTGCCCCGAGCGCCACGGCACGTACTACGGCTCCTTCTACATCAAGGACGCCCCCGCGGTCGGACACGCAGGCTACAGCATCGATGAAACGATGACCGCGACCGTGGGCAAGGCCCTGGTCGACAGTTCGCTGGGTTACATCTCGCCCGCAGGAGCAACGCTGATGCGGGGCCTGGCAACCGCCCAGACGCAGAACCTGTACGGCAATGCGGCCAACAACATGGTTCTCGCGAGAACCCGCGTCGCCGAGGCCCTGCGCAGCCTGATCACGTCTGCCGAGCCCTCGACGGCCGCGCTGGGCCAGGTGAAGGCCACGGTCGACCTGTACTCGGGCATCTACGGCGACCTGGACGGCGAAAACAACTATCACTACGCAACGACGTTCGCCCGCGTCTACCGCAACACCGACGGCACGTACCTGACCGACGCCCAGAAGACGGCCCTGGCCGCGCTGCGCAAGAAGTACATGACGGTCACGTACTCCGACGGCACGACGGTGGACTACTCCGGAGGCAGCAAGTACTTCCTGTACGCGGCCGAGGTGCCGGACTCGTCGGCGGACCTCGCCAGCTACACGAACGACGCGGTCACGAGCCCACTGTTCAAGTAGGCGGGTCGCCACGCGGGTGGCCGACCCGTCGCTTCGACAGCGGTCACCCGCTCGTGGGAATATTGGTGCTTCGCTGATTGCCCACGCGGAGTACGACCTTGGCCAGAACGCCCATCGCCATCCTCGGCGCAGGAAATGTAGGGATTGCGCTGGCGCGAGCGTGGATCGCGCGCGGCGAGTCCGTCGTGTTCGGGGTGCCGAACCCTGACAAGTATCGTGATGCGGTCGCCGCATTGGGACCATCGGCCACGATTGGCAGCACTAGTAGCGCGATCGAAGCCGCCGAAATCGTGGTGCTTGCCACACCGTACGCGGCAGCGCTGGATGTCGCGCGGTCGATTTCCGACTGGAACGGCCGCATCCTGGTGGATGCCACGAATCCGCTCGCGCCGGGGCTGGCCGGGCTGTCGGTCGGCACGACGACGTCGGGCGCAGAACAGATCGCTGCGGCGGCCCACGGTGCGCGCGTGGTCAAGGCGTTCAACACCACCGGCGCGGAGAACATGGCGGACAGCCGCTATCCGGGCGGCGCCATATTCATGCCCGTGTGTGGTGACGACGCCGAGGCGCGCAGCCGCGTCATCGCGCTCGCGACGCTGATCGGCTTCGATGCCGTCGATTGCGGCGCCCTGAGCGCCGCGCGGTACCTCGAGCCATTCGCGATGACCTGGATCCACATGGCGATCAAGCTCGGGCACGGCCGCAGCTTCGCTTTCGCACGGTTGCAGCGCTGACGCGAGGGCCCCATGACCAAGACTCGGCTCGAGGCGTTCAGCGACGGCGTCCTCGCGATCATCATCACGATCCTGGTGCTGGAACTGAAGGTCCCGCATGGCGAGGACTTCGGCGCGCTGCAGCCGTTGCTGCCGGCGTTCCTCGCCTACGTGCTGAGCTTCGTCTACATCGGCATCTACTGGAACAACCACCATCACCTGCTGCACGCGGCCACTCGCGTCGGCGGCGGCGTGCTCTGGGCGAACCTGCACCTGCTGTTCTGGCTGTCGCTGCTGCCGTTCGTCACCGGCTGGATGGACGAGAACCACTTGGCAGCGATGCCCACGGCGCTCTACGGATTCGTGCTCCTGATGGCGGCCGTCGCCTACTGGATCCTGCAGCGCGCGATCATCGCCGCCGAAGGCAAGGACGCCCTGCTGGCCAGGGCGATCGGCAAGGACCGCAAGGGCAACCTGTCAGTGCTGATCTACGCGGCGGCCATCCCGATCGCGTTCGTGAGCCCATGGGTGTCGCAGTTGTGCTATGTGGTGGTCGCGCTCGCCTGGTTCGTGCCGGATCGCCGCATCGAGCGGGCGCTGGAGGCTCGCGACGAGTAGCGCCGCCCTAGCGCGCCGCCGTAGAGCGACCGCCGGCAGCGTACGCGCGCTCGATCAACCGGACCGACTCGGCGCTGTCCCACTCACGGGCGCCGCGGAACCTCCCGACGACGCGACCCTGCGCATCGACGAGCACCGTGACGGGAATGGTCGAGGCGCCGAGCATGTGTTCCAGCGGCCAGTGCGGTCCGGAGTCGATGTAGTGACTGATCGTGGCATTCGAGTGCCGCAGCCACTTCAACGCGGCGTTCCGGTCGTCGTCCGTCGAGATCCCGATCACGGTGTAGCGGCTGCCGGCCTTGCTCCACGCCAGGCGCTCGAGCGAGGCGGCTTCGTTCCGGCAGGGACCGCACCAACTGGCCCACACGTTGATGATGAGCAGTCGCCCGCGGTAGCTCGACAGCGGCTTGTGCGGACCATTCAGGCCGGCCATGACCATGTCGGGCAGGGCCTGACCCACGGCGACGAGCGGCGGTGACGCTTGTGGCGCCGCCATGGCCGGCATCGCCAGGAGCGTGAACGTGCAGGCGCAGGCGGCGATCGACCGCCAGAGGGCTTGAATCGGTGACACGGAGCGCGCTTCGACCTGGATCGTTGGGTCCGCGAAACATACAGCGGTCGTACGGGAACCGAAATGCGGATTTTGCGGACTGACCGGCCACGCCCAGGTCGCCACCGGGCCGATTCAACGGGTGGCGTTGAGGGTATGCTCCGCGCGTTAGACCCCTCCTCCAGGATCCCCCGGCCATGAAACCCCTCGCAGTCATCGCAGGCATTGGCGGCATCAATGCAGCGGGCCGCAGTTCGACCCACCAGGGCTACCGGCGCACGGTGATCGAGGTTCTGGACGAGCGGCTTGCGGCCGGCACGATTCGCAGCCTGGCGGGACTGATGGGCATCGCGGGGGCGATCGACGCAGAGAAGCATCGCTACATTCTCGAGCACACGCTGGTACGTGGCCTCGAGCCCGCATTCCTCGACGTGGACGACGTCGCCTGGAACTGCAGGGCTCGTCTCGTGCCGGGACACGGGCCCGTGACGTTCGTCATTGCACAGAGGGATTTGCCGGCCCGCCTGCCGGACGGCTGGAAGGTCAGCGAGGATGTCGCCGGACGCGTGCGCATCGACGTTTCCACCGACGCCGACATCCTGCTGCCGGTGACGCGGGCGCTGGAGGTCAGTGCAGCCGGGCAGCTTCCGACCGGTTTCGATCCGAAGGCGCTGTATCCGGGCCGCGGTCACCCGCGCGCCATCCAGATCGCGCTGTTTGCCGCCAACGATGCCCTCGGCTCGCTCGGCATCGGCTGGGACACGCTGATGCAGCACGTGCCGCCGGATCGCGTCAGCGTGTACGCCGGCAGCGCCATGGGGCAGCTCGACCAGGAAGGCAACGGCGGCCTGCTCGCGTCCCGCTATCGCGGCCTGCGACCCTCCTCGCGACAGGTGCCCATGGGCCTGGCCGAAATGCCGGCGGATTTCGTCAATGCCTACGTTCTTGGCAGCGTCGGACAGACCGGCCACAACATGGGTGCATGCGCCACCTTCCTGTACAACCTGCGACACGCGATGTTCGACATCCAGTCGGGCCGGTCGCGCGTCGCGCTGGTCGGCGGTGCGGAGGCGCCGCTGTGCCCGGACGTGATCGAGGGCCTCGCCACGATGGGCGCGCTGGGAACGGACAAGGCGCTGCTCGAGCTGGATCGCCATCGCAACGCGGTCGAACCCGACCTGCGCCGCGCGTGCCGGCCGTTTGGCGAGAACTGTGGTTTCACGATCGCGGAAGGTGCCCAGTTCGCCGTCCTGCTCGACGACACACTGGCGATCGAACTCGGCGCCAACGTGATGGGCGCGGTCACCGACGTGCAGGTGCACGCCGACGGGTACAAGAAGTCCATCTCCTCGCCCGGCGTGGGCAACTACATCACGTTCGCCAAGGCCGTGGCCAGGGCGATGCGCGATGTCGGCGAGGCGTCGGTCCGCCGGCGCAGCTTCGTGCAGGCGCACGGCACCGGGACCCCGCAGAACCGCACCACCGAGTCACAGATCCTGAGCGGCGTCGCGAAAGCATTCGGCATCGAGGACTGGCCGGTGGCGGCCATCAAGTGCTTCGTGGGCCACACCATGGCGGCGGCCGGTGGCGATCAGCTTGCGTCGACTCTCGGGGTATTCGCGCGCGGCATCCTGCCGGGCATCACGACGATCGACGGGGTGGCCGCCGACGTGGTTCAGGAACACCTCCGCATTTCGCCGCACGCGCTCCAGCGCGCCCCGACGGACTGGGACGTCTCCTTCCTGAATGCCAAGGGCTTTGGTGGCAACAATGCGACGGCAACGATCGCGTCGCCAGGCCTGGTGTCGCAATGGCTCGAGCAGCGTCATGGCAGAGACGCGCTCACGGCCTGGCGCCGGCGCAACGAATCGACCCTCGAGAACGCGGCAGAGTGGGACCGTGCATTGACCGAAGGCACCGCGAAAATGGTTTACCGCTTCGATCACGAGGTCAGGAGCGAAGATCACGTGCGGATCGAGAATGGACATCTCTACATAGAGGGTCTCGCGCCGATCTCGCTCCTGGACTGAGCCGTTCCCCTGCCCCGTATCCGCGTGCCCGGATGTTCAGATTCAGCTGCACCAATAGCCACGTATGCAACGCGGCAGGCGGCGGTGCGGCCAGTGATATGGGCGCGTCGTCCGCATGCGCTGCGATGACAGAGGCAAGAAGCGCGACGCGCCCTTCGCAGCGCCATTTGCTTCGGATGTATCCGCGAAAGCCCGCACCGATGGTGGACGTCCTACGAGAAGGAAAGACCCGGCGCGGACGTTTCGAAGTGTCCGGTTTGCGGAACTCAATCTTGCTTCGTGACGCCCGGCTGCACGCGCTGATTCACGAAGCTCTTGCCGCCCACATGAAGCACCATTCGATCCGCGGGCTTCGACGTGGGCCCCGGGAAATCGAGGCACAGGTCCCCGCCCCCCTTCGCGAAGAATCGCGTCCGCGACTGCGGCTGGATCAGGAACTGGCCCGGCCCCGCCGTAACGATGAGGCCCGTGACGCCGCGCGTGATGGTCATCTCGTCGTCCGGCGCGTAGCGGTACGTGCCGAGCACGCGGTCGACTGCGGCCGGTGGCAACTCGATCGTCCGTGGACGCCGGATTACTTTGAGGTCCACAGGCTCCAGCGGATCGAGCACGCGCCATCCGATGTCGTCCAGGCCGCCGCCGCTCGCAGCGTCCGCGAGCGCAACGACCGCCACGCCTCGTGCGGGGTTGAAGCCCATGAAGGTACGCGAGCCGTCGCTGCTGCCGTGGCTCCAGTAGTAGGTTTCCCCGTGCGCGACCGTGCGCCGCCAGCCGAGCGTCATCCGTGTGTCGCTGCCGTCGCCGGGGCGGTCGAGTGTCAGCATCAATTTCGCTGCCTGTGGGAGGTCGCCCGGGCCCGCGCCGCTCACGAACAGGTCGAGCAGCCGCAACAGGTCGTGCGCGGTCGAGCGCAGTCCGCCGGCCGGGCTCAGCGCGCCGTTGCCGGTCGGGCCGATCGGCTTAAGGTCCATATCGTGTCCCTGTGCGCGCCTGGCGGCAGCGGCGGGGTCGTCGTCGAACCGCGTATCGGAGAGACCGAGAGGCGCAGTTACTCGACGACGCAGCACCTCAAGGAACGGCTCGCGCGCCTGTCGTGCGAGTGCGTCGCCGAGCAAAGCGAATCCGAGGTTGGAGTATTCGAACTGCGACCCGGGCGCACGCGCGAGGCGATACTCCGGCAGACCCGCATACAGCTGCTCGAGCGTGTACCCCGCGTACTTGTTCGGCGCATCCGGCGCGGCGTCCAAGTTGTTCGGTCTAAGTGGCAGGCCGGACGTGTGCGTGGCGAGGTCCACGAGCGTGATGGCCCGCCCGGAAAATTCCGGCACCTTCACGCCCGTCGGGACGAACGCCGAGAGCGGATCGTCGAGTTGCACGCCGCCGCGGGTCACCGCATCCGCCAGCAGCAACGCAGTGAAGACCTTCGTGAGCGAGGCGATCTCGAAGATCGTGTCGCCGCC
>VEPJ01000134.1 GCA_012026925.1 Gammaproteobacteria bacterium | reverse complement strand
GTACATACGCGCGAAGGTGGAACCGGATTGGCGAGTCCGTCGCGCTGCCGGGGGCGGTTGGATGTCGCCTGTTACCGGAGAGTGGTGGCCAGCCGAAGCGATCGTGACCTAGCGAAGGACCGCTTTCGCCCCAGAGCGGACGTACACGCTGCTCCAAAGCGGCCGCTCGTGAATGCCCTAACGAGATGGAGTTCAGCTGCGAGCGAAGCGAGTCCGCCGCAACGACAGGTTAGGCCTGCAGCGATTCACTTGGCCGGTGCGGTAGCGGGCGGCGGCACTGGAATCGGAAGAATGTTCGCGATGCGCCAACCCGCTGCAGTCTTCACCACCGTCTGATTCATGAGAAAAGGTGCGTCAGGCGCCGGTTGGCCCGGCGGCCCAATGTTGAACATTATTGAGACAAACAACTGTGCAGTCGTGTCGTTTAGCACGACGACTTTCAGGCTTGAGGTGTCGGGGGAAAGCTTCCATGTCCCCTGATACAGCGTTTCGAAGCGCTTCAACGCCGCGTCCCGGCCCCAAATCGGCGCTCCTCGAGTCACCCACAGGAAATTCGGCGAATCCAGCAGCAACTCGCGCACCGCCGAAACGTCGTGCGCATTCTGTGCCGCCACAAAGCGATCAAAGGTGGCCTTCACGTCATCATCGATGCCAGCGAAGGCGTGCCCGGCGGACATCGTCAACACTGCTGCGAGCGTTGCCAGGATTATCTTCACGTTATCTCCTTTCAATCTGCATCACGCGTGGTTGTCATGATGCGCGGTATAGCAGGCCTAACTAGAAGTAGGGAGCCGAAATGACGGTCCGAAGAGGGGCGCGGATGACGGATACTGAAGCGACGCCTGTAGGCCCAGCAACGACCTCGTCTGGCGAGACATGCGGTTATTCAACAACTAATCGCCTATTGCGGCAACCGAATAGCGGGACACAATTCCGTGAGACTCGGAGCCTCCGCCGAACGTCCGCTCCTGGCCGATAGCGGCCCTTCGATTGCCAGTTTGCACTCTTTGCAAAGAAGCGCAAGTCACTGATCTATATGGCCAATTCGCGGCCCGAAAATTAGTGCTTGCTATACATTATGCGTACTACGGTCGGGGCCGAAACAAGGCCCGGAGACCGGGAAATGGCCCTCGATCGCTCCCCTGCTGTCGGATGCCTTCGCGGGTGATCCGCCGGCCGCCATCGGTCCGTCTCCTCACGGTTGAGGTTGATTCCCCGGACGATCATCAACGCTTGCGTCGGCAGGCGGCTTTCCATCGCCGAGGCTCTTGTTCATCCGACTGACGATGGACGTTTGCTGCGATCGACCGTTCAGTTCCAGCGAGACCTTGTAGAGTCCCGCGAGGAACGCGCGGTCGTACTGGGTCAACTCGTAACGAGCCCCAGGCGGTCGCGGCCGGTCGAACATCGACAGGATGGAATCCGTTGGCGGTTGCCTTTCTGAGGGCGGATTCGACAGCGCAACCAGGGACAGGTAGTCGGAGACTTCCCCGAGCGAATAGCCGGGGAGCCGGCCTGCGTCCACGATGACCACGATCGCGGTAAACGTCGGCTTTGTCGACAGGACGATGTGCGAATTCGGGAGCGCGCAGCCGCCAGCGCCGCCGCACGGATCGGTCAACGCAAGCCACCGCACGGGTTGATTGGTCTCCACGAATCGCTTTAGCCGCCAGCGCCCGTCATGCGCGAGTCTGACTGGGTATTTCCCGGCGAGTTGAGCTGCCACTTCACCAGGGTCAGGCACAACGATGACCAGCATCGAGGGACGGCAGAGTGATGACGCCCGGATGAGACCGATGGATCGCGCGACATCCGCGATGCGTTGTGCCATGCGTTCCGCTTGCGCCGGTTCAATGCCGACGATGGCCGTGCAAATTGCGTGGTTCCACCGCGCCAACTGCCCGGTCGGGCCGGTCTGCGCCAGCGATTCGACGAACCTGCGCAGCGCCTCGTCCCGCCGCCCGGTCACGACAATTCCTTCGAGGGTCTGCGATGATTCCGTCGCATCGATCGCGCGGCACGGTCCGGCCAGCACCATCAGGCTCAGTGCCACGATTGGTGCGGCCAATGGGTTCACGGCGTTGACCGCCAGAACGCGATGAGCCGCGCGGCCATGGGCGACACGAGAATGCAGGCCACCACGTAGAACGAACATGCAACGATGGCAAAGCCTGCAAGCGGCGACGTCTCGGCTCCTATCGCCTTGATCAACTCGCCCATCGGGCCGAAACCGAACCAGTAAACCAACAGATTGTTCGCGGCGGCGACCCCCCGCAGCAGCACGAACGCAATGGCGAGACTGAGGGCGTGAATGGGGGAAGCTGCGAGCGCAGCCTTCGACCAGGGATTCAGGTACAGCTTCCCGAACGACCGGCCTGGTTGACGTAGCCATCTTGGATCGACCTCGGCGCGGTACCGGGCTGCGAACCAGATGCAGCCCGCCATCACGATCGCGCCGCCCGCCGTGAGCAACCACGCGCGCGCTGGCAGGTAACCGGTCGCGTCGGTCGCGAAGACGTTCTTCTCGAACGTACCCGGTCGCTCTAGCCCGAGTGCGGTGGTCGCGAGGTCCATGTAACTCGCGACGAAATATGCGACCAGGTAGCAGGCGCCGAACGCAAGCGCTCGTCTCGGAATCGCGCCTGGCGATTTGGTCATTTCGTCGCGACGACCGTCTTGATGAGCTGCTTCATATCGACGTATGCCGCTCCGATCAGCGTCGTCAGGGCCGTGCCGTCGACGGCACCGGTCGGCCTGAGCTTGACGTGGCGCATGACCTTCCCCGTGCCTTCAAGGAGATGCCGAGGATCGTCGAGCTCGGCGCCACGAAAGAATCCGACGTTCACGTGTGCCTTGAAGACGTTGACGTAAGCGAACGCAGCATCGTTTACACACGCTGTGGGATGGCCGTCGTGCAGCAGTTCACTGACGTCGTGGCCGCACTCGCGCATGGCCTGAAACCAGCGGCGCGCGATCGCGCCCAGTTCGCCGGCCTGCTCACGCAACCAGGCGTCGACGGCGGGATCTCGCCTGACCGATCCGGGCAAAAGGAAAAGATTGCTCATGGCGTCGCCCGCGAGCGATTACGCCATCGTGGTCATCGCGCCGGCAAGCCGCATCTTTTTTCCAGGCAGGCCGACCAGGGCCGGGGCGCTTGCGAGCAGGCCTGAAAACAGGTACCTTTACGTACAAAGGTACCTGTCCTCCAAAACATGACCGACGAATCCAAGCTTGCCCCGCTCCGCAAGGGTCTTCTCGAGTTTCTCGTGCTGAAGATCGTCGGCGCAGAGAGCATGTACGTGCCGGACATCCTGCGACGGCTGGCGGGTACGGAGTTCACGACCCAGGAAGGCACCCTCTATCCCCTGCTGAGCAAGCTGCGTCGCGAGGACCTCGTGCAGTACCAGTGGAAGGAATCTGACGTTGGACCGCCGCGGAAGTACTATCGGCTGACGGAGGCCGGGCGGGTCCAGCTTGCGGCGCTCGACGAGTACTGGAACCTGATCAACCGCACGATCGCAGCCATCGGACACTGAGCCATGCAACGAATTTCCACGACGGTCCGCCTGAATCGCAGCACGCTTCAATTCGAGGAAGCGGCATTCGTGCGCCTGGAGCAGTACCTCGCGGAGTCGGCGAGCCTGCTGGAAGGCGATCCGGATCCGCAGGAGATCCTGAATGACCTCGAGCAGGCCGTGGCCGACCAGTGTGCACGTCGCCTGCCCCCTGATCGCAACGTAGTGACCCTTGCGGAACTGCTCCCCGCGCTCGCGGAGATCGGAACGGTCCAGGTTCCTGGCGCGACGGCTGCGGCTTCACAGCGAGCGACGCCGGAAGCGGCGCGACCGCTGCAGCAGATCAGCGAAGGCGCCGTGGTCAGCGGTGTATGCCTTGGACTCGCGCGTTACTTCGGACTCAACGTCACGGCGCTCCGGGTTTTCACGGTCCTCCTGCTGCTGCTCTCCGGCGGCGGCGTCATCCTCGTGTACCTGGCCCTGATGCTGTTGATGCCATACGCCCCGCTTGCGCCCGGCGCGAAGCCGCTGCGCTGGCTGCCGTCGCGGTGCCGTGCGTTCGTAGAGTTCCTGCGTGCGAAGTTCAACCTCGCGACGAGCTGACGCTGTTCGGCGAAAATTGCGTGCGACGCGTCGCGAATTCATGTCGTCATAACGATTGCGTCATCCACGCGCCCCGCGGGTGAGGTAGAAGGGCGCTGCCGAGCCCGGAGACCCTGTGCCCGGCGGGTCGAGCCGACGAGTGCGGGCGTTCCCGCGGAACTCGTCGGCTTGGCCCTTGTCCGACATCACAAGGGTGGTGATTTCGTCTCCGCCCGGTTGAGATTCATAAAACGACGGTCGAGACCCGGCATGTGAACGCGCGCGGACACTGCGTGCGCCGCGTGGCGCTGTCGGGGGGAGAAGAGTGATGAACACGTTCGTACATCGCACGCTGTTGCGCGTGCTGCTGTTCAATCTTTTGACCGGTCGAGCGCCGACCGTGCGGCGGCTGCGCTCCGTACTCAAGATCTAGCCGGCGTTGCTGCCGGCTTGCCACTGGCGCGCGTCACTGCAGGCGGTTGTATTTCCGCAGGACCTCGCGCAACCGCTCGTGCGGCAGCTCGATGGCACGATGGCCGTCGAAGCCCTGCATCGTCCGCGCCGCAACCAGCGCGTTGACGATGGCCTCCTCCGTTGCCTGTACCGTTGCGCTGAAGAACGGCGTGATGCGCTCGTTCGGCAGCATCGCGAGCGCCGGCAGTCCCTTCGCCTCCGCTGCCGCCGGGTTCGCCGTCGAGAACGCGATGAAGATGTCGCCTGAGCTGTTCCCCGCGACCGCACCGGTGCGCGCGATGCCCATCGTGGCGCGTCGGGCGATGCGTTTCAGCTGGTGCGGCAGCAACGGAGCATCGGTGGCGACGACCACGATGATCGAGCCCATGTCGCGGTCCGCGCGCTGCGGCTCGAGAGCGGCGTAGGCAGGTTCCTCGGGGATCTCCTTCCCGACCGGCACGCCGGCCACGAGCAGTTCGGGTCGGCGGCCGAAATTCGCCTGGACCAGCACGCCCACGTTGTAGTCGCCGGATTCGTCCTTCACGACGCGCGACGCCGTGCCGATTCCGCCCTTGAACTCGTAGCAGATCATGCCGGTGCCGCCGCCGACGTTGCCCTCCGCCACCGGGCCACCGCGGGCCGCATCGAGCGCTGCGAAGGCGTTCTCCGGCTTGACGTGAAAGCCGTTGATGTCGTTGAGCCAGCCGTCCCAGGTCTCGGCCACGACGGGCAGCGACCACCAGTCCTCCGTCTTGAAGTCGTAGTGATCGAGGAACCAGCGGATCACGGAGTCGCGCACGACGCCGACGGAGTGCGTGTTCGTGATCATGATGGGGCCGTACAGGAGCCCGGATTCCTCGACCCAGGTGGTGCCGGTCATCTCGCCGTTCCCGTTCTGGGTGAACCAGCCCGCGAACACTGCCTCGCCCGGGTCGCGCTTGCCCCGCGGCAGTACCGCGGTCACTCCCGTACGCACGATGGCTGACTTGCCGCCCGGTTCGCCGGAGACGATCGTGCTGTGGCCGACTTCGACGCCGCGGACGTCGGTGATGGCGTTCAGCGGTCCGGGTTGGCCATCGAAGGGCACGCCGAGATCACGGGCACGGGGTTCAGCTGCCGAGGTCCCGAGCGCTACGAACCCGGTCGCGACCGCTGCGACGCTCGATTGAAGTACGCGTTTCATCACGGGGTTCCCTCAGTGCAGCGCGTTCTTGTCCCAGGATCCATACATCGGGTTCGGCAGGATGACGTACGTCTCACCGAACGAACTCAGCGGTTCCGGCGCGGACTGAGAGCGGCCCGGAAAATCCCGGATGTTGTCGCCCACGAACATGAGCACGTCGATCGGCCCCAGTCCCAGCGACGAGGTGCCGTCGCGAATGCTGTCGAAGCGCAGGTTCTTGTTGTACACGCCGTTCGTTGCGCACAGGACGCCGCGCACGACGATGCCGAGGTCGGCAAGGTTCTGCTGCGTCGCCGGGCAGGCCACGTCGTCCCGGTTGGTGACCACGATGACCATGCCACCGAGTTGGCGCACGCGATTCACGAAAGCTTCGGCACCGGGCTGCAGGCCGGCACGCTTCTCACGCGCCCAGCCGACCCAGGCCTCGCGCGCATCGGACTGTTCACCGCGCGCAATTGCAAGCAGGAAGTCGCTGTTGTCCAGGATCGTCTCGTCCGCATCCATTACGACCGCCCAGGTTCCGGGGCGATGGCCGGCCGCGAGCTGAGCGATACGGTCGCCGGCGAACTGGAAGGTCTGCGCCACTACGGCCCGCCGCTCCGCAGAGGTGCGGTACCAGAGCAATCCCCGGCCAGCCGGGACGCACTCCTCCGGAGCGGTCATCCTGCATGGCGCAGTCGCGACCGCAGGCCCCGCGGCTGATTCGGGTACTTTCGCCGCAGGTTGGGACGCGCAGCCTGCTGCGAGGAGCGCGAGGACTACGAAGCTTCCGTTCCGATATGGCTTGGGCACGAATCGTGTTCCCGTAGTCGTCAGTGAGGCAGGCCGGCAAGGATAGCCCAATGCCTCTCGGTTCCGAGCGCACCGTTCGCTGACGTGGTCAAGCTCGACGTTTCGGGCATTTAGGCGCACTTAGCTGCAAGTACGAAGCAGAAAGCTTCAAAGTGCCAACAAATGGCAGCTCGCTCCAGTTGGCCGGAAATAAACTTCGCTGCACTGCAGCATTTCAGGGGTAGGATGCCCGCGTCCGGTATGGGTTTCGGCGCGGCGTTCCCGGACGCCCGCCGGCTCCCGTCCCGGCTCATCAGACCTGGAGGATCAACCATGGATCGAAGCTGGCTGGAAACCGTCAGGCTGCTTGGCCTCGATGTCGTCTTACCTGTCGTCCTGGCGCTCGCCGCAGCCCACTGGGGCACGTCCCTCGCGCAAAGGGCACGGACCCGCCAGGATTCGGAGCGCGGCGCCCCCGCGTCCGGGGACGCCGGTAGAGCGAATTGGCCTCCCCTGCCGTGGAGGACTTCGCATTAGGCCGTTCCGTATTTCAGCGGGCCCCGCCAGGCACTCTCCGCCTAAGATGCGACTGGGCCGGTTCGGAGGGCGGCGTGGGTTTCCGGGGATTGCTTGCAGGCTTCACGGCGCTCGTGGCCGCCGGTTCGTCCGGCGCTGAGGCAATGGCCGTCCCGCATCCGCAAGCGGCGCTGGACAAGTACGCCGTCGCACCGCTCCTCCCCGTCCGTTCGCCCGCCACGCTGGAAGGGTTGGCAGTCGACGTTCCCAGGGGGGGCAACCGGGCGGTTTCGTTCACGAATCATCGTTCCGCTTTCTATTACACGCAGACCCGGGTCAACGATCATCCGGAGCACGCGTGGTTCCGTGGCTTCAGCGTCGCGGGTCGCCGGGTATTCAGCGACTACCGGCTCTCGATCGGAGGCGTCGCCGTCGACCCGGCCGGCGCCGTCTCGGTCGTCGTGCGGCCGGACGCGCTCACCTGGACGTATGCAGGCGGCGTGATCGAGACCCTTCGCCTGTACGACGACCGGGACGTGGTCGGCATCGAGGTGAAGGGCGCGACCGGGACGGTCGACCTGTCGATCGACGGGGAAATGGTGCGCGCCGACGATTCCATCAACACCGGGCGCTTCTACCTGTCCGCGGGCGAGTCAAAGGATGCGCCACCCATTTCGCTCGAGGTCACGCGCAGCAGCGACACCTTCCTGATCTGCGCCGGGCCGACCCGCGAGGCTGCGGCCGGGCTGTGCCGCGACGCCGCCGTGCACGAACCGCAGTGGCGCGAGGAGCGGCGCGCCCGCCTCGAGCGCTCGATCAATGGTCCGCAGTACGTCGTCACCGACGATCCAGCGCTCACCAAGTCCCTGCGCTGGATCGCACTCACGACCGAGCAACTGCTGACGCGACAGCGCGGCGACGGCATCTACGCGGGGCTGCCGTGGTTCCCGGAGTACTGGGGTCGCGACAGCTTCATTGCGCTGCCCGGGGCGACGCTGGTCACGGGGCAGTTCGAGGCGGCACGCGCCATTCTCACGTCGTTCGCCCGGTTCCAGGACCTCGATCCGCATTCGCCGTTCTACGGCCGGGTGCCGAACATCGTGAAACCCGGCAGCCTCGATTACCACACGACCGACGGCACGCCGCGGTTCGTCATCGCCTTGCGCGAATACCTGCGGTACACGGGTGACCGGACCCTGGTCCGCGAGCTCTATCCGAACGTGGTCGCGAGCATCGATGGCGCGCTCACGCGTTTCACCGACGAGCACGGACTCCTCGTGCATGCGGACAACGAGACATGGATGGACGCGCGCCGCGCGAGCGACCTCTCCGCGTATGCGCCGCGCGGCACGCGTGCGAACGACATCCAGGCGCTCTGGTACGCTCAACTCGTCGCGGGCGCCGAATTCGCAGCGATCCTCGGCGACCAACGCGCTGCGACGCGCTGGCGGTCCGCCGCCGAGGAGGTCCGACGCGCGTTCGTGCGTTCGTTCGTGCTGCGCCCAGCGGGTGGCGGCCCGGTGTCGATCGCGGACCACGTGAGCGCTCAGGGGCGCGCTGATCCGACGCTGAGGCCGAACGCGCTGTTCGCACTCGACCTGCTGCCGGATGGCGAGGCCGCACCGTTGACGGCCAGGATCTGGCGGACACTCGTCTTCCCTTGGGGCGTGGCGACACTGGACCCGGGCGATCCGCTATTCCACCCGTATCACCTCGCCCCGGGCTGCTGGCACAAGGACGAGGCGTATCACAACGGCACGGTCTGGCCGTGGCTCGACGGGATCTTCATCGATCAGATGCTGCGGTTCGAGCAGGTCGCGCCCGCGTGGTCGTTGTTCCGCGCCCGCAATCGACTGGCGCTGGATCGGGGAGTCGTCGGCGGCCTGCCCGAGACACTGGATGCCTATCCTCACCCCGGCGAACCCGAGCCGCGACTCACCGGCACGTACCTGCAAGCCTGGTCGAATGCGGAACACCTGCGCGCGTGGTACCAGGACTTCCTCGGCGTGCGGCCACGCCTCGACAAGGGAATCGTGGTACTGAGACCGAGGTTGCCCGTGAGCCTGCAGACCGTGGATTTCACCGCCAGGGTCGGCACCGGCACGCTGCGCGGCATCTACGATCGCGGCGTTTCGGGCCGTCGCTACCGGTGGGTCGTGTCGGGGCTCGCTGCGAAGCTCGCCGTGGACATCGCGCCTTTCCAACCGCGGTCGTTCGACGTCTCGGAAGGCGGGCAGTTGCTCGTCGAGGAAGCGCCCGGCGCGTTGCGCGCTTATGTCTTCGCGGCCGACGGGCGAGAGGTCCGGTTCCAGGAACTTCGCGTTTCGCCCGAGCGGCGTTCGCGTCAGGCCGAGTGGGACGCGCTGTTCGCTGGGTCGGACTTTGCGGCGCCGCGGCCGCTTCAGAAGCGCATCTGCCAGACGACTTCTCCGCCTCCCTGCACCGGTTGAAACGCGAGCGCCACGCGATCCGACAGGCCGTCGCGCAGGAACGCGTCGGTGAACATCAGGCCGAAGAAGTTACCGATGGACATGCCGACCATGACGTCGGACGGATAATGTGCGCCCGCCTCGACACGTGCCCAGCCGGTGGCGATCGTCAGCGTGTCGAGGCCGACGGTCAGTGCGGTCCGGGTGCCGCTTGCCATCGGGATCGACTGCAGGTTGCGGGCCGTCAGCGTGTCCGCGACGCCGGCAAACGAGGTGTGTCCGGACGGGAAACTCCGGTCGTTCCCGTCGGGCCGCTGTCGGTTCACGGCTGCCTTGAGACCTTCGGTCGTCAGGCTGGTCGTGGCGATGGCGCCCAGGCCGACCATGCCGCCACGCGCCTTGGCACTCCACCAGTCGGCTCCGGAACTGCCGCTCGGGGTCGCGAACACGCTGACCACGTACCCGGCCCCGGCCGCCGCCTCCAGGCCGTCGCTCCAGTTCTGGGCGCTCTTTCGGCTGCCGAACACGGGGTTCGAGTCGTATGCCCAGTCCGAGACGCGCTGGTCCCAATCGTCGATCTGCATCACGGCCGCGCCGGCGAGCGGGGCCCAGACCCAGGGATTCTTCGCGGCCTGCAGCGCCGCGTCGCCGACCCGGCTCCAACCGACGTCGAAGGTGGCGTGCTCGCCCCACCGACTGCCGTCCGGCATGGTCGTGCAGCCGTCCACGGTGGCCAAGGCAATTACGGCGATTGCCGCGGTCCGCAACGAGTTCGACAAAGGATGCTCCTGTTGTAATGGCGGGACCCGTGTCGGCGGGACGGGCCCAACTTTGTTAGACGGCCGAAGTCGGCGAAATCAATCGCCGGACCGGTCGAGAGGGTATTCGTACTCCACGAAGCCGCTGCAGCGGGCGACCTTGTCGTACAGGCCCCGGGCGGTCGCGTTGTCTTCGTGCGTGAGCCAGTAGAGCCGGCTCGCGCCGTCGGCCACCGCACGCCGGGCCACGGTCGCGATCAGCGACCGCGCGACGCCCTGCCCCCGGGAGGACGGATCGACGAAAAGGTCTTCCAGGTAGCACGAACGTGCGGACCAGGTCCCGGTGTGGAAGAGGAAATGGGTGATGCCGACGAGGCGCCGGTCGAGGAATGCGCCGAACCCGTCTATGCCGTCGCGGTGTAGCAGCCGGCGCCAGGTGGCTTCATAGGCCGAGTCGGGCAGGACGGAACGGTAGAAGTCCTTGTACCCGCGAGCGAGGACCTCCCACTGCGCCCGGTCCTCGGGCGTGAACGGCCTGACCTCGACCGTCGTCACGCCCCTGCCCCGCCCGGGCCCGACGCGCGCGTCCTTACCATACCTTGCAGCGGTCCTTCTCCGGCCGGTAGAGCCCATCGCCCCTCTTGCAGCCGAAAGCCTGCTGGAACTGGGGCATGTTCACCACCACGCCGTTGATGCGGTACTTGGCCGGCGAGTGCGGATCGGTGACCGCGCGCACGCGCAGGTTCTCCGGTCGGTAGTTGGCGCAGGCCCACTGCGCAAAGCCGACGAAGAACCGTTGCTCGGGCGTCAACCCGTCCTGCGTCGCGAGCTGCTTGTCCTCGACCTGCTGCTGCCACGCCATCCAGGCGATGATCATGCCGCCGAGGTCCGCGATGTCCTCGCCAGAGGTGAGCTTGCCGTTGATGTGCACGTCGTCCACGACGACGTAGCCCGAGTACTGCTTGCGGATGCACTGCGCGCGCTTCTCGAACTCGCTCGCATCCTTCTTCGTCCACCAGTCGCGCAGGTTCCCGTCGCCGTCGTAGTTGCGGCCCTCGTCGTCGAAACCGTGCGTCAACTCGTGTCCGATCGTTCCGCCGGTATTCCCGTAGTTCGGGGCGTCGTCCATGCGCGGGTCGTAGAGCGGCGGCATCAGCACGCCGGCCGGGAAGTTGATGTCGTTCAGCGACGGGTTGTAGTACGCGTTGACGGTGGCCGGCGACATCAGCCACTCGTCGCGGTCGAGCGGCTTGCCGATCTTCGCCATCTGGCGCCGCGTCTCGAACAGCGTGGCGCGCTCGACGTTGCCGTAGTAGTCGTCCCGGTTCACCCGGACGGACGAGTAGTCGCGCCACCTGTCCGGGTAACCCACCTTGTTGCGCATCTTGGCGAGCTTGTCGATCGCCTGCTGCTTCGTCTCCGGCGACATCCAGTCGAGCTGCTCGATGCGCACGCGCATCGCATCCTGGATCTGCAGCGTCATCTTAACGGCCGCCTCGCGTGCCTCGGGCGGGAAGTTGCGTTCGACGAACTCGCGGCCGAGCGCCTCGCCGAGCAGTTCGTCGACCTGCGCGACGCACGTCTTCCAGCGCGGCGGCTGCTCGGGAACCCCGTTCAGGTAGTGCTGGAAGAAGTCGAAGTCGGCGTCCACGAAGGCCTTCGGCAGTTCCTGCGCGCGCGTATTGACGAGCGCCCACCGGAGATACGTCTTGAGCGCGGGCAGGGACTCGCGCTTGATGACTTCCTGCACCTCGCGCATCTGTCCCGTGTCGGCGACGTTGATCCAGGGTTGCGAGTCCAGGCCGGCCGCCTCGTCGTAGGCCTTCCAGTCGATCTGCGGCGCGAGGGCCGGCAACTCGCCGGGCGTGATGCGGTGATAGACCTTGTAGGGATCGCGACGCTCGACGCGGGTCAGCGAGGCCTTCGCCAGCGCGGTCTCGATGCGCATCACCGTCTCTGCACCGGTCTTCGCCTGCTCCGGCGCGTCACCAAGCAGGGCGAACATCCGGGCGACGTGCTCGACGTACCGTGACCGGGTCTCCTGCGACTTGGCGTCGGTCTTGACGTAGTAGTCGCGGTCGGGAAGCCCGATGCCGCCCGGGTAGATCGCGCCGATCACGCGCGTCGACTCCTTGGCATCCTGCTCGGAGCCAACCCCGAAAAAGAAGGCGCCACTGCCGGTGCGCGCCTGCAGCGCGCCGAGCACGGCGCCCAACTGCTCCTTCGACGTCACGCCGTCGATCAGCGCTAGATCGCCGCCCACTGGGGCGAGGCCCGCCTTCTCGACGGCTTCCGTGTTCATGCATGCCGCGAAGAAGTCGCCGATCAGTTGCTGGTTCGGGTTGCGGTCAGGCCCCGGCTGGGCATCCTCCTGGAGCAATCCCCACAGGTAGCGCTGGTTGTCGACGTACGCCTTGCGATACACGGACCAGCTCGACTGGTCGGGCGGAATTGGGTTGCTCCTCTGCCAGCCTCCGCAGGCGTACTGATACAGGTCGTCGCACGGCCTGACCGACCGGTCCATCGCCGCGACGTCGAGGCTCGGCGTGTACGGCAGCGACTTCGTCGGCGCGTCCTCCGCTGAAACCGAGGCCACTAGGCAGCAGGTGGCACCTGCGGCGATCAATGATGCGAACAAGCGATGTGACATCGGGCTGCTCCTCGGTTCGCCACTCGGGCGACGTTGAATCTCTTCCGCGCCTACTGCGCCTTGACCCAGGACTCGAGCTGCGGACGCAGGTGGGCGTAGCTTCTGGCACGCCGGTCGATCTCGGCCATCACTTCTTCCGCGTCCTTACGGGCGCCCTCGGGAATCGCCGATTGGGCGTAGTCCCGCAACTTGCGTGCGAGTTCGAGGTCCGATGACGTGCGCGCGAGCGTCGGAATGTAGCTCCAGCGGGACGAAGCCTCGACCTTCGCCAGCACCGCCTGCTCGTTTGCCAACGCGAAGGAGAACGCCATGTCCGGGTGCCGGTCGGACACGGCATCTATGATTCCGGGCGCGACGGTGATTGGCGGCTCGCCGCTCAACGCGAGTTCCAGCGCCCGTCGCGCGAGCGCCGGATCGAGCGGCTGACCAAGCCGCAGGTAGGCGCGTTGCTTCTCGCGTGGGTCCGGTTCCTTGCGGGCGCGAGCGAGCATTTCTTCCCACGTCCGGGCGTCGGCGTGGCGCGCGACGACGGCGAGCGTCGCGTCTCGGATGGCCGCGGGCAGGGCCGACGGGTCGCTCGGTTCCCGCTCGAAGCGCTCGCGCGCTGCTGCGATCACTGCCGCGTCGTCGAGTTCGCCGAGGGATACGATCAGCCGCTCCCGCAGGATTGCCGCGGACTCGCCCTGGTCCGGCCTGGGCGTCCAGCCCAGGACTTCGAACTCCGGCCGCAGCCGATCACGCGCCAGCCTGCGCCAGGCGGACTGCTCGGGCGAACCGTCGAAGACGCGGTCGCGCTCGCGCAGCCTGCCGGCCAGCTGCCTCCAGACGATCGGGTCGCTGTCCAGGGGCGCGAGCCAGGCGAAGTCGAGGTAGGCGGTTGCCGGCATCAGCCCTGCGCTACCGAGGGCCGCGGAGTCGTTCAGGATGCCGAGCTGGTCGATCTCCGCGATGCGGGCAAAGGCGCTGCGCAAGGGCCCTAGCGCCTCCGGTGCATACAGCGTGCGGAAGTACCCTGCCTGCCCGGCATTGATCACCACCGGCCCGCAACCCGCCGCGTCGATGGCCGAAGCCCCGCTCTTCGGCATGATCACGGACCCTTCCGCTCCGCTCTCGAGCGCGCGGGCCCGCACCGGGATTCGCCAGGCGACTGGTGTCGCGGACCTCTCGTCGGTCTCGAATCGCGATTGAGTCAGCGCCGTCCGCGAGGCGCCGTCGCGGCATTCCGGCGGAGCGGCGCTCACGAGCGGCACACCCGGCTGCAGCGTGAAGTCGTGCGCCACGTCGGTGACGGGCTGGCCGGTCGCGGCCCCTATCTCCTGCCACAGCTGGTCCGTCACCGTGTTTCCGTAGGCAAACTTCTTCATGTAGTTGCGCATGCCGGCGCGGAATCCGTCCTCGCCCACCATGTCCTCGAGCATTCGGATCACCGCCGCACCCTTGTTGTAGGCGATCGCATCGAATGCCTGCGCGACGGCATCGATCGACAGGACGGGCTGCAGTACCGCATGTGTCGCGGAGCCCGCGTCGAGCTGCATGGCATATTCCCGCCCTCCGGCAGCGGCTTGCAGCCACGGCTTCCGCTGTGGATGCAGGGCATTCGTGACCTTGCTGGCCATCCACGTCGCGAAGCCCTCGTTCAGCCAAAGGCCGTCCCACCACTCCATGGTGACCAGGTCGCCGAACCACTGGTGTGCGACCTCGTGAGCGACGGCGTCGAAGACCCATTGCCGGTCCCACTCGCTCGAGCGCCTCGGATCGACGAGCAGCGCGCCCTCGAAGTAGAAGATCGCACCCCAGTTCTCCATCGCGCCGAAGAACTGGCTCCGGCCCGGTCCCGCGATCATGTCGAGCTTGGGCAGCGGATAGGGCGTGCCGAAGTAGTCGTTGTACCAGGGGAGGATCTCGGCCGCGGCATCGAGCGCGAAGCGGCCCTGCTCCGCCGCGCCGCGGCGGGTCACGATGCCTATGTCCACGCCCGCCACCGTCCGCGAAATGCGTTCGAGATCGCCCACCGTCAGGTGCAGGAGGTACGACGACATTTTCGGCGTGGGCTGGAAGCGGACGTGTCGCTTGTCCGCCAGGATGCGGTTCGAGGCCTCCGGCATGTTCGAATATGCCACCTGGTTGCTCGGAATGACCGCTTCGAGCGTGAAGGTCGCCTTCGCCGCCGGCTCGTCCCACATGGGGACGAAGCGACGTCCGTCGGCCGGCTCGAGCTGCATCGACAGCATGCGCTGCGGACCGGCCGGAGACTCGTAGTCCAGTGCGAAGAAACCCGCGGCGCTGGTGTAGATCTTCCCCGCGAACGACAGCGAGAGCCGGTGCGGACCCGCGGTCACCGGGTGTCGAAAAGTGAACGTTGCCGCTTGCGCATCGGCATCCACTTGCACTTCCGCCGTGTCCTTGCCGTCGAGCGCGACGTCACTCACCTCGAGGTCCAGGGCATTCAGCGTGATCGAGCGCGTCTCGCGGTGGACGACGACGTCGATGGTCTCGTGGCCCTTGAATCTCAGCGCCTGCGCGTCCGGCTCGACGACGATGTCGTAGTGCGTCGGCGTCACGTCCGTCGGCAGCCGGCCCGGCGGAGCGGTAGTCGCGCCCGCCTGCACCGCCGATGCCAGGGTCAGCAGCGCGATCCCGAGCAGCCCCGCAACCCGGGGCATCCGGCGGCCGGAATCACGCGGCAAGCAGCGCATCGGCGAACCTGTTGGCGGCGTCCGGGGCATGCAGGAAGAACAGCGACGGCTCGGTGAGCTCGAGTTCGAGCACCACCGGCTCGTTCCGCTCGTTCCGGATCAGGTCGATCCGCGCGTAAAGCGGGCTCGCATGCGCGATGGAACCGAATGCAGCCGCCGCGACCCGGTGCTCCGCGGCGTCCGGCTGCCGTGGCGTGATGTGCTCGGGCGCGAAGAGACCCTGCACGAGATCGTCGTCGAGGCGCAGCAGCGGCCCCTTGCGGACGGCGTGGCTGAAGGATCCGCCGAGGTAGATGACCGCGGTTTCGCCGTACTCGTCCACGCCGTGCAGGTAGGGTTGCAGCATGGTGCTGCGGCCGGCTGCGAGCAGCCGCTCTACGTGCGCGAGGGCCCTGCCTCGGTCGGCGCGCGTGTACCGCGCGGCGTCCCGCGAGCCCGCTCCGATGGCCGGCTTGACGACGTACTCGACGAAGTCGCCGCAATTCCCGACGGTGAACGCACCCGGCCCTCCGGACAGGAATCGATCCAGCTCGGACGCCGCACTCATCCGCGGCTCGACGAATCGCGTCGGTACCACGGGTACGCGCTTGCGCTCGAGCTCCGCGAGGTAGTGCTTGTCGGTATTCCAGCGGACCATGGCGGGCGGGTTGTGGAGGCGTGTCACCTCTGCACAGCGATCGGCCCAGGCGAGGAACTCGTCGATCCGGTCCACGTAGTCCCACGTCGAGCGCAGCACGGCCTTGTCGAACTGGCTCCAGTCCACTGCGGGATCGTCCCAACTGGGAGTCGCAACGCGAGCGCCCTGTTCCCGCAGCGCCAGCACGAGCGGCGGCATGTCCTCGTCCAGGGCCAGCGCCTCGCGAGCGGTGACCAGCGCAATTTTCGGGGTCATGAGCGCCAATGTAACCGCCGGGCTGCGGGCCCGCTATGGGTGCTTGGGCCGCGTGAATGCGCCCGCATCAGGGGCCTGCTTGTATTTCCGATGCTGGGGCGTATATTCCCGGCGTACCCACATGATTTGGTTCGGGTTTCGGATTCTGGCCGGCGGGAAATTCACATTAATAAAAGCGCGTAACTGTTTAATATAAAAAGAAAAACGTCGGACTTTCGGAAGGGCTTGGAATGACTGAAAACTGGGAACGCTTTCACCGTGCCACGCAGGTCCTCGTCGGGCCGGGGCCGGTGAAGCAGCGGCTTTGCGACGCATACCTGACGCACCTGCGCGCGGTGGACGCGGAGGAGCTTCCGCTCGAGCTGCAGCCGGGTTTCGCCGCCCTTGCGGAGGCGCTCACCAGCGCCAAGGCCGCCGGTGGATTGGGCGCGATCGAAGCCACGGTGCGGAAGATGTCGGAGCAGGACGCGGGCCGTCACGCCGGTTCGGTCCTCGACATGTTCGTCGTGCTCACGCGCGGCGGCGGGCGGGATGCGGGCACGAGTGCGGCGGCACAGCGTCAGTTGCGCCTGGTCGCGGAAGACGACGAGATACCGGCCTTCCTCAATCGAGCTTGAACTCGATCACGTCGAAGCGCGTCGTCTCCTCGTGACGCGCCTGGCGCTTGATCGCGTCGACCAGCTGCCGCAGGTCCCAGGGCACCACTTCGTCGCCGAGCTCCATGACGGCCGGCGCGATCGTGTCGTGCGAGCCGAAAGGTTCGAGCACCACGATCGGCTTGTCGAACGCCTTCGCGCAGTGCAGCTGGAACTCCACCCAGTCCATGTGCCGGCGGTACAGCGACGCCGGCACGATGACGACCTCCGCGTCGGTGATCTGCTTGCGGAAGGCGTCGCGCTGCGCTTCCTTGTCCCCCGACGGGCGCGCGGCGGGCGTGGCGGTGTTGCGGTAGAAAAAGTTGTCGGCGCTTTCGAGGTACTCGAATACGCGGTGATAGTCGTCGTCCTCGATCCAGACGTGACAGACGAACAGCCGGATCGGGTTCTTCTGCGATACGCTGCTCACGAAACCTCCGTCCCGGGCGCGGGTCTATGCTCCCCCAGGTAGTGTAGCCTACGCGCTTCGTATCCGGACCGGGGCCCCGGCCTATAAAATTGCGGGCGAATGCGCTTCCTCCTCTACAACATCCGTTATGCGACGGGAACCGGGGCCGCGTTTCACCTCCCGGTGCCCGGGGCGGGGTACCTGCGCAGCAATCCCCGGGTGCTCGAGGGCATCACCCGTTTCATCAAGGGCGCGGACCCGGACATCGTCGGGCTGATCGAGGTGGATACGGGCTCGTTCCGCTCGGGCCGCGTGAACCAGGCCGAGGTGATCGCCGAGTCGCTCGGCCACTACTCCACCTACCAGTGCAAGTACGGTACGAGCTCGCTGAATACCCTCGTCCCGATCGTGAACAAGCAGGCGAACGCGTTCCTGGCGGCGCCGCGGGTCGAGGGCGAGCGGTTCCATTACTTCGACACCGGCATCAAGCGCCTGATCATCGAGCTCGAGCTCGACGAACTCTGCGTGTTCCTCGTGCACCTCTCGCTCAAGTTCCGCCACCGTCAGTCGCAGCTGCGGCACCTCTTCGAGCTGGTCAAGCGGTCGCCGAAGCCGGTGATCGTGGCGGGCGACTTCAACACCTTCTGGGGCGAGCACGAGATGGCGCTGTTCATGGAGGCCTCGGGCCTGAAGAGCGCGAATCGCGAGCGCCTCCCCTCCTACCCCGCGCGCCGTCCCCGCATGGAGCTCGACTTCATCCTGCACACGCGCGACATCGTGATCGATTCCTTCTCAGTGCCGGAGGTCACCTACTCCGACCACCGGCCGCTCATCTGCGACTTCCGCGTCGCCGGGCAACGTCGCGCGGCGGCGTGATCGCCGGTCGCGCTGTGCTACCATCGCGCACCGAAGACGAGGCGCCGCGGGCCCTCGAGCCTGAGCGGCGCCGACCTACCTGATGAGCGAGCCCTCGACCCTGGAGCTGACACTGCTGCGTTCCTTCTCGCCGCTCAACGGCCTGAAGAACGAGAACCTGCGGGCGCTGGCCCGCAAGACGGTCATGCGCGAGCTCGGCCAGGGACGCACGCTCTTCAAGGAAGGCGACACGGACAAGCGCACCTTCTACCTCGTCGCCGGCACCGTCGAGCTTCTGAGCGGCGGGAAGATCGTCGGAGCGATATCGGGTGGCACGGCCGATGCGCGTCATCCCCTGGCGCCCGTGATCCCGCGCCGCTGCATGGCGCGCGTCGCGTCGGACCGCATCGAGTACCTGTCCATCGACAGCGACCTGCTCGACGTGCTGCTCACCTGGGACCAGACCGGGACCTACGAGGTCGGCGACCTGCAGGCGACGGGCGCGGGCGGCGGCGACTGGATGACCGCCCTGCTGCAGGGGCGCGCGTTCCACAAGATCCCGCCGGCGAACCTGCAGGCGCTCTTCCTGCGCATGCAGCGCGTGGAGTTCCCGGCGGGCCACACCATCATCCGGCAGGGTGACGAAGGCGACTACTTCTACGTCATCGTGAGCGGACGCTGCGTCGTCAGCCGCGAGACGCCGCTCAACCGTGAGGGCATCAAGCTCGCGGAGCTCGGCATGGGCGACACCTTCGGCGAGGAGGCCCTGGTCTCCGGCGCACGGCGCAATGCGACGGTGTCGATGCTCACCGACGGGGTGCTGATGCGCCTCGGCAAGGACGACTTCCTGCAGCTCCTGAACGAGCCGATGCTGAAGTGGGTCGAGTACGGCGAGGCGCAGCGCATCGTCTCGGGCGGTGGCCGCTGGCTCGACGTACGCCTGCCGAGCGAGTACGAGCATTGCCACTTCGACATGTCGCTCAACGTGCCGCTCTACTTCATCCGCCTCAAGCTGAAGTCGCTCGACCCGTCCATCCCCTATGTCGTCTGCTGCGACAACGGCAAGCGCAGCTCGGCCGCCGCGTATCTGCTCAGTGAACGCGGGTTCGACGCGAAAGTCCTGAAGGGTGGCATCGCGGCGACGGATCTCGCCGAGGCGCTCAACGCCACGGGCTGAGGCTCGGGAGCGCGGCTCGCGCGCCCCGCGGGCGCCGTCACATCGTATGGGTCGGCTTGTCGCCGCCGAGCGCGCCGGCGAGGTACGCCTCGATCTTGCGCTGGGTGTTGCCGCGGTCCTGCTCGCTGAACTGGACGCCGATACCGGCCGTGCGCTTGCCCTGCGCGCCCTTGGGCGTCATCCAGATCACGCGACCCGCCACCGGCAGCTTCTCGTCCTCGCCCATGAGGTTGAGCAGCATGAACACCTCGTCGCCGAGGCGATAGTTGCTGCTGGTGGGGATGAAGAGCCCGCCGTTCTTCACGAACGGCATGTAGGCGAGGTACAGCGCGCTCTTGTCCTTGATGGTGAGCGTGAGCAGTCCTGGCTTGTTGGGTTGCCTGATCGCGGCCATTACCTCACTCCTGCGCGCCCGAATGCGGCGGCGAGCTCGACGAGCAGCGCCTCGACCAGCAGTTGCGGGGCCGATGACGACCCGTCCAGCAGCCGGCGCACCTCGCGCACCCGGTCCATCATGCGGAACGCGGCGCTTATGTTCACTTCGGCTGCCGTCCTTTGCAACACGGCGCCCCCGCGAACCGTGAGCTGGTTCCCAGTCGGGAGCATCCGGGAGCGGACCAGTTGCCCCAGCCAGCCGTCCAGCCAGTCGAGCCGGACCGGCAGGCCCTCGCCCATCATGTCCGCCGCGGTCGCCGTGGCTTCGCTCCGGCCGGCGACCAGGGCCTCGAGCAGCCCGCACATCTGTCCCTCGAGCGACTCGAAGTGCGGCGCGAGCTCGATGGCCCTGAGTGGCGCTCCACCGGCGACGTCGAGCAGGCCTGGCGGTACCGGCCCTCCGAGCTCGCGCCCGAGCCATTCGAGCGCGGCCGGGACCGGCGGGCGGGCGATCTCGATGCGCTGGCAGCGGCTGCGCAGGGTCGCGAGCAGTCGCGACGGCCGCGGTGTCACGAGCACGAGCAGCGTGCGCGGCGCGGGCTCCTCGAGCGTCTTGAGCAGCGCATTCTGCGCCGCCGGCGTCATGGCCTGCGCCGGCGCGACGATCGCGATGCGGTACCCGCGCCGCATGCTCGTCATGCCGAGCTGCTCGCAGGTCTCGCGCACCTGGTCCACCGAGATCGACTTCTTGTCCTCGAGGCGCCGCAACCAGTGCAGGTCCGGATGCGACCCCGCCCGGCTCAGCGCGCAGTCGGCACACTCGCCGCAGGCCTCGAGCGAGGAGCCGCGCCCGGTACAGAAGAGCGCGGCCGCAAGCGCGGCGGCGAAACGCTCCTTGCCTACGCCGGCGGGGCCGTGCACCAGGATCGCGTGCGGAAGGCGGGAACCCGCCACCGCGGCTTCCATGCGGGCGCGTGCCGGGTCGTGCCACGGCAGCATGACGATCGGCGGCGGCGGGCTGACGTTTTCGTCGGCCATCAGCGTCCCGCGACCAGTGCGCCGAGCAACGCGCGAACCTGCTGCTGCACGGCATCGACGCTCGCGCTCGCATCCACGACCCGGATTCGCTGCGGTTCGCGGGCGGCGCGTGCAAGATAGGCCTCGCGCACCCGCTCGAAGAACTCGCGTTGCTCGGTCTCGAACCGATCCGGGCCGTTCGCGCCGTTGCGCTCGTGCGCGCGGGCGAGGCCCGTTTCGACTGGCGCATCGAGCAGCACGGTGAGATCCGGCCAGTAATCCGGGTGGACCGCCTGCACCAGTGCGTCGATGTGGCTCGACGGCATGCCTCGGCCGCCGCCCTGGTAGGCATAGGTTGCGTCCGTGAAGCGGTCGCAGAGGACCCAGGCGCCGCGTGCGACGGCCGGGCGCACGAGATTAGCGAGATGCGTGGCGCGGGCCGCGAACATGAGCAGGAGTTCGCAGGACCCGGGCATCGGTTCGTCGCCGCGCTCGAGCAGGATCTGCCGCAGTCGCTCGGCGCGCGGTGTGCCGCCGGGCTCGCGGGTCAGCACGACCTCGATGCCCTGCTGCCTCAGCCACGTGGCGCTCGCTGCAACCTGCGTGGACTTGCCCACGCCTTCGCCGCCCTCGAAAGTTATGAATCGACCCTGCACGTCAATGCCCCGAGTTCTGCTGCCTGTAGCGCTTCAGGTACTCCGCGACCGCCCGCTCGTGCTCGGCGAGCGACTTCGAAAATGCATGGCTGCCGTCCGGAAGCCCGGTCGCGACGAAATAGATCTCGCCCCGCTCGTCCGGACGGACCGCGGCAGCGAGCGCGGCGGCGCCCGGCATCGCGATCGGCGTCGGCGGCAGCCCGGCGCGCGTGTACGTATTGTACGGGCCGTCGCGCTCTAGGTCCGACCGGCGCAGGTTTCCGTCAAAGCTTGCGCCGAGCCCATAGATGACGGTCGGATCGGTCTGCAGCCGCATTCCCCGGCGCAGGCGCTCGACGAACACGCCGGCAATGCGCGGTCGCTCCGCGGGCAACGCCGTCTCCTTCTCCACGATGGACGCAAGGATTAGCGCCTCATACGCCGTCTCGAGCGGCAGGCCGGGCGCGCGGTCGCTCCATGCGCGCTCCAGCTCCAGGCGCATCCGGTCGTGGGCCTGCCCGAGCAGTTCGAGATCCGTCGTCCCCTTCGTGAAGACGTACGTGTCCGGAAAGAACAGGCCCTCGGGCGACTCCCGGTGCTCGCCGAGCCGTTGCATGATCGTCGCGTCGTCCGGTCCGGCGAGCGTCTTGCGGAGCACGGGATCGCGCTCGATCGCGCGGCGCACGTCACGGAACGTCCAGCCCTCGACGATCGTCAGCGCATGCCGCACGACGGCGCCCGACTCGAACAGCGCGAGCAGGCTGCGCGGCGTCGTACCCGAAGGGATGTCGTATTCGCCCGCCTTGATGCGCGAGTCCGCGCCGGTCAGGCGCGCGTACGCTGCGAGGAGCTTCGGGTGCTCGAGGAGCCCGCGTAGCTCGAGCTCGCGGGCGGTGTGCGACAGCGGTTCGCCGCGCGCGATCTCGATGCGGACCGGCTGCTGGCCGATCGCGAGAGGCGTCGCAAGCCAGCGCTGGAAGAACAGCCAGCCGCCGAGCAGCGCCAGCAAGCCGGCCAGTGCGGCGGCTGCCGCGAGCCGCCCTCGCTTCAAGCACCGGCCCCGTTGGCGCGCGGAATCAGGGCCCGCGTGATCTCGCCGACCGGCCACTGGCGCACGCCCATGAGTTCACCCACCGGCCGGATGCCGATGACGGCATTCGTGACGAAGACTTCCTGGGCGCCGTCGAGGGCTTCCGGTCGGACGTCCTCGACGGAAGTCGGGATGCCGAGGTCGCGCGCGGCCGCCAGCACCACCTGCCGCATCACGCCCGAGACGCCGCAGTCGCGGATGTCCGGCGTGACGAGACGGCCGTCGAGCACGAGGAACACGTTGGCGGCCGTCGCGCAGACCAGGCGTCCGTCCAACGAGAGCATCAGGCCTTCGCCGATCTCCGGGTCGTCCCATTCGGCGCAGGCCATCACCTGCTCGAGTCGGTTCAGGTGTTTCAGGCCCGCGAGCAGCGGGTTCTGGCCGAGTCGCGTCTGGCACAGGCGCACCACGAGCGGCGGCTGCGTGTCGCCCCGCGGGCGCGGCGCCATCGAGGTGACGATGCGGGTGATCGTCGGGTCGGCCGGGGGGCGGTAGCCGCGCGGCCCCGCGCCACGCGTGACCATGAGCTTGACCGTCGCACTGCCGATGCCCTCGAGGACGCGGCTGCACTCCTCGGCGAGGACGCCCGTGGACGGCATCGGCATGCGCAGGCGACGGCAGCCTTCCTCGAGCCGCGCGAAGTGCAGGTCGAGGTTACGGACCTTGCCGTCGGTGGCGGCCATGGTCTCGAACAGGCCGTCGCCGTACAGGAATCCGCGGTCGTCGGCCGAGATGCGCGCCGACTCCGTCCCGTTGATGAGCCGTGAACCGATCATGTGTTTCCCCCGAGCGCGCGCAGCAGGCCCGCGGCCTTCGCGCGTGGCTCTTCGAGCTCGGCGACCGGCCGCGAATCCGCCACGATGCCGGCCCCCGTGCGAAAGTCGATGCGTTGCCCCGACACGGTCAGCGTGCGGATCAGGATGTTGAGGTCGAGCGAACCGTCCAGGCCAAGATAGCCCATCGAGCCCGTGTATGCGTCGCGCGGGCCGGATTCGAGGTCGGCCAGGAGCTGCATGCAGCGCACCTTCGGGCAGCCCGTGATGGTGCCGCCCGGGAACACCGCGGCGATCGCCTGTCCGGGCGTGATGCCCGGGCGCAGCAGGCCGCGCACGTTCGAGACGATGTGGTGCACGGTGGCGTAGGTCTCCACGGTCATGAATTCGTCCACGTGCACGCTGCCTCCTCGGCAGATCCGCCCGAGATCGTTCCGCTCGAGGTCCACGAGCATCACGTGCTCGGCCCGTTCCTTCTCGTTCAGCACGAGTTCCTGCTTGAGCGAATCGTCCGCAGCCGAAGTGTGGCCGCGCGGGCGCGTGCCCGCAATCGGGCGGGTGCTCGCCACGCCGTCGCGGACCTGCAGGAGCCGTTCCGGGGACGAACTCAAGACGCTGAAACCAGGCAACGCGGCGATTCCGGCGAACGGGGCCGGGTTCGCGGCACTCAGTCTCCGGTACAGGTCCGTGGCCTTGCGGCCCGCCGCGAGCATGGCCGACCAGCCGCGCGAGAGGTTCGCCTGGTAAACGTCGCCGCGTCCGATCGCCTCCAGCACGGCTTCGACCCCGGCGATGAAACGCGCCGGATCCTCCTCATCGACGGCGCCCGACAGGAGCGGGCCGGATGCTGCGTCCGCGGCCGGCGATCGACTCAGGTCGCGCTCGAACTGCGTGCTCAGGCGCTGCGCTTCGTGCCCCTCGGCCACGACGGTCGCATCGCCGGTGAGCCGGTCGCGGACGATCGCGCCGCGCATGCGCCAGGCGACGGCACGCGGATGGCGCGGCGTCGGGAAATCCACGGTCGGTTCGATCTCACGAGCGAGTTCGTAACCGAGATACAGGAACCACCCGCCGACGAACGGGACCGCTCGCGGCGGATCGAGTGCACGCCGTTCCGCGAGAAACCACCCGTCCAGGGCATCCAGGAAACGGCCGGTTGCCGAGGAGGCGTGGCCTTCGAGTCCTCCGTCCGCCCGCTGTACCAGGACCTCGCCCGGCAGCGCCAGCAGCACGTCGAAGCGGCCGAGCGGCGCGTCACCGCCGGCGCTTTCGAGCAGCACCGGGTAGCGATCGGGAAAGCGTGCATGCAGCCCGGGCAACGCGTCCTCGGGCAGGGCCGCCCGTGGCTTCGTCACTGCGGGGCGCGGAAGACGAGACTGCCGTTCGTGCCGCCGAAGCCGAACGAATTCGACAGCGCGATGCGTACGTTTGCACGCCGCGCGGTGCCCGGCACGTAGTCGAGGTCGCAGGCTGGATCCGGGTTCTCGAGGTTGATCGTCGGCGGGAGGATGCCGTCGCGGATCGCGAGGATCGTGAAGATGGCCTCCACGACGCCGGCCGCCCCGAGCAGGTGGCCCGTCATCGATTTCGTGGAGCTCACGGCCAGTCGGTAAGCGTGATCGCCGAAGGCGCGCTTGATCGCGATGGTCTCCACCCGGTCACCGAGCTCGGTCGAGGTGGCGTGCGCGTTGATGTACTGCACGTCCGCGGGATTCACGCCGGCGTCGCGAATGGCGTTCGTCATCGCGAGGCGTGCGCCCTCGCCGTCTTCGGGAGGGGCGGTGATGTGGTAGGCGTCGCCGCTCATCCCGAAACCGGCGAACTCCGCGTAGATCGTCGCGCCACGGGCCCGGGCATGCTCGTACTCCTCGAGGACGATCGCGCCCGCGCCCTCCGCCATCACGAATCCGTCGCGATCGCGGTCCCAGGGGCGGCTGGCGCGCGCGGGCTCGTCGTTGCGGGTCGAAAGTGCGCGAGCCTGGCCGAAGCTGCCGAGGCCGAGCGGCGTGAACGCGGATTCCGCGCCGCCCGCGACCATCGCGTCCGCGTCGCCGTACTGGATGGTGCGCGCGGCGATGCCGATCGAGTGGGTGGAAGTCGTGCAGGCGGTGACCAGCGCCAGGTTCGGCCCCTTCATGCCGAAGTGGATGGAGACCTGGCCCGCCGCGGCATTGATGATGCTGCCCGGGATGAAGAACGGGGAAATCTTGCGCGGCGAGTGGGACTCGAGCCACTTCGCGGTCGTTTCCTCGATGGTGCCGAGGCCGCCGATGCCGGCCCCCATGGCGACGCCGATGCGCGGTGCGTTCGCCTCGTTCACTGCGATGCCGGAGTCCTTGACCGCCTGCACCGCCGCTGCGAATCCCAGCGGAACGAACGAGTCGAACTTGCGGACGTCCTTGGGGGACATGTAGTCCTCGGCATTGAAGCCGACGACTTCGCCGCCGATCCGCGTCGGAAACGGGGCCGTGTCGAGGCGCGTGAGCGCTACGATGCCGCTGCGGCCATTGCAGGCCGCGTCCCAGGCGGACGCGATGCTGCTGCCAAGCGGTGAAACGATGCCGAGACCGGTGACGACGACCCTGCGCTTCGTCAAGCTGCGTCCCCCTGGCTGGGCTTGTTGTCTGCGGAACCGCCTTCCGTGGCGGCCCGGGTGGTCGCAGCTCAGGCCTGGCTGCGACGCTCGTTGATGTAGTCGATCGCCTGCTGGACGGTCGTGATCTTCTCGGCGTCCTCGTCCGGGATCTCGGTTTCGAACTCCTCTTCGAGCGCCATCACGAGTTCGACGGTGTCGAGCGAGTCTGCGCCCAGGTCGTCGACGAAGGACGAGTCGTTCGTGACTTCCTCTTCCTTGACCCCCAGCTGCTCGGCAACGATCGCCTTCACTCGCTGTTCAATACTGCTCATTGTCGTCGGAGTCCTCTGTGGGAAACGGTGCACGCCGGCCCTCCCCTCTGGGTGCCCGGCATGGGGCGCGTATTCTAAGTTAAGGGCCGGGTGGGGTCCAATTGGGCCCAAATCCCTTTCAGATCATATACATGCCGCCGTTGACGTGCAGCGTCTCGCCGGTGATGTAGCCGGCCTGTGGCGAAGCCAGGAAGGCCACCGCGTGAGCGACGTCCTCGGGGGACCCGAGCCGGCCAAGCGGTACCTGCCCGAGCAGCGCTTCGCGTGCCTGCTCGCCCAGGGCGTCGGTCATGTCGGTCACGATGAAGCCGGGCGCCACCACGTTGACCGTGATGCCGCGCGAGCCCACCTCGCGCGCGAGGCTCTTCGTGAAGCCGATCATGCCGGCCTTGGCGGCGGCGTAGTTCGCCTGCCCCGCGTTCCCCATGACGCCCACGACCGAAGCGATGTTGACGATGCGTCCGCGGCGGGCCTTCATCATGCCGCGCATCACCGCCTTGCAGGTGCGGTAGACGGCCGTGAGGTCGGTCTCGATCACGACCTGCCAGTCCTCGTCCTTCATGCGCATCAGCAGCCCGTCGCGGGTCACGCCGGCGTTGTTTACGAGGATCGAGGGCGTGCCCTCCCGCGCCTCGACGTCCTTGAAGCACTGCTCCACCGACGCCGCGCTCGAGACGTCGAGCACGACCCCACGTCCCTTGAATCCGGCGCCGCCCAGCGCCACCCCGATCGCCGCAGCGCCCTCCACCGACGTCGCTGTCCCGATCACCGTGGCGCCGCGCCGGCCGAGTTCGAGCGCGATGGCCCGGCCGATGCCGCGCGACGCGCCGGTCACGAGTGCGACTTCGTTCTCAAGCATGTTGCTTCTCCCTCGCCGTCGTGAGCGCGGCGGCCAGAGTGTCCGGATCGTCCACCGCCAGCATGGCCAGGTGGGGTCCCTTTTCGATGCGCTTGCCGAGCGAAGTGAGGACCTTCCCGGGGCCGCATTCGACGAAGGTCGTGACGCCGGACCGGATCATGGCGCGGACCGTCTCGGCCCAGCGCACGGGCTTGAAGAGCTGCTCCCGGAGCGCGCGACGGATACCGTCGGGACTCTCGTGCTTGCCGACGTCCACGGTGTACACGGCCGGTACGTTCGGCACGCGGATCTCGACCGAGGCCAGCCGCTCGGCGAGCTGGTCCGCGGCGCCGACCATCAGGCTGCTGTGCGACGGCACGCTCACCGGCAGCGCCACTGCCCGCTTGGCGCCGCGAGCTTTCGCGGCCTCGATCGCGCGTGCCACGGCCGTCGCGTGGCCGGCGATGACTGTCTGCCCGGGTGCGTTGAAGTTCACGGGCTCGACCACTTCGCCCTGTGCTGCCTCGCGGCAGGCGGCCACCAGTTCCGCGTCGTCGAGCCCGAGGACGGCTGCCATTGCCCCCTGCCCCAGTGGTACGGCGCGCTGCATCACCTGTCCGCGGAAACGCACGAGGTCCACCGCCCTGCGGAAGTCGATCGCGTCCGAGCAGACGAGCGCCGTGTATTCGCCGAGGCTGTGCCCCGCCATCGCGGCCGGCAGAGGGCCGCCGCGGGTGCGCCAGACGCGCCACGTAGCCACGCCGGCGGCCAGCATCGCCGGCTGCGTCCTCTCGGTGACGCCGAGTTCGGCCTCGGGGCCGTGCTGGCAGAGCTGCCAGAGGTCGTATCCGAGGACCTCGGATGCCTCGGCGAAAGTCTCCTGGACGACGGGCTCGGCCGCCGCCAGCGCGGCCAGCATGCCGACCGACTGCGACCCCTGGCCCGGAAAAACGACTGCCAGCGACATTCTTGTTCTCGCGAGTGACGGCTGCCCCGCCCGGCCGCGGGATTATAGCGGGGCACTGGACACGCGCCGGCGGCGCAGCAGCCACATCGCGGCCGCGGCACCGCCGATGGCGCCGTAAGTGTGCGCCTGGTACACCACCGGGTACGCCATGCTGCCGCTCGTGAACGGCAGCGGTCCGACCGCGTGCTCGTACACGAGCTTGGCCGCGAACAGCATGGCCACGACCGCCGTGAGCACGTCGCGCTCGTCATTCAGCCAGCTGACGAGACCAGCGGCCATGCAGCCGTGCAGCACGCCCGAGAATCCGACGTACCACTCGAGCCGTGGCTCGAAAGCGAGGAACCCGAGGTCGATGGCCGCTGTCGAAGCAAGCAGGACGACGAGCCAGCCGCGGACGGTGAATTCGCGCGCGAACAGCAGCCACACGAGCCCGAGGCCCGCGAGGTTCCATGCGAGGTGCGCACCGTCCGCGTGCACGAGGTGGCCGGTCGCGAGGCGCCAGATTTCGCCATGCGTGATTGCCGCAAGCTCGTAGCGCAGGGCCGCGGTCGCGGACGGGCCGGCGCAGTAGAGCGCGAGCAGGACCGCGCCGATCCCGCCGGGAAGCAGCCAGTCCTGGAAGCGCTTCGGCGCGAGGCGCTCGAGCATGAGAACGTCGGAGGGCCGGAGGGCCGGTTTGCTATGATTTGCGGACTTTACAGCCAAGGGTTCAGGCAAGCGATGAACTTCTGCGTCCACGCGCCCCTGCAGGGCGCCCGTCGCCGCGAGGCGCGCACCGGCCGAAATGCCGGCTTCACGCTGATCGAGATCATGGTCGTCGTCGTGATCCTCGGCATCCTCGCGGCGCTCGTGGCCCCGAACGTGATCCGCCGCATCGACGATGCGCGCATCACGAAGGCAAAGCAGGACATCCGGGCTTACGAGACCGCGTTGAACCTGTACCGGATGGACAACTTCCGCTATCCGACCACCGAGCAGGGACTCGAGGCGCTGGTGAAGAAGCCGGTCGACCCGAACATCCGCAACTGGAAGGAAGGCGGCTACATCGACGGGCTGAAGAAGGACCCGTGGGGCAACAACTACGCCTACATTTCCCCGGGCAGCCACGGCGACTACGACCTCTACACCCTCGGCGCCGATGGCCAGCCGGGTGGCGAGGGCCCCGATGCCGACATCGGCAACTGGAACATCGAGTAACGCCGCTCAGCCGGTTCGGGCCGGCCACCTTGCCTCGGGCTTCACGCTGCTCGAGGTGCTGGTCGTCATCGTCATCATCGGAATCATCACCAGCATGGCGGTGGTCTCCGTGCACGTCCTCGGCGGCGACCACGAGATGGACCAGGAGGCCCAGCGCCTGAGCGCGGTGCTGAACCAGGCGCGCGAGGATGCGACGCTGCAGGGACAGGACGTGGGGCTGCGCGTCGATGCGCGCGGCTACGACTTCCTGCGTTACGACACGCGCAACGAACGCTGGGTACTCGTGACCGACGACCCGCTGTTGCGCGAGCGCACCCTTCCCGACGGTCTCGTCGCGAGCCTGCGTCTCGAGTCGCGCGACGTGAAGCTCGCGGCCCGCTCCGGCGGCGACAACACGGCGACGGCCACGGCCTTGTCGCCGCAGGTGGTCGTACAGGCCTCCGGCGACCTCGTGCCGTTCGAGATCGTCCTGCGCCGGGACGGCACCGTGGAGGAACGTCGCATCGCGGGGACGGCCGACGGCACGATCGCAGTGCACAAGGGCGACGAGCGTGCCACGGGCTGAGCGCGGCTTCACGCTGATCGAGGTGCTGGCTGCGCTCGTGATCGTGGCGCTCGGCATGCTCGGCGTGATCGAGGCGGTCACGCAGTCGGCCCGCAACGGCACCTATCTCCGCGACAGGACGCTCGCGCACTGGATCGCGATGAACGTCGTGACCGAGCGACGCCTGCAGCCCGATACGCCGGCCGTCGGCGAGACCTCCGACGAGGTCGAATTCGCCAGCGTGCGCTGGAAATGGACGATGCGCGTCACGCAGACCCAGGTGCAGAGCCTGCGCCGCATGGACGTATCGGTGCGCCCCGCGGATGCACCGGAATCCACCGCGCTCGCGACCGTCACCGGCTTCTACGGCACGGCTGTCGGCGCCGCTGGAGGCGGCGTGCTCGACTGGAGCGGCACCCAGACCGGAGGCACGGGGCAGACGGACGGTGAGTCCACGGACACGGGCAAGGGCAAGGGCAAGGGCCAGGGCACGGGAAGTGGAACGGGCACCGGCGACGGCCAGCCGACGTCGCCCGTGACGACCCCTACGCCGCCGCCCAACAAGTTGCCGACGGACGACGAGCAATGAACGACCGGGCGCGACTCCGCTCCAGCCGCGGCTTCACGCTGCTCGAGCTGCTCGTGGCGATCGCGATCTTCGCGGTGGTGGGCACGCTCGCTCTCAGCGGCTACACGGAACTGCAGAAGCAGAGCGAGTACGCCGACAAGCGCCTCGAGCGGACGCGCGAGGTGCAGCGCGCCGTGCAGACCATCACGCAGGACCTCGAGCAGATCGAGCCGCGCCCCATCCGCGAGCCGCTCGGCGAGGGACAGGTCCCCGCCGTGCTCGCAGCCGGTTCGCTGGAGTACGGGCTGCAGTTCACCCGGGCCGGCTGGAGCAATACGGCTGGCGTCGCCCGCCCGACCCTGCAGCGCGTGGGATACCGGATCGACCAGGATGGCCTATGGCGCGACCACTGGCCGATGCTCGATCGCACGATCGCGACCGAACCGACGCGACGCAAGCTCCTCACGGGCGTGCGCAGCGTGACCTTCCGTTTCATGGACGCGAGTCGCAACTGGGTGGAGAGCTGGCCGGACACGAGCCAGGGGGCCCAGGGCACGCCGGACCCGCGCGCGCGCCCTGCCGCGATCGAAGTGAACATCGACCTCGAGGACTGGGGCCGGATCCGTCGCGTCATCGAGGTGCCGGGATGACGGTGCGCGGCCGACGCCTGTCGCGGCGGACCCAGCGCGGTGTCGCGCTGATCACGGCCGTCCTGATGGTGGCGCTCGCCACGATCCTCGCCGTGAACGTGAGCTTCCGCGGCTTCCTCGACCAGCGCCGCAGCGCGACGCTGTTCGCGCTCGACCAGGGTTTCGAGATCGCGCTCGGCGCGGAAGCCTGGGCCGCGGATTTCCTGCAGAAGGACGCACAGGATTCGCAGACCGATCACCTGGCCGAGAAATGGGCGCAGCCGCTGCCGCCGCTGCCGATCGAAGGCGGCACGGTCGCCGGCCGGCTCGAGGACCTGCAGGGCCGCTTCAACCTGAACAACCTCGTGTTCCCGGACGGCACGACGAACCTCGACGCCGTCAAGCAGTTCGAGCGCATCCTGGCGTTCCTCGAGATCGAGCCGACGTGGGCCACGGTGATGGCCGACTGGATCGACCAGGACGCGCAGCCCGGGTTTCCCGACGGCGCCGAGGACAGCGTTTACACCGGACAGAACCCGCCGTACCTCGCGGCCAACATGCCCATCACTCGCGCGAGCGAGATCATGGCGCTCCCGGGTTTCGGTGCCGCGCGTTACGCGAAGCTCAAGCCCTACATCACCGCGCTCCCGGTCGGCACGCCGCTCAACGTGTGCACGGCGTCGGGCATCGTGCTCGACTCGTTGAGCGAGAACACGCACGAGTTCGGCCTCAACCCCCAGGACCTCGCGAACCGTCGCAAGGAAGGCTGCTTCCCGACGCTCCAGGACCTGCGCGGCTCGCTGGGCGAGGCGAACTTCAGCAAACTGCAGGACTCCCTCACGGAATCGAGCAAGTTCTTCGGCGCAACCGTATGGGTCACTATTGGCACCACCGACTTCACCCTGTACAGTCTGCTCGCGCGCGGGGGCAACGGTCCGGTGCGGCCGTACCTGCGCAGTTTCGGTACCGAATGATCGTCCCGAGGTCCGATGTCTGAGACGCTGGTGATACGGCTGCGCGCCGCCGAGGATGCGCCCGCGTCGTGGCTTATCGTGGACGGCAACGGTGCGCGGTCGGGGCCCGTCCAGACGGGCCCGCTCGCCGACGCCCTGAACCTCGTCGAAGGCCGCTCCATCGTGCTGCTGCTGCCGGCGAGCGAAGTCGTTCTCGCCGAGCCCGAGCTGCCGTTGCGCGGCGGGGCCAGGCTCGCCCAGGCCGTTCCCTTCGCGCTCGAGGAGCAACTCGCCTCCGACGTCGAGGCGCTGCATTGCGCCGTCGGCTCGAAGGGCGCCGGCGCGGTCGGCACTCCCGTCGCGGTCGTGTCGCGCGGCCTGATCGACCGGTGGCACGATGCGTACGAGGCCGCTGGAATTCATCCGGACGCGGCCTATTCGGACGCCGCCGCGGTCCCGCTCTCCCCCAACGGCTGCACGCTGCTGCTCGACGAGGGCCTGCTCTACGTGCGTCGAGCGAACAGCGTGCCGTACGCGCTCGATGCGAATCCGCTCGCTGCGGCGCTCGACCTCGCGCTCGGTGAACCGACGCCCGGGGTTTCCGGTGCCGACGAAGCGCCGGCCCAGCCGGAGCACGTCACCTTCTTCGCAAGCCCGGCCGATTACGAGCTGCACCGGGACACGATCGAGGGGCTCCGGACGCGCACGGCGACGCTGCACGTGAAACTGCTTCCGGACGGCTCGCTGCCGCTGCTCGCGGCGCAGGCCGTCGGCGGTGCGGGCGTCAACCTGCTGCAGGGCCCGTATGCCGCGCGGTCGTCATTGTCCGCGCGGTTCAGGCAGTGGCGGTTGCCGGCTGCGCTGGCTGCAGCGATTGCCCTCGTGTTCCTCGCGGGCCAGGGCCTGTCCATCTGGCACCTGCGGCAGGCCGAGAAGAAGCTCGACGCGCAGATCGCGCAGGTGTTCGCCGCGGCGATGCCCGGCCAGAAGGTCGTCGACCCGAGGGCACAGCTGCAGGGAGTGCTCGGCAATCGCGGCGCGGGCGAAGGCGCGCTGCTGCCGGTCATGTCCGTGCTCGCGCAGGCGATGGCACAGTCGCCGCAGGCGCGCATCGAGGCGCTCAGTTACCGTGGGAACGTGCTCGACCTGCGCCTGACCGCGCCGTCGGTCGAGGCAATCGACGCGATCAAGCAGGCCGTGTCACGCGACGGTGTCAGCGCCGAACTGCAGTCCGCGACTCCACGAGGCCAGACCGTCGAGGGACGCCTGCAGGTGAGGCTGGGCAAGGCATGAACCTCCGCGCCTGGCTCGACAACCTTGCCCCGCGGGAGCGCAACCTCGTCTACCTCGCGGTTGCGCTCGTCGGGATTGCCGCGGTCTATTTCGCCGTCGTGATGCCGCTCAAGGGAATGAATGCACGAGGTGCCGCGCGCGTCGAAAAGAAGGCGGCGGACCTCGCGTGGATGCAGCAGGTCGCGCCGCAGGTGATGGCAGCCCGTGCCTCGGGTGGCGCGGCGTCCACGAACGAATCGCTCGTCGTGCTGGTGGACCGCACGGGCCGCGAGGCCGGACTGGGCAACTCGGTGCGGGACCAGAGCCCGGATGGCGAGCGCGGCCTGCGCCTCCGGCTCGAGGGCGCGCAGTTCGACGTGCTGGTCGCCTGGCTTGCCAATCTGCAGCAGCAGTACGGCGTCTCGGTGCAGGCTGCCACCATCGATGCCGGGCCGGCCCCGGGACTGGTCAATGCCAGCCTGACGCTCTCGCATGGCGCGCCCGCCGCGCCGTGACCGCGCGGCGCAGGACGCGCCCCGGTTCACGAAGAAACACTGGCGGTTGCTGGCGCTGGGCCTGTTGGCCCTCGTCGTATTCTCGGTCGCGACCCTGCCGGCGAGCCTCGTCGATGGACGCATGAAGCGTTACGGTGTCACGGCGGTCTCCTATGCCGGATCCATCTGGTCGGGCACGGCGACGGGGCTTGCATGGCAAGGCGCAACACTCGGCGACCTGCGCTGGAGCGTGGCGCCGCTTGCGCTGCTGCGAGGCCGTCTCGGTGCTCATTTGCAGCTCACGCGTCCCGACGGCTCCGTTCGCGCCGACATCACGGCGGCGCTGTCGGGCAACATGGACCTGCGGGGCACGCAGGTCGACCTCCCGCTCGAGGCGCTGAACGCGCTGCCGCTCGGGCTGCCGAAAGGCTGGCGTGGCCGAGTGCGGGCCGCCCTGCCGGACTTGCGCATCGTGAAAGGCTGGCCGACCTCGGTGCAAGGCACCATCGACATGGACGACCTGGTTGCCCCGCCGCCGCGCAACGCCTCGATCGGCAGTTATCACGCGACCCTGCCGGATCCCCAGGCCCCGCAGGGCGGTAGCCCGGGCATCACCGCGCGGGTGGCAGCCAAGGAAGGGCCTTTCGCGGTCGATGCGCGCCTCACGCTCGCTCCGGACCGGAACTTCCTGCTCGAGGGCACCCTCGCCCCACGCGGCGACACTCCTCCGGCCCTGCGGCGCTCGCTCGAGATCCTCGGCCCGGCGGATGCGCAGGGGCGCAGGCCGTTCAGCGTGAGCGGAACGCTCTAGGCGGACCAGCTCCGCCACGCGGACAGCAGCGGGAAGTACAGGCCGAGGCGGACGGGCTCCGATCCCAGGCGGCGCATGATCGCGGCGTAGCGCTCGAGCTGCGGCCGGTAGCGCTCCTGTTCGCTGTCGAGGAATCCCTCGAGATTCGCACCCTCGTGGCTGCTCGTCTTGTAATCCACGATCCAGCGCGTGCCGTCGGCGTCGACGAACGTCCGGTCGATGACGATGCTCACGACCTCGCTTCCGATGCGGCCGGTCAGCGCGAGCTCGTTCGCCGCCGAGGAGTGGTCGCCCTCGAGCAGCCAGCGCCCGCGCGCGTCCTGCAGCGTCCTGTGCACGGCGGCCAGCACGCGCTCGACGGCAGCGGCCCGCCGCTCGGCCGGCACGCCGAGTTCCGCGAGTTCGTCGTGGTAGCGCCGTCGGGTTGCCGTGTCGTCGCGCATCGCCGCAACGCCCTCGCGCGCGAGACGCTGCAGCTCGCGGTGCACGACCGTTCCGACGTGCCGCGCGGTCTCCGTCGCCCAGTCGAACTCGACGATCGTCGGCGCTGCCACGGGCAACGCGCCGGGCGCGCCCAGTCGCGGCGCCTCGACCGAGGGCGGCCGCCATTCGGGCGGCAGGCGGCGCTGCGGCGGGTCGCGCTGGTTTGCCGGGGCGACCTGGCCCTCCACGCTGCCGATCTCGCTCAGCCGGGCCGAAAAATGCTGCTCGATTGCAGGCCACAGCAGTCCGAGCGCGACCGACGACCCGGGGCGCACGATCGCGGCCGCACCATCCTCGTCCTCAACCAGCTTGCAGGCGCCGAAGAGATGCAGGCAGCGCTCGGCGCGCGTCGCGGCCACGTAAAGCAGCCGGCGCTTTTCCTGCTCGAGCCTGGCGGCCTCGATGCGTTCGAGCCACGCGTACAGTGGATTGGCCTCTTCACCCGTGGCGGCGACCGGGGCGATGACGACTTCGGCACGCTGATCCCTGCGCAGCACGGTCCACTGCATGAGCCGCTTCGAATTGGACCGTGGCCGTCGGTCGAGTCCCGGGACGATCACCGTGTCGAACTGCAGTCCCTTGGCCTTGTGGATGGTCAGGAGCTCCACGCGCACTTCCCTGCTGGGGCGCGAGGGTGCGTAGAGCTCATGGAGCGCTTCGGCGAGTTGCGCCAGGTCCACGGGGCCCGCGGCCCGGCGCTCGAGTTCCGCGAGCTCGTCGAGGTACGCCTGCGCCTCGTCGAGTGCACGCCCGGTGTCAGCCGTCGCGGGTCCGCCCAGGCCGAGCCAGGCGCGCTCCACCGCGTCGCGCAGGCCGAATCGTCGCGCCTCCCCGGGCGCGCGCTCGAGCACGGACCACGCGCGGGCCAGCCGCCTGCGTGCCGGCGCATCCAGTCGCTGGTGGCGGGCCGGATCACGAAGGATCTCCGGCAGCGTCGCGTCGAGGGCGTCACCGCAGAGCGCGTGCAGCTCGCCGAGCGTCAATCCGCACCAGGGTGCGCGCAGCGCCGCGAGCCAGGCGGGCCGGTCGGCCGGGTGGGCGATCGCGCGCGTCAGCGCCAGCAGGTCGAGCACGATCGATCGCTCGGCGAGCGGGTCGATGTCGGTGGCCTGGTACCGGATGCCACGTCGCGCGAGTTCGCCGACGATATACAGGAGGTGGGCGCGGCTCTGGACGAGGATGGCCACGCGTCCCGACTCGGTTTCCGCCAGCCGTCGTTGAACGACGTCCGCCACCAGCGTCGCCTCGTACCTGCGGCTGCGCCGGAAGAGGGCGTGAACGTGGACGCCGCCCTGCCCGCCCGCATTCTCGGCATGCGTGCTCGGCGAGTACTTCACCGCCCCTGTCACCTCGTCGTCCTGCGCCGGAAGCACCTGCCTGAATGCCTGGTTCACCCAGTCTATGAGCGGGCGCGTCGAGCGGAAATTCACGGCCAGCGTGAGTGGTGTCAGCTGGATGGCGCCGCCGCGCAGACCGCGGTCGCGGACGTTCAGGAACAGTCCGACCTCGGCATTTCGGAAGCGGTAGATCGACTGCATCGGGTCGCCGACCAGGAACAGCGTGCGGCCGTCGCCGCGCTGCCAGCCCGCGGTCAGGCTCTCGAGGAGTTCGACCTGCGCCGCCGAGGTGTCCTGGAATTCGTCCACCAGCACGTGCTGCAGCGACGCGTCGAGCGCGAGCGCCGTGTCGGTCGGCGCCTCGTCCGTGCCGAGCGCCAGCCGGGCTGCGTGCGCGAACCGCGTGTAGTCCGCGGCGCGGCGCTCGGAGAACACGATCTCGAGTTCGGCGGCAGCGAGCTTGAGCACGATGCACTGCGCCCTCAGGACGCGCCACTCGTCATCGTCGTACGCCGCTCCAGGCAGTCGGCGGACGGCGTCGAGACGCGCGGCGAGATCCCCGAGTCCATCCAGCGCCGCGGCCACCGCGCGCGCCCGGTCCTTGAGCGACTTCCCTGCCGGTCCCGGCGCAATGCCGATCCGGGAATCGAAGCTCCTGCGCGGGGTGCCCTTCTCCGTGAGGAACAGGACCGCGAGCCCTAGCCACAGCTGCGAATCGTCGGGCTCCTCGTCCGGGAGCACGGCGTTCTCCGCCCAGGTCGCGATCGGTGAATCGGATCCCGCGGCCTGGAGCGCAGCTGCCGCCTCGATGGCGACGGAAACCGCATCCGCGAGGAGGTCGCGAGGAAAGGTTCGGACGAGCGCTGCGAGATGCGCACGCACGAGGTCCTGTCGCGACGACTCGAGCGCCGCGCGGAGCTCCGCGTTGCTGCCCTCGTCCTCGGTGATCCAGGGCAGGATGGGGCCCCACGCATCGCGCCTCATCAGCATCTCGACCACGAGGTCGACGAAACGCGACACGCGGTTGTCCACGTGCTCGAGCAGGATCGCGACGGCCTGCGATTGCGGCGTGCCGCCGGACGGCAGGTGCTCGAGCAGCCGGCGCGCGGCCTCGCGATAGAGTTCGCGCGCATCCTCCTCGACGCCGATTCCGGCCCCGAGCCCGGACAGCACGGGCAGGCGCCGGGCGAGCCCGAGGTTGAGCGAATCGATGGTCTGGATGCGGAGCCGTCCGGCATTGCCGAGCACGTCCCAGCCGAACCTGCGGTCGGCGCCGAGCGCTGCGGCCGCGAGCTCCAGGGTTCGCGGGTGCAGCTTCTCCCGAGCCTCGCCCGGCGTTGCGGTGGCGCGCAAGGCGCCCAGGATGCGGTTGCGCATCTCAGCGGCGGCCTTGCGGGTGAAGGTGATCGCCAGCACCGACTCGGGTGCCTGCACCGTTGCAAGCAGCGCCAGGAAGCGCCGCGTCAGGAGCTCCGTCTTTCCGGAGCCGGCCGGCGCCTGCACGATGAAGCTTCGCCCGACGTCGAGCGCCTGCTCGCGCGCTGCTGCGTCCGCCCGTCGCAGGTCACTCATCGCCCGGACCCTCGGCCTCCGAGTCCGCAACGAGGCTCGTCTCGCCGATGCGGCAGAGCATCGCCAGGTGGCAGTACGTGCAAGCCTGGACCGGGTTCGGCGCGAGGCGCGCATCGCCCCGCACGTGCTCGGCGGCCAGCGCCTCCAGGCGCCGTCGCCAGGCCAGCAGCAACTCGTCCCAGGACGCGTGTTCCCTCGGCCATCCCCTCCCGCCCGGGCTCCTGAGGCCGGGGAACTGTGCGTCGTCGCGCGCGAGACCGCGATATCCGGTGTCGCCCCTGCGCACGCGACCGAACGCGATCGCGCCGACGTCGCGGGCGCCGATGGCCTCGGCGTAGAGAGGCAACTGGGGAAGCTTCGGCCGCTCGTCGATCCAGGCGCGCGGGTCCGCGTCGCCACCGGTCTTGTAGTCGATCACGGCGACACTGCCGTCGGACAGCCGGTCGACGCGGTCGATGCGCAGCCCGAGCGACAGGCCGCCGACGCTCACCGCGACGTCCTGCTCCACGCCCTCCACCTCGAATTCCGGCCGCTCGAGATCCGCGGCGATCAGCTCGCGCACGCGAGCCTCCAGCCACGCAGACTCGATGTCGAGCAGCCGGCGCATCACGCCCTGGGCGCCCTGCTTTGCAGCGGACGCCTCGGCCGCGACCGCGTCGCGGATCAACTCGTGCCGCCCGCTCTCGGACAGCTCGCGCAGCGATCGTTGCGTCCGGACCTCGCCCCAGATCCGCGCGAGCACGCCGTGCACGAGCTCGCCGCGCTCGGTGGCCGCGACCCCCAGTTCGGCGTCCTCCAGGGCGCCCGCGCCCAGCCTGAATTCCGCCTGTGCGCGGAACGGGCACGCGGACTGCAGTTCGAGCAGGCGCGCGCCGCCCTGTGACGAATCCCCGGGCGCTAGCGGCGGCATCACGCCGTCCGTGCCGGACTCGAGCGCCGGGCGCGCGGCGAATTGCGCGCTTGCGACGACTGGCGCACGCCACTGATCTCCGAGACTGGCTCGCCGCACGCCGGCGAGCAGGGAACTCGGCAGCAGCGGCGCCTCGTCGTCGAACTGGGGCACGCTCAGGATCACTTCGTCGGCGCTGCGGCACAGGCGCGCGAGCATGCGTCGCGCGTCCTGTGCCGCGATTTCAGCCGTCGCCCCCGGGATGCGCTGCCGCGCCTGCCAGGCTCGTGGCAGGAACGGGTCCGGCGACGCGGCTGCGGGCCACTGTCCGGCGTCGAGCCCGCACACCCAGAGGCCGTCGAAGTCCATGCCGGCGCAGGTGTCCGGGTCGATCACCAGCAGCCGCGCGCTCACTTCCTGCGGCTCGAAGAGGACTCCTCGTGCCATGTCCGCGATCAGGCCGCAGGCTTCCGCCGCCGAAAGCGGTGCGACGTAATCGTCGCAGGCGCCGAACTCGGCGAGGAGCGCCTGCCACCGCTGCCGGGCCTGGTGCTCGTCACTGTCGAGGCCTTCACCAGGCCAGCCCATTGCGGCGAGCAGGTCGGACCACGATCGCGACCAGCGGCTCGGCAGCGCCCGCCGAGGCCAGGCTCGTGCAAGGCCGAGGCCCGCACCGAGTGCGTCGCCCAGCCGGGGACAATCGTGCTCCTCCGCGAGCTGCGCGAGTCGCTGGAGATCGAGGTCGGGCCCCTCCTTGCGTCGGATACGGGCGTCGAGGCGAGCGCGCGCGTCGGCTTCCGGCGTCATCGCCGCGAGGAACGGGTTGCGCAGCAGGCGGCTCGCGACAGCGAGGTCGGCGGCGCGCGAGAAGGCGCCGATGATCTCGAGGGTCGCGGCAACGACGGGCCGATCCGCAAGCGCGCGGGCCGAGGCGATCTCGAAGCCATGGGATTCCGGTGGAGGGCCGCCGGACACGGTCGAGGCCGGTGTCAGTACTCGCCCGATTGCACGTCTGACGGGATCACGCCTCGCGGCGCGCCCCGGCACCACGATGCCGAGGCGCGCCGCCGGATCCCGGTCGAGCCGGTTCGCGGCCCAGCGCACGGCGGCGTCCAGTTCCGCATTGCGATCGAGGCAATCGACCTGCACCGCCTCCCCCTTGCGCCGGGGCGCCTCGCGGCGTGAAACCTCGACGCCTGCAGCGCCCAGGCGCTCGAAGAACGCGTCCTGCGCGGGGGTCAGGGCGTCGAAGCCGACGAGCTCCAGCGCCGGGCCCGCCGATGCCGCGTCCAGACGGCCGGGCGCCAGCGAAGGATCGATCCATGCGCCGCGCTCCAGCCAGCGGGAGTACTCGCGTACCCAGCGGGCGAACGCCTGCGATTCCGGGTTGTCCTCCGCCTCGAGCGCCTGCGCCGGTACGAGAAATGCGTGCATGCGGCGCCACGACTCGTAAGCCGCCCGGCCCATGAGTCCCGGCGACACGAGGTCACGGGCGACGGGATCGGCCTGCGCGATACGTTCCCAGACCAACCGTGCGGCGCTCTCGGGCAACCATCGGCCCGCCAGGCGCCCTGCCTGCCGGTCGGTCGCGAACATCCGCTCGATGAGTCCCGACCAGGTGACGATGTCGGGCGTTGGCCAGACCTCGAGGCCGCGCGCGATGCAGGCATCATCGTGCCTAGAGCGCAGGTGGTGCGCGAGCCGGCGCGTCGGGGTAACCCAAGTGGCGCCGGGCGGTCGCGTGTCGTCCTTGCTCACGACCGAATATTAGACAAAACAGTTAGTTAGCGGCTTCTTCTAAAGTCGCTTCACCGCTTGGCCGCGGTCTCCACGACGCGCAGTGCAGGGTTCGGCCGCGTCACCGGCGTCTCGCCGACCGCGTAGTCGTGCAAGAGCTCTTCCATCCGGGCGAACACGTCGGCAATCAGCTGCGGCTCCGGCAGGTTCGTCACCCGGAAGTGGTTGCGGTAGGGGACGTTGAAGCTCGAGCCCGGCGCGACGAGGACGTGCTTGTGCTCGAGCAGGTCGAGCGCGAACTGCTGGTCGTCGAAGCCGGGCAAGGACTCGGCCTGCACGCCCACGAATGCGTACAGCGCCCCCATGGGCGGCGTCAGGTACAGGAACTGGCTGCGCCCCACCGCATCCACGATCGCCTTGCGCGACTCGTACAGCCGCCCGCCCGGGGAGACGAGCTCGCGGATGCTCTGGTAGCCGCCGAGCGCGGTCTGCACCGCCCACTGCCCCGGCACGTTGCTGCAAAGGCGCAGGGACGACAGGAGCTCGAGCGCCGAGAGGTACTCGCGCGAATGCTCCACGTCGCCCGAGAACACGGCCCAGCCGACGCGGTAGCCGCAGGCGCGATAGACCTTCGACAGGCCGCTCAGCGTGCCGCACAGCGTGTGCTGCACGAGCGTCGCCATCGGGATGAACTCCGCGCCGTCGTAGGTCATCTGGTCGTAGATCTCGTCGGCGAGCACGACCAGGTGATACTTCTCGGCGATGTGCGCGATCCCCTCGAGCACGTGACGCGGATACACCGCACCCGTCGGGTTGTTCGGGTTGATCACGACGATGGCGCGAGTGCGCTTCGTGATCAGCGACTCGATCTCGTCGGGGTTCGGGATGAAGCCCCGCTCGGGCGGGCACGGGTAGTGCACGGCACGCCCGCGGTTCAGGTTCACCGCGGCGGTCCAGAGTGGGTAGTCCGGGCTCGGGACCAGCACTTCCTCGTCCTGGGCGAGCAGCGCGCGGAGCGTCAGGTCGATGAGTTCGCTCACGCCGTTGCCGATGAAGACGTCGTCCGCCGTGACCCCGCGGACGCCCCGCTCCTGCTGCTGCATCACCACGGCCTCGCGCGCCGGGAAGATGCCTTTCTGGTGGCAGTAGCCCTCCGCGGAGCGCAGGTTCTCGATCATCGCGAGCCGCATCGTCTCCGGCGTGCGGAAGCCGAAGGCGCCCGGGTTGCCGATGTTCAGGGAGACGATGTCGTAACCGAGCCGTTCCATTTCATGGGCACGACGGGCCAGCCGGCCACGGATCTCGTAGCGGACGTTGGCGAGGCTCGGGCTCGGGCGGATCATGCGGGTGGGCATGGGCGGACCTGCTTAGCTGCAACGCATCAATTATGGACCGGGACGATGGGACTGCACAGGATGGACTTCACGCCACGACACCCCGAGTCCTGAGCCCTGCGACGGCCGCCGAATCGAGGCCCAGCCGTTCGCCCAGGACTGCCTCGGTGTCGGCGCCGAGCAGCGGCGGCGGGCGGTCGTACTCGATCGAGGTCCGGGAGAACAGCACCGGATTGCGCACACCGGGGACGCTGCCAGCCAGCGGGTGCGGCAGGTCGAACTTCAGGCGACGATGCCGCACCTGGGGCTCGGCAAAGACCTGGGCGAGGTCGTTGATCGGGCCGCACGGCACCTGGGCCGCGCGCATGGCCTCGAGCCACTCCGCGCTCGTGCGCTCGAGCAACAGTTTCTCGACGATCGGCACCAGCTCGCGACGATGTGCCACGCGCTCGCGGTTCGTCGCGTAACGCGCATCGGTCGCGAGTTCCGGTACTCCCGCGGCCTCGCAGAAGCGCGCGAACTGTGCGTCGTTGCCCACCGCGAGCATGAAGTAGCCGTCCGCCGTGCGGAACGACTGGTACGGCACGATGTTCGGATGCGAAGTGCCCTGTCGCCTCGGTGCATTGCCGGACACCAGGTAATTCATGTTCTGGTTGGCGAGCCACGCGACCTGGGTATCGAGCAGCGACAGGTCGATGAACTGGCCGCGGCCGGAATCGCGCCGCTCGTTGAGCGCCGCAAGGATCGCCGCCACCGCGTACATACCGCACATCAGGTCCGCCACGGCGACGCCAACTTTCTGCGGTCCTGCACCCGGCTCGCCGTCGGCCACGCCGGTCAGGCTCATCAGCCCGCCCATTCCCTGGATCATCGCGTCGTAGCCGGGCTCGGCCGCGGCCGGGCCGTCCTGGCCGAACGCGGAGATCGACAGGTACACGAGCCGCGGGTTCGCGGGCGCGAGGTCCTCGTAGGCAAGGCCGTAGCGACGGAGCCCGCCAACCTTGAAGTTCTCGACCAGTACGTCCGCCTGCTGCGCCAGACGACGCACGAGGGACTGGCCCTCCTCGCTCGCGATGTCGATCGCGACGGAGCGCTTGCCGCGGTTGGCAGAGAGGTAATAGGCCGACTCCGACGTGTCCCGCCCGCCTGCGTCCCTGAGGAACGGCGGTCCCCACTTGCGCGTGTCGTCTCCGCCGCGCGGATGCTCGATCTTGATGACCTCGGCCCCGAAGTCGGCCAGCACCTGCGTGGCCCAGGGACCCGCGAGAATGCGGCTCAGGTCCAGCACCACGATGTCCTGCAGCGGTCCCGCCATGTCGGCCTCTACGGACGCCGGAAACGAAACGTCCCGCGGCTGCGGGACGTCCGTACCGGCAGCCGCGGCGTCGAGCGCCTATTTCTTCCTGGCCGGCGCCTTGCGGCCACCGCGACCGTGGTTGTGGTCGAGGTCGCCCCCCTCGTGGTGGTGCCAGACGCGCTCGCCCTTCTCGTTGTAGTGGGCATGCGGGAACTCGAAATCGGCCGGGTGGTTGTGGTCGCCTGTCGCGACCCAACGGTACAGGTCCGGTTTCCACGCCAGCATCCGCGCGCCCGCGCGCTCCTTGTTCTCCTCGACCGTCGTCCACGGGTTGAAGTGGAAGTGGTTGTAGAGCTGGCTGTCGGTGCGTCCGAGCGCGAGCGTGCCGAGCTTGCACTGGAACGCCCCGTGGTTGATGTATGGCGGCCGCCAGAAGTACCCGCCCGTCGGCAGCTCGCCGAACTGCATCATCCAGGACGTGCCCCAGATGTGGTACGCCTCCTCGCAGCAGTCGTGGTAGGAGATGTTGTCCTGCCAGAAGTTCGGCGTCATGCAGTACAGGAACGTGAACGCCTGCGTGCGCTCGTCGAACTTGAGGATCTTGACCATGCAGCCCGGCGCCGTGGCCGGGAAGAAGTTCGTCGAGCTCCACTGCAGGTCGTCGTAGGCGTTGACCTTGATCAGCTTTTCGCGCTCGGCGAGCGGGTGGTCGGCGTCGGACTCGACGAACGACGGCTCGCCGTAGTTGTAGAACATGAGGCCGGTCACGCCGCGCGGCATCCTGATCGCCGGCAGCGTCACGCCGGCCGGCAGGCAGATGTAGGTGCCGGGGCCATGCCGCTGGCCGTCCATCTCGAGGTAGCCCGTCATGACGAAGAGCTCCATCTCCGAGTAGCTCATGCCGGGCGGCAGCGTGTAACCGGGCTCGAACATCACGGTCATCGAGCAGGCGCCCGTGTCCGTGTCGAGGCTCAGCAT
>VEPJ01000062.1:7689-11764 GCA_012026925.1 Gammaproteobacteria bacterium | reverse complement strand
GAGCGCGGAGTATCCACGAATCGCGTCCCGCAGGAAAGCTTCGTTGTCCACTCCGACACTGGACAGCCCCTTGAGTTCCAGCTGGATGCCGAGCGACGTGTCCGACGCGCCGGAGCGGCTGCTGATGAAGTGGCGAGTGATTACCCGCAGGGCCCAGCAGCACGAGGCGTATTCGAAGCCGATGAACTGGTCGAGCGTCTTGCTCTCCGAGATCGAATAGACCCAGCGTGCGTAGCCGTGCCAGCGATCGGCGAACGGCCATGCCGCGGACACGTCGACCTGCTCGAGCAGGTCGCGCTGGTAGCGATAGGACGCGTTGATCACGCTGTCGCTCGCCGGCCGGTACTGCAGCCCGAACTCGCCGCGCTCGGTCTGCGACGCATTGGGATCCCACTGGTAGCCGACCCGGGCGCTCCAGTACTTGAAGGCGTCGAGCTCGACTTCCGCGACGATGTCGGACGAGGATCGGTTGCTCGGAGTCTCGCCGGGCAGCGTCACCTTCGGCTGCTCGAAGTAGTAGGCCTCGCCGATCGTCGCCGTGAGGTACTGCTGGCCGCCGGCTGGATCGAGCAGGCGGCTGGTGAGCCCGACCGCCACCTGGTTGGCATCGCCGACGCGGTCGGCGCCGACGTAGCGGTTGGTGCGGAACAGCTGGACGAGATTCAAGTCCGGGGTGGCGGTGTCGAAGATCGGAATGTCGTCCTGGTTCCGGTACGGCACGTAGAGGTAAAGCGCGCGCGGTTCGAGCGTCTGCACGCGCTGCTTCTCGCCCACGGTCCGTTCGAGCACGAGGCCCGAGTCCAGGCTGAGTATGGGGAGGGAGCGCGAGAGGCTGTTGTCCGTCCCCGGAGCGGTGTCGTGCAGGCCGTAGGCGGTGTACCGCCAGGCCGCATCCGCCTCCACGTAGGCGCTGCGGCGTCCCGTGCGCCACGAGAGCCCGGGCATCGTGTCGACGCGCACGCCCTGTGGGCCGATGTCGCGATAGAAGTTCGTGGCCTCGAGGTCGAACGTCGCACCGAACCCGCGTGGCAGGTCGTTCCACCGGCCGGCCGCGACGACCTGCGGCAGCAGCGCATAGGGCCGCGCGTCGTCGGCGAGCGCGTTATCGATGACCTGGTAGTTCTGCGTCCGTCCGACGAGCGACCAGTGCTCGACGTTGCGGCGGAACTCGGCGAGCTGGTTCAGGAAGATGATGCTCGTCCCCTCGAAGCCGACGCCGAAGTCCTCGAAGTACGAGTTGTCGGTCACGTAGGACGCGTTCACCAGGGCCCGGGTGCGTGGCTCGAAATTGGTGACGTCCTTGAATGCGTACAAGCCTCGCGAGTCGCCGCGCTGCGTGTCGTGCGGCAAGTACTGCATATCGAACGTTCCCTTGCTGCGCTCGGTGAGGTAGCGGAACTCGGGGTCGATGCGGAAGCCACGGGACGAGAACCAGCGCGCGGTGAACGTGGAGTCGTAGTTCGGCGCCATGTTCCAGTACCACGGCACCACGACCTGGGTGCCGGTCTTGCCGCCGCTGCCGAAGGCCGGGAACAGCAGGCCCGACTTGCGCTCGCTGCCGACCGGGAAGGAGATCCAGGGGGTGTAGAGGATCGGCACACCCTTGAAATTGAGCTGGACGTTGCGGCCCGTGCCGGTGCGGCTCTCCTGGTCGAGTGAAATGGTGTCGGCCTTGAGTACCCAGTCCTCGTTGCCGGGCGGGCAGACGGTGTAGCGCACGCGCGTCAGGTCGAGCATCGTCTGGTCGTGCACCACGGCGTCCTTCGCGGAGCCGCGGCCCGAACCGTCCACCAGCTCGAACCTGGCGCCCTCGAAGGTGCCGCCGCTGCCGCTTTCGAACGAGCCGCCCTTCCCGACGACGTGAATGGTCGGATCGAGGTACTCCGACCGGCCCATGACCGTGATGCGGCGCTGCTTTGCGTCCACCACCGCCTCTTCTGCGGTCAGGAGGCGCTGCCCCATGCGGATCTCGACGTTGCCCGTGAGCTCGGCGTCGCCCGAGCGGCTCATTTCGCCGCGGTCGCCCTTGTTGCCGATGTGCGGGGCGTTCGGGGCGGCCTTGAGGAGCGCGTCGAGGCGCGGGTCCGTCGTGACGGGGATGCGGCACTGGTCGTCTGCCGCCGGCGCGGCGCCGGCCAGCGCGCAGAGGAGCAGGGGTGAGAGCAGCCGTCGTCGGTGGCGCGTGATTCGGACGGACGGCTTCATCGCTGCGATTATAATTGCCGCGCCCCGAGCCAGCCGACTTTCCGAGGTCCCCCTTGCCCGATACCGGCCGACACGATCCGCGGCTCGACCTGCTGCGCAACTGGCTCGAGCGAGGGCTCGGCTGGCATGACTTCTGCCTGGCCCCGGCGTCCGCCGACGCAAGCTTCCGCCGGTACTTCCGGGTGACCCGCGCCGCCGGCACGTGCATCGCGATGGACGCTCCGCCGGACAAGGAGGACGTCGGGCCGTACCTGAAGGTCGCGGGCATGCTGTCCGAGATCGGCGTCAATGCGCCGCGGGTTCTCGGGCGGAACGCGACGGACGGCTTCCTGCTGCTGACCGACCTCGGCTCGGTCACCTACCTGATGGAACTGGCGGACCGCGCCCGGGGCCCGCAGCTCTACGGCGACGCGATTGCCGCGCTGGTACGGATCCAGGCCAGCGGCGGCGAGCACGCTCGAGCGTTGCCGCCGTACGACGAGAAGCTGCTCCGCTTCGAGATGAGCCTCTTCACGGACTGGCTGCTCGGCCGTCACCTCGGCCTGGAACTGACCGCGGCCGAGAGTCGTCAGCTCGCGGCGGCCTTCGACCTGCTGGTGGCCAGCGCGCTCGAGCAGCCGCGGGTATTCGTGCATCGGGACTACCATTCCCGCAACCTGATGGTCTGCGCGGCGGGCAACCCCGGCATCCTGGATTTCCAGGATGCCGTGCACGGGCCGCTCACCTACGACCTCGTCTCGCTGCTGCGCGACTGCTACATCGCGTGGCCGCAGGAGCAGGTCCTTGCCTGGGCGCTCGACTTCCGCCGGCACGCCGCGGCAGCCGGTGTTGCGACCGGCGATGACGACGAGCAGTTCCTCCGCTGGTTCGACCTGATGGGCGTGCAGCGGCACCTCAAGGCGAGCGGCATATTTGCGCGCCTCTGGCACCGCGACGGGAAGCCCGGTTATCTCCCGGACGTGCCGCGCACCCTCGGCTACATCGAGCAGGCCTGCGCGCGGCAACCGGACTTCGGGCCTCTCGGTGAACTCGTGCGGAACCGGGTACTGCCCGCCATGCTGGCGAGCCTCGAGGCGCGGACTGCGTGAAGGCGATGGTCCTTGCCGCCGGCCGCGGCGAGCGCATGCGCCCGCTGACGCTCGACCGACCGAAGCCGCTGCTCGACGCGGGCGGGCTGCCGCTGATCGCGCACCACCTGAACGCGCTCGCGATGGCCGGCTTCCGGGACGTCGTCGTGAACGTCTCGTGGCTCGGCGCGCAGATCGAGGCGGCGCTCGGCGACGGCGCGCGCTACAACGTGCGCATCGCCTACAGCGACGAAGGGCCTGAGCCGCTCGAGACGGGCGGTGGGATCTACCGTGCCTTGCCGCTGCTCGGTCCGGCGCCATTCCTGGTGGTGAACGGCGACATCTGGACCGACTATCCGTACGCGAAGCTGCGCGAGTCGCTGCTCCCCAACGATCTCGCGCATCTCGTGCTGGTGGAGAATCCCGACCACAACCCGGACGGCGATTTCGTGCTGCGCGAAGGCCGGATCGTCGAGGAGTCCGGCGAGCGGCTCACGTTTTCCGGCGTGGGCGTCTACCGGCCGGAACTGTTCGACGGTTGCCGGGACGGCGTCTTCAAGCTCGCGCCGCTCTTGCGTGCCGCCGCAAGGCAGGGGCGGGTCGGCGGGGAAGTGCACGACGGTGAGTGGCTCGACATCGGCACGCCGCAGCGGCTCGCCGAGCTCGATGCCCGTCTGCGGCGCGGGTCGCGCTGAATCCGCCCGCGTTCGGACGCGAATGGTTGGGGGGGTCGACGGGCATGGTTTCCCGGGACGCCGTAAATCCGTCCCTGGAGGCTCCGCGCGCAACGTCCTGTTGCGCGA
>VEPJ01000062.1:0-7679 GCA_012026925.1 Gammaproteobacteria bacterium | reverse complement strand
GCCGGCTGGGGCGAGCTGAGCCGCGTTTGCGGGGTGGGGAGGGTTCGGCGGGCCGTCGCGCGACACGACGTCGCGCGCGGAGCCCACATGGACGTGCTTGCGGCGTCCCGCCGAACCCTCCCGACCCCGCAAACGTGGCCGCTGACCGCAGACGCTGCGCGAGCCGTACAATGCGTCCCTCACGCGACCACGAGCACATGAGCGACCTCAAGGGCATACCCGTCGTAACGACTCCCACGCGGAGCGGGGAGAAGTACGTCACGCCGCAGGGCACGACCGCGATCAAGGACGGCATCAAGGCGGGCGGGCGCGCGGTACCGCTGCCGAACGGCCGGAAGCCCGCATGGTTGCGCGCACCCATGCCCGGCGGAGCGCGATTCGACACGGTTAGGCAGACGGTCCGCGAGCACCGGCTCGCCACCGTGTGCGAGGAAGCCAAATGCCCGAACATCGGCGAGTGCTGGAATGCCGGCACGGCGACGCTCATGCTCATGGGCGAGGTCTGCACTCGCGCCTGCCGCTTCTGCGCCGTCGATACCGGTAATCCGCGCGGCTGGCTCGATGAAGAGGAGCCCGCGAACTCGGCGCGCACGGTGCAGCTCATGAAGCTGCGCTACGTCGTGCTCACGTCGGTGAACCGAGACGACCTCGACGACGGCGGTGCCGGGCACTTCGCCGCCTGCGTGCGCGAGATCAAGCGACTCAACCCGGAGACGGCGGTGGAAGCCCTGACGCCGGATTTCCAGGGCGTCCTCGAGGACGTCGAGACGGTCGTGGACAGCGGGCTCGAAGTCTTCGCGCAGAATGTCGAGACGGTGCGCCGCCTCACCCATCCGGTGCGCGATCCGCGCGCGTCGTACGAGCAGACGCTCGCCGTGCTCGAGCATGCGAAGAAACATCGTCCCGACGTGCTCACGAAGACGAGCCTGATGCTCGGCCTCGGCGAGTCGGACGCGGAGATCTTCGCCACCATGGACGACCTGCGCCGCGTCGGCGTGGACATGCTCACGCTCGGCCAGTACCTGCGGCCGACGGTGAATCACCTGCCGGTCGAACGGTTCGTCACACCGGAGGAGTTCGAGGCTTACCGAGCTGCGGCGCTCGAGCGCGGCTTCGTCGAATGCGTGGCCGGCCCGCTGGTGCGCTCCAGTTACCGCGCGGAACAGGCGCTCGCGCGCAACAACGCAGGGCTCGGCGCCGGCGGCGTCGCCTCGAGACCGCGTGGCTGAGACCGGCGCGGCTCCCGTCCTGCGCTGGCTCGGCCGCGTGGACTACGAGCCGACGTGGCGCGCGATGCAGCGCCACGTCGAGGCCCGCGGGGCCGGCACTCCGGACGAGCTCTGGTTCCTGGAGCACCCCCCCGTCTTCACGATGGGCATGAACGCCCGCGCCGAGCACCTGCTGGCGCCGGGCGACATCCCCGTCGTGCACATCGACCGCGGCGGGCAGGTGACCTACCACGGGCCGGGGCAGCTGGTCGTCTATCCGCTCGTCGACCTCGGGCGAGCCGGGCTCGGCGTGCGCGCCCTGGTGGAAGGCATCGAGCGAGCCATCATCGCGACGCTCGGAACCTGGGGAATCGCGGCGATCGGGCGACGGGACGCGCCGGGCGTCTACGTGGAGGGACGCAAGATCGCGAGCGTCGGCCTGCGCATCCGCCGCTCCTGTTCCTACCACGGGCTCGCGCTCAACGTCGCCATGGACCTCGAACCGTTCCGTCGCATCAACCCGTGCGGCTACGCCGGGCTCGAGATGACGCAGGTGAGTGCGCTCGGCGGACCTGCCGACCTGCGCATCGTGGCGAGCGCACTGGCGCCGCGACTCCTCGAGTCGCTGCGCCTGGGTGAGCCGGATCAGAGCGCGACCAGCACCTGGCGACAGGACGTGAGCTCGGTGTAGGCGGCGTCGAGCTGCGCCTTGCTTTCGGCGCGGACCGTGATCGTGACCCCGAGGTACCGTCCGCCGCTGCTCGGGCGCTCCTCGATATCGCTCGACGCGGGCTCACCGAAGTGCCGGGTGACGATTCCCAGCACGAGGCTGCGGAACTCGTCGGTCGCCGCGCCCATCACCTTTATGGGGAAGCGGCAGGGAAACTCGAGCAGCGTGTCCCCAGGCATGGATCAGAGTACGGGCGTGGCCGCGATGTCGTCCAGGTGACGCTGCAGCCGGGCATACATCTCCGTCCACAACGGCCCTGGCCGGCCCGTGCCGATCGGCTCGTCGTCGACCCGCGTGACGGGCAGGACGCCGCGGCCGGCCGATGCGATCCACACCTCCTCGCAGCTCAGGATCTCGCGAGCCTCGAGCGCGCAGATCTCGCTCGGGAGCCATCCCTCCGCAAGCTCGAGTACGGCGTCGCGGGACGTGCCGGGCAGGATGTGGTGGCTGTTCGGCGGCGTCACGAGCTTGCCGCCGATGCAGAGGAACACGCTGCTCGAGGAGCCCTCGAGCAGCAGCCCGTCGCGCACCAGCAGCGCCTCGTCGGCGCCGCGCTCCGCGGCTGCCTGCCTGAGCAGCACGTTGCCGAGCAGTGCCACCGACTTTATGTCGCAGCGATCCCAGCGAATGTCCTCGAGGGTGACCGCGGCCAGGCCTCGCTCGAGCACCTGCGCGGACGGCTGGGGATACGGGCTCGCGAAGGCGAACACCGTTGGCTTCGCGTCCTTGGGGACCAGGTGATTGCGGCCGGACTCGGCGCCGCGCGTGACCTGGAGGTACAGCAGCATCTCGGACGCGCCGGCCAGGGCCTGGAGCCGTTCCAGGATCGCCTGCCACTCGGCGTTGCCGTGCGGATTCGGCAGGCGGATGCCCCGGAGGCTGTCGTCGAGGCGGTGCAGGTGCTCGCGCAGCCGGAACGGCCGGCCGCGGTGCACCGGCACCACTTCGTAGACGCCGTCGGCGAACAGGAAGCCGCGGTCGAGCGGCGAGATCCGCGCGTCCGCGAGCGGCAGGTACTGGCCGTTCAGGTAGCAGGTCGGGTAGGGATCGGCCATGTCAGTTGAACCAGAGGCGCACGGTGTCGATTGCGCGGCGGAACAGACCGCCGGGGGGCACGTCCTGCGCGGGGAAGAGATCATACGTCGCGACCGTGGCGCCGTCCGCTACCACCTTGACCTTGCCGACGGACGTCGAGGTGCTGAGCGGTGCGATGAGCCGGGCCGGCAGCTCGAACTGGGCCTGCACGTTGCCGACGTGGCCGCGCTGGCCGGTGATGTAGAGGTCGCGCTTCAGCGCCAGGCCCACTTCCGGCGCCGCGCCCTTCCACACGCGCGCCGTCGTGAGCGCCTGGCCGGCCGTGTACACGCGCTTCGTCTCGAAGAAGTTGTAGCCGTAGGCGAGCAGCGCCGCGCTCGCGTCCTCGCGGGCCTTCATCGAGTCGGTGCCCAGCACGACGGACACGAGGCGCATGCCGTCCCGTTTCGCCGAGGCGATCAGGCAGTAGCCGGCCGTCTCCGTGTGGCCTGTCTTCACGCCGTCCACGGTCGGGTCGCGCCACAGCAGGCCGTTGCGGTTCTGCTGCGTGATGCCGTTCCAGGTGTATTCCCGCTGCGAGTACCACTTGTAGTACTCCGGGAACTCGCGGATCACCGCGCTCGCGAGCGTCGCGGCGTCCCGCGCGGTCATGTAGTGCTCCGGGTCCGGCATGCCGGCGGCGTTCGTGAAGTGCGAACCCGTCATGCCGAGCTGCCTGGCGTAAGTGTTCATCATCTGCACGAACGTGGGCTCGGTGCCCGCGACGTGCTCGGCCAGCGCGACGGTGGCGTCGTTGCCGGACTGCACGATCATGCCCTGGATCAGGTTCTCGACCGATACCTGCGTGCCGACCTGCACGAACATCCGCGAGCCCTCCTGCTTCCAGGCGTGCTCGCTGATCGTGACCATGTCGGTGAGCTTGATGCGGCCTTCCTTCAGCGCGTGGAACACGCCGTAGGCGGTCATGAGCTTGGTGAGGCTCGCGGGCTCCTGGCGCGAGTCCGGCTCGAGCGCAGCGATGACGCGGCCGCTGTCACCGTCGACCACGATGAAGCTGCGGGCCTTGATCTCCGGCGGAGGCGGAACGGGCGTCGGCGCCGCAGCGGCGGTGCCGGCGGCGGGCGGCGCCACGGCGGCCGTCCCGGCCGCGTCCTGCTTCGATCCGGAGCAGGCGGCTAGGAGGGTGGCGAAGGACAGGACCAGGGCGGGAACGGTCGGATGCAATCGAGTCATTGGCTGGCTGAAGGTGTGGACTCGGTGGTGAAAGGCAGGGGTTCGCGAGCGGGCGCCGTCGCCGCCGCGATGGCCTCGGCGAGGTCGTTGACGGCGCTCGCATAGAGCTCGCTGCGGTTGTAGCGCGTGATCGCGTAGTAGTTGCTGAAGCCGACGCGGTATTCGGGGCCGTTCGCGCCCGTGAGCGCGATCAGCACCGCCGGGGCGTCGGGGCCGAGCGCCGTCGTGAACTTCACGCCGCGATCCTGCAGCGACTTCACCGTCTGCGTGAGCGCGAGCTTGTCGCCCGGCAGTCCGTCGAGGTCGGCGCCGGATACGTCGGCGGCCGTCATCACCGGCTCCCCCGGATGCCAGCCGTTCAGCAACAGGTAATTCGCGACGCTCGCGAACACGTCGCTCCAGTCGCCCCACAGGTCGCGGCGGCCATCGGCGTCGCCGTCCACCGCGAACCGGCGGAAGCTCGACGGCATGAACTGCGGGACGCCCATCGCGCCGGCATACGATCCGAGCGGCACGAGCGGGTCGAGCGACTCCTCGCGCGTCATGACCAGGTACTGCTCCAGCTCGCCGCGGAAGAACCTGCTCCGCGGCGGATAATCGAAGGCGAGCGTCGCCAGCGCGTCTATCACGCGGTAGGAGCCCGTCTTCTCGCCGTAGAACGTCTCCACGCCGACGATCGCCAGCAGCACGTCTGCGGGCACGCCGGTGGCAGAAGCCTTCTGCAGGGCCTCCGCCTCGGCGCGCGACACCTCCGCGCCCCGTGCTACGCGCCGGTCGGTGATGAACCTCGCGCGGTACTCGGCCCAGGTCAGCGTCTTCTCGGCCGGTCGCGAGATGGCGGCCACGATCGCCGGGCGCGACTCGACCTGCGCGAAGATCGCACCGAGCTGGTCGGCGTCGAATCCGTTGCGCTCGTTCATCTCGGCGATGAACCGGGACACGTCCTCGCGCGTGCGGTCGAGCGCCGGGGCGGCCGTCGCGGTGAGCGCCCCGGCGCTCGCGAGAACCATGGGCAACAGACGACGCGGCATCCGGTGCCGCGGGCGGGAGCGGATCACGTTGCGACCAGTTTCCGACGGGAGTGGATGGACATCAGGATACCGAAGCCCGCCATGAGGGTCACCATCGAGGTGCCGCCGTAGCTCACGAGCGGCAGCGGCACGCCCACGACGGGCAGCAGCCCGGCGACCATGCCGCTGTTGACGAACACGTACACCGCGAAGGTGAGCGTCAGCGCACCGGCCATGAGCCGCGAGAACGTGTCCTGCGCCTGCACGGCGATGTACAGTCCGCGCGCGATGACGAGCATGTAGAGGAACATCAGTACGCCGAGGCCGACGAGGCCCCACTCCTCGCCGATCACCGCGAAGATGAAGTCGGTCGAGCGCTCGGGCAGGAACTCGAGCTGGGCCTGGCTGCCGTTCATGTAGCCCTTGCCGAAGAGACCACCCGAGCCGATCGCAATCTGCGACTGGATCGTGTGGTAGCCGGCGCCGCGCGGGTCCTCCTGCGGATTGAGGAACGTCAGGACGCGCCGTCGCTGGTAGTCGTGCAGGAAGTGCCACGCCACCGGCACGGCCGCCGCCGCCGCGGCGCCAAGGCCCACGATGTAGCGGAACTGCAGGCCGGCCAGCAACACGACGAGCGCGCCACCCGCGGCGACGAGCAGCGCGGTGCCGAGGTCCGGCTGCTCCGCGATCAACAGCACCGGGACGAGAATCGCCACGCCGAGCACCAGGAGCGAGCGGAAGTCGGGCGGCAGCGGGCGATCGTGCAGGTACCACGCGCAGGCGAGCGGCACGGCGAGCTTCATGATCTCCGACGGCTGGAACCGCACGAAGCCGAGGTCGAGCCAGCGCTGCGCGCCCATGGCGATGTCGCCCTTGATCGCGACGGCGACCAGCAGCAGCACGCCGATCGCATACAGCCAGGGTGCGGCGATCCGCATGATGCGCGGAGGAATCTGCGCGACGGCGACCATGACGCCGAGCGCGAGCCCGACGCGGGCAGCCTGTGCGAGGAACACGTCCATTTCCTCGCCCGCGGCACTGTAGAGCACGACGAGTCCGGCCACGCACACGGCCAGCACCGACAGCAGCAGCGGACCGTCGAGGTGCAGGGCCTCGAGCAGCCGGCCGGTGATGGTGAACGTCCGCTGTGCGCGACTCGAGTAGCCCGGTCCGGCGATCTCGGTCTTCATTCCTCGTTGCCTCCCGGGGGCGGTGCGGCCGCGGCCGGCGCGGCGGCCTCGGCGCCTGCCGGCGTCGCGCCAGCGGCCGTGGCTTCCTGCGGCAACAGGAAGGCATCGATGACCTTTCGCGCAATTGGCGCCGCGGTGCCGCTGCCGCTGCGCCCGTTCTCGACCACCACGGCGACGGCGATCTTCGGGTCCTCGGCTGGAGCGAACGCGATGAACAGGCCGTGGTCACGCATGCGTTCCGAGACGTCCTTCTCGTTGTACTTCTCGTTCTGCTTGACGCTGAACACCTGCGCAGTCCCGGACTTGCCGGCGATCTTGTACGGCGCGCCCACCGAGATGCGTCGCGCCGTGCCATTCGGGTCGTTCACGACCCCCACCATGCCGCCGATGGCGACGTCCCAGAAGGTGGGATCGCTGACTTTCACCGGCGGCAGTTCCTTCGGCCGGATCTCGCGGATCTCGCCGGTCTGTGCGTCGCGGACCCGCGCCACGAGCCTCGGTTGGAAGCGTTTGCCCCGCATCGAGATCGTGGCGGCCGCGTGCGCGAGCTGCAGCGGCGTCACCAGCATGTAGCCCTGGCCGATGCCCGAGATCAGCGTCTCGCCGGGGAACCAGACCTGCAGGTCCTTGCGCTTGAACGCCTTCTTCTTCCACGCCGTGGACGGCAGGAGCCCCGGTCGCTCGCCGCCGATGTCGATGCCGGTGGCGGCGCCAAGACCGAACTGGGCCAGGAAATCGTGCATCCGGTCGATGCCGAGCTTCTCCGCGACCCCGTAGAAGTAAACGTCGCAGGACTGTGCAATCGCCGAATGCATGTTCACCGTGCCGTGCCCACCCTTCTTCCAGTCGCGGAAGCGGTGGCTGTCGCCGGGCAGCTGGTAGTAACCCTGGCAGAAGCGCGTCGCCTTCGGGTCGATCCCGTGCTCGAGCCCTGCGAGAGCCACCATCGGTTTCACCGTCGAGCCCGGCGGATACACGCCGCGCAGGGCGCGATCGTAGAGCGGCACGTCGATGTTCTCCGCCAGGGCCTTGTATTCCGCATAGGACAGGCCGCGCGCGAATCCGTTCGGGTCGAACGTGGGCGTGCTGACGAATGCAATCACGTCGCCGTTGCGCGGGTCGATCGCGACGACCGCGGCGCGCTGCCCGGCGCGCGCCTCCTCGGCAACCTTCTGCACGCGCGCGTCCACGGTGAGGAAGATGTCGTTCCCCGCGTTGGGCTCGTGGCGCTCGCGCGTCGGTGCCGTGATCCCGCCCCGCTCGACGCGCCGAC
>VEPJ01000207.1 GCA_012026925.1 Gammaproteobacteria bacterium | reverse complement strand
TCGAAGTTCCACTGGATGTCGCCTGGGCGGCCGTTCTCCGCCGATACGAGCCACGCATACAGCGGGTGTCGCCCGGGCCCATTGACCTCGACCTTGGCCGAGAGCGGAAAGGTCACGTCGTACCGGGTCGAACAGAATTCGCGGATCTCGTCTTCCGTCCCGGGCTCCTGGTTGCCGAACTGGTTGCAGGGGAACCCGACGACCGCGAACCCCTCGTCCTTCAGTTCCTCGTGGAGCCGCTCGAGGCCGGCGTACTGCGGCGTGTAGCCGCAACGGCTGGCCACGTTCACCGCGAGCACGACCTTGCCGCGCAGCGGACCGAGCAGGTCGGGCTCGCCGAGGATGCCCGTGACGGGGAAGTCGAAGAAGCCGGGCATGCCGCTGTCCTGGGGCGACGCACGCTGCGCCTGACCGATGTTTCGAGCCGCGCGAGGGGATGGATTCCGGGCTCAGCCGGGCAGGCGATCCACGATCAGGATGCTGCCGTCGACGCCGGTGACCCGGACGCGGGTGCCGGCCGGCACGTTGGGGCCGCGCAGGCTCCAGCGGCGGTTGCCCAGCTTGACCTTGCCGGTGCCTTCGCGGATGCCGTCGCTCAGGGTGAGGACCTGCCCGATGTAACGCTCGCCGACCCGGTGCGGGGCAGTCGCACTTTCGAGGTCCTGCTGCTGGATGCGGTACTCGCGCCAGAAGTACAGGCCGAATACCGTTGCCGCGAAGATTGCAAACCAGAACATAGGTGGGCCGGGTCCCTGGACGCCGCCATCCTGCCAACAGCGGGCGCGCCGCTCAACCGCACCTGCCGATTGCCACGGCGGTTCTGTGACGCGCTCCTCAGGTCGCCGGGCCGAGCCCCAGGTCCTTGCTGTACTGGACGTTCATGACGTTGTCCTGCCAGCCGCGCACGTACGGCTTCACGAGGTGCTTGTTGACGTAGAAATAGAGGGGCAGGACCGGCGTGTCCCCGAGCATCACGCGCTCGGCTTCCTCGAGCAGCGCCCGCCGCCGGGCCAGGTCCGGCTGCCGCGTCGCCTCCGCGAGCAGCGCGTCGTACCTGGGATTCGAGTACCCGGTCAGGTTGATGCCGAACCCGGTCTGCAGGAGCTGCAGGAACGAGTAGGCGTCGTTGTAGTCGCCCACCCAGCTCGAGCGGAAGACCTCGGTTTCCTTGCGCGCCTGGATGGTCTGGAGCAGGGCACGGAATTCCTCCGCGTACAGAGTGGTCTCGACCCCGAGCGCGTCCTTCCACATCGCCGCCACGGCCACGGCAAGGCGGTTATGCACCTCGCCGGTGTTGTAGCGGATCTCCACCTTGAGCGGCTTCTCCGGCGAGTACCCGGCCTTGCGATAGAGCTCCCGCGCCTCCGCCACCCGCTCCGCGTAGGGACGCGATGCGTAGTCGAAGTGCTGCGGGGTGTAATCCGCCACTCCGCGCGGCACCCAACCATAGGCCGGCGCTTCCCCGAGCCCGGTCACGGCCGAGGCCAGCTTGTCGCGATCGATGACTAGCGACAGCGCCCGGCGCAGGTCCGGCCGGTCCTTGAACGGCGGGCGCGCCAGGTTGAAGCCGTAGTAGTACACGCTGAGCTGTGGCGAGATGCGCAGCTCGCCCGGCAGGTTCTGCTTGATCCACGCGAACTGCTGGGGCGGCACGACGTACGTGACGTCGAGTTGCCCCGCCCGGTACTGCCGGAATTCCGTTCCGGCGTCCGCGTGATGGAAGAAGTGCACGCGCTCGAGTTGCGTCGCCGCGTCGTTCCAGTAGTTCCTGTTGCGGCGCGTGACGACCTCCGAGCCGACCACCCAGTCCTCGAGCACGAAAGCGCCGTTCGAGACCATCTTGCCCGGGCGCGCGAATTCGGCGCCGTTCGCCGCCAGCGACGGCCCGTGGACCGGGAACGCGCCCGGCTGCGCGAGCAACCCGAGCAGGTAGGGCGCCGGGTTCTGCAGGCGGATCACCACGGTGCGCTCGTCCGGTGCGCTTATGCCGAGCTCGGCGGGCTTCTTCTCGCCACGCGTGATGGCAGCGGCATTCACGACCGGTTCGAGGATCTGCGCGTAGGGCGACGCCGTTGCGGGGTCGACGAGCCGCTGCATGCCGGCGACGAAATCGCCCGCGACGAGGCGATCACCGTTCGACCACTTGAGGCCGTCCCTGAGGTGAAAGGTGTACTCGAGGCCGTCCTTGGACACGTCCCAGGAACTCGCGGCCGCCGGAACCGCGCCGCCGTCCGGGCCCACGGCCGTCAGCCCCTCGAAGACGTCGCGCAGGATATTGAAAGCGCTGTCCGTACGTGCGCGCTGCGGGTCGAGCGTATCGGGTTCCGGGCCATTCCCCCGCGTGAGCGTCGTGACGTCGGCCTTCGCCGGCGGAGTCGCCGCGGCCGGCTTCGCGGCCTTCTGCTCCCCGCCGCCGCAGGCCGCGAGCGCCAGCAGCGCTGCAAGCAGCCAGCCCGTGCGCCACACGCCGCGAGCGCAAGATGTACTCGTCGTCATCATCGTCACCGTGGGTTGGTGGTGGCGGCGCGCATCGGGCGGCCGCGTCCCGGTTCACGCCGCTTGAGGTGGATGAGCAGGAGCGACACCGCCGCGGGCGTGACTCCGGGGATACGCGCCGCCTGGCCGAGAGTCGCCGGCCGATGCTCCAGCAGTCGCTGCCGCACTTCGTTCGACAGGCCGCGCACCTCGGCGTAGTCGAGGTCGTCCGGCAGGCGCGTGTCTTCGTTGCGTCGCTGCCGCTCGATCTCTTCGTGCTGGCGGTCGATGTAACCGGTGTACTTGGCCTGCACGTCCACCTGCAGCGGCACTTGCGCAGCGAGACGCTCGTCGCCGTGCCAGTCTGCGTCGCTGCCTCCGACGACTTCAGCCAGCGCTTCGTAGGTGACTTCCGGTCGACGCAGCAGGTCGAACGCACGCTGCTCGCGCGTCAGCGGCCCGAAGCGTGACTCCGCTCGTGCGCCTGCCTCGCTGCCAGGACGCACCCACGCGGTCTTGAGCCTGTGGAGCTCGGCGTCCACGGCCTCGTGCTTGCGCTCGAAAAGCTGCCAGCGCTCGTCGTCCACCAGCCCGAGCTCGCGGCCGGTGGGCGTGAGGCGCAGGTCCGCATTGTCCTCGCGCAGCGTCAGCCTGTATTCGGCGCGGCTCGTGAACATGCGGTAGGGTTCCGGCGCACCGCGCGTGATGAGGTCGTCGATCAGCACGCCGATGTACGCGTCGCCACGCCGGGGCCACCACGGCTCCCGCCCACGAACGGACAGTGCGGCGTTGATGCCGGCCACGAGGCCTTGCGCCGCCGCTTCCTCATAGCCCGTCGTGCCATTGATCTGGCCGGCGAAATACAGGCCGCGAACGTGCCGAGTCTCGAGGGTGGGCTTCAGGTCGCGCGGATCGAAGAAGTCGTATTCGATCGCGTACCCCGGGCGCGTGATGTGCGCCCCCTCGAAACCACGGATGCTGCGCACGAACGCGAACTGCACGTCGAACGGCAGGCTGGTCGAGATGCCGTTCGGATACACCTCGTGGGTGTCGAGGCCCTCGGGCTCGATGAAGACCTGGTGCGAGGCGCGCTCCGCGAACCGCACGACCTTGTCCTCGACCGACGGGCAGTACCGCGGCCCCACGCCCTCGATCACGCCGGTGAACATCGGCGAACGATCCGTGCCGCTGCGGATGATCTCGTGCGTGCGTTCGTTGGTCGCGGTGATGTGGCACGGCACCTGCCGCGGGTGCTCGTCGCGACGTCCGAGGAACGAGAACACGGGCCGCGGTTCATCGCCGTGCTGCACGGCGAGACCGCTGTAGTCGATGGTGCGTCCGTCGATGCGCGGCGGCGTACCCGTCTTGAGCCGCCCGACCCGGAACGGCAGCGCGCGCAGCTTCTCCGCCAGGCGGTTCGACGGCGGGTCGCCGGCACGCCCTCCCGCGTACTGGTCGAGGCCGACGTGGATGCGGCCACCGAGGAACGTGCCCACGGTGAGGATCACCGTCCGCGCCGAGAACTCGACGCCGACCTGGGTGACGACGCCGGTGACCCGTTCCCCTTCGAGCAGCAGGTCCGAGACTTCCTGCTGGAAGAGGCTGAGGTTCGGCTGGTTCTCGAGCAGGCTGCGCACGGCGCGCTTGTAGAGCTGCCGATCGGCCTGGGCGCGGGTCGCGCGGACCGCCGGGCCCTTGCTGGCGTTCAGGGTCCGGAACTGGATGCCGGCACGATCCGTCACGCGGGCCATCGCGCCGCCGAGCGCGTCGATCTCCCGCACGAGATGTCCCTTGCCGATGCCGCCGATCGCCGGGTTGCAGCTCATCTGCCCCAGCGACTCGATGCTCTGCGTCACGAGGAGCGTGCGACACCCCATCCGGGCCGCCGCGAGTGCGGCCTCGGTGCCGGCGTGGCCGCCGCCGACGACGATGACGTCAAAGTGTTCCGCGAAACGCATGGGTGCAGCCCCGAGGGACGCCCATTGTACGGATTCAGCCGGCGAGCAAACGTTCGAATGCCTCACGGCGCAGCGCGACGAAGCGCCGCGCCTGCCGCTCGTATCGGTTCCGCCGATAACCGTTGCGCAGCCATTCGCGGAGGTAGCTCCACAGGCTCATGCGGCCGCGGTTCCACTGGCGCAGCACGTGGAAGTACTCGTGCAGCATGAGGTCCCGGTCGGCCAGGAACTCGGCGGCCGACCCGGTGAGCAGGATGCGGTTGCGACGGGTCGTGGCGCGGGCGCCGAAATGCAGCCGGGCGTACCAGGACCGCTCGACGATCTCGACGTCGTCGGCCGGATCGCCGAACAGTGCCTCGAGCGCCGCCCGGTCCACGGGCGGCAACAGGTCGCGAGTGAGCGCGCTCCGCCCCACGCTCCGGGCGCTCCCGGCTACGCGGCTTTCCGCTGCGCGCGCTTCGCTCGCGGGGCCGTTTTACGTGCCCGCTTCTTCTTCGTCGCCGTCGGCCGTGCCTTCGGACCCGGCAGGTGCAGGACCGGCTTTTCGTGCTCCGCCGTCGTGACGCGTGCGGCCGCCTTCTTCAGGTCCTCGAAGGCCTCGCGCATGCAGGTCGTGAAGAACGCCGGATCCGGCAGCATGTCGCGGCACGACACCGAGCAGATCCACATCGTGCCGGCGTAGCTGAAGCCCGTGACGTTGAGGCCCATGCCGTCGGTCGCGATGCTGATCGGCGCGTAGTTCACCAGCCGCGCGCCCGCCATGTAGAGCGGCACGTCGGGGCCGCGCACGTTCGACACGATGAGGCCTATGCGCGGCGGCTTCACGTAGCGGGTCAGCGTCTGCGAGACGAGGTTCGGCACGAACTCCAGCAGGTCGCGCGCGAGCTCCTTGCCGATCGCGTCGGTCACGCGCTTCGAGGTCTGTGCCCCGTCGCGGATCGCGAGCAGACGCTCGACCGGATCCTCGACGTCGGTGTGCACCGACATGACGGTGAACCCGACCTGGTTGCCGACGTCGCCGCCCTTTTCCGCGCCGCGGAGCGTCATCGGCACCATGGCGGCCATCGAGGCGTCCGGCAACTCGCGCTTGCTCGCAAGATACTTCCTGAGCGTACCGCCGACGATGCACAGGAACATGTCGTTGATCGTCACGTCCGGCACGTGCTTGCGGATTTCCTTGAATTCCGCGAGCGGGAGGCCCACGGCCTCGAACACCCGGTGCTTCGACACGTCGCCGCTGAACCGGGTCTGCGGAGGCATGATCGACATCAGCGAACCCAGGTCACCCGAGAGCAGGCTGCGCAACTTCGACAGGCCGAAGCCTTCGCCGGCCAGCTTCGTGACCGCGTCCGCGCCCAGGCCGGCGAGACGCCGCGCCGTCCCGAGGGTGAACTTCGCGAGGCCCGGCACGCGCTCGACGTTGTGCATGATCGCGCGTGAATAGAGCTCGATCGTCGTGGGCTCGCGGTCCGCGTGGAACGTCTGCTGCTCGCCCAGGGCGTCGAAGTCGACCGGCTCCGGCACGATCGAGTGCATGGCCTTCAGGAGCTCCGTGCCCGACTCGCCGTCGATGATCGCGTGGTGCATCTTCGTGTAGAGCGCGAAGCTGCCCTTGGGCACGCCGGGGATGTTGTGCAGCCCTTCGATGACGTACGCCTCCCACAGCGGCTTGCTGCGGTCGAGCGGGCGCGAGTGGATGCGCGCCACCTGGATGCAGAGCTGCCGCCAGTCGCCCGGGTGCGGCAGCGCGATGTGACGCACGTGGAACTCGACGTCGAAGCTCGGGTCCTCGATCCAGTACGGACGGTCCACCGACAGCGGGACGTTCACGAGGCGCCTGCGGAACTGCGGGAAGTCGCCGAGCCGCGAGGTGAAGAACTTCAGGATGTCCTTGAAGCGGACGCCGCCGCCCGGCGCCGTCGACGGGTCGTAGATGGCGAGCGACGCCACGTGCATGAAATTGTTCCCGTTTTCGAACTGCAGGAACATCGAGTCGGCGCCGGAGAGCTGCTTCATGGGCTGGTTGCCGCACCGCTCGGGTGCGGCCCGCTTGGGAAAAAAGGGGGCAGTGAGACTACTTGCCTGCGGGCGGCGCGTCCACCGTGGGGGCCATGACCTCGACGAGGCGGCCGTCGGGGTCGAACACGTGGAAGAGGCGTCCCTGCCCGACGCTGCCGTCCGGCCGCTTCATCACGTAACTCACCGGCACGGGCACGACCAGCGTCGCCCCGGACGCAGCCGCAACATTCGAGTCCGTGAAATCAACCGGGGCGCGGATGCCGAACACCATGTCGCCGATGCCGACCTGGTCCCGCGGAGGCACCAGGACCGGCGGGGATGGCTCGCCGAACGCAAGCAGCCCGATGCGCCCGCCCGCCGGGTCGGCGCTTGCGAGGATCACCAGCCGGAACTTGCCCGACTTCGCCGCGAGGGGGAACGGCGAATCGGGTTTGCGCGGACCTCCGCGATCGCTTTCAACTTCGAATCCCAGAAGCCGGTAGAAGGCGATCGACCGATCCACGTCGGCGACGATCAGCGTCGTGCGCAGGAGCGTGGGGGCTGGCAGCTCGGCCGCCTGCGTAGCGGCCGCCGCAAGGACGAACAGTATCCAGGCCCAGCGCGAACGCTTCACGGTTGCCTCCCGGTCACTTGCCGATGCAGAAGCTGCCGAAGATCCGCCCGAGCAGGTCGTCGCTCGACACTTCGCCCGTGATCTCGCCCAGCGCGCGTTGAGCGTCCGTCAGCTCCTGCGCCACGAGTTCCCCGGCGTGGCGTTCGAGCAGCAGCCGGTGGGCTTCCTCGACGTGTCCCCTCGCCCGACGCAGCGCATCGAGGTGTCGCGCGCGCGCCGACAGAGCCCCGCTCCCGGCTGCATGGAACCCCACGCAGTCCTTCAAGTGCGTCCGCAGCAGGTCGAGGCCCGCGCCGGTGGCCGCACTGAGCCGGATCCGGGTCACGGCACCCTCTTCCAGCGCGGGCTCCCTCGCGGCGCGGTCGATCTTGTTCAGTACGATCGTACGCGGCGCGGACGTCGGCAGCGCAGCAAGGTCTGCCTCCACCGCCGCAACGGCGCCCGGGTCAGCGGCGTCCACCACGAACAGCACGTGGTCGGCCCGCTCGATTTCGCGATGCGCGCGACGGATTCCCTCCGCCTCGACCTCGTCCGGTGACTCGCGCAGCCCGGCGGTATCCAGGATGTGCAGCGGAAGCCCGTCGATCTCGATGCGCTCGCGCAGCACGTCGCGCGTCGTGCCGGGAATGGCCGTCACGATGGCGGCGTCGTAGCCGGCCAGGCGGTTCAACAGGCTCGACTTGCCGGCGTTGGGCCGGCCCGCGATGACGAGCGTCAGACCGTCGCGCAGCAGCGATCCCTGGCGCGCGGCCTCGCCGAGTTCCGCGAACTGCCGACGGATGCTCTCCATGCGTTCGCCGAGCGCACGGTCGGCGAGGAAATCGATTTCCTCGTCCGGGAAGTCGATCGCGGCTTCGACCCACATCCGGAGCTGCAGCATCGCCTCCACGAGCGCGTGCACTCGCGACGAGAACTCGCCCTGCAATGAGCGCAGCGCGGCACGAGCGGCCTGCGCCGACCCGCTGTCGATGAGGTCGGCCACCGCCTCGGCCTGCGCGAGATCGAGCTTTTCGTTCAGGAAGGCGCGCTGTGTGAACTCGCCGGGCTCGGCCCCGCGCGCGCCGAGCGCCAGGACTCGGCGCAGCAGCAGGTCGAGCACCACCGGACCGCCGTGTCCCTGCAGCTCGAGCACGTCCTCGCCCGTCAGCGAGTGCGGCGCCGGGAAGTAGAGAGCGATGCCTTCGTCGATGGGCTCGCCGTGCTCGCCCAGGAATGCCCGGAGCGCCGCCACGCGCGGCGCCGGAAGTTCTCCGATCAGCTGCTCACCGATCGAGCGGCAGGCCGGGCCCGAGATGCGCACGATGCCGATGCCCCCGCGACCGGGCGCAGTCGAGATCGCGGCGATGGTGCCGGGAACAGGGGACATTCACGAATCCAGAATGTCCCCTGCTTCCTACTTCTTCGCCTCGGCCGCCACGACGCGGTTGATGTTCCACTGCTGCGCGATGGAGAGCAGCGTGTTCGTCGTCCAGTAGAGCAGCAGGCCCGACGGGAACCACGCCATCATCACCGTCATGATGATCGGCATGAATGCGAACACCTTCGCCTGCATCGGGTCCGGCGGGGCCGGGTTCAGCTTGAACTGGGCGTACATCGCTGCGCCCATCACGAGCGGCAGGATGAAGTACGGGTCCTTCGACGACAGGTCCTGGATCCAGCCGAGCCACGGCGCCTGCCGCATCTCGACGCTCTCGAGCAGCACCCAGTAGAACGCCAGGAACACCGGGATCTGCACGACGATCGGCAGGCAGCCCGCGACCGGATTGATCTTCTCGCGCTTGTAGAGCTCCATCATCTGCTTGGCGAGCTGCTCGCGGTCGTCCTTGTAGCGCTCCTGGATGCTCTTGATGCGCGGCGAGATGGTGCGCATCTTCGCCATGGAACGGCCGCTGGTCTCGGTGAGCTTGTAGAACAGCAGCTTCAGCAGGATGGTCACGATGATGATGGACCAGCCCCAGTTGCCGACGACCTTGTAGACCCAGCTAAGCAGGTGGAACAGCGGGTCGGCGAGGATCGTCAGCTTGCCGTAGTCGGCCGTGAGCTCGAGCCGCGGCCCGACCGGCTTCAACTGTTCCTGCAGCTTCGGCCCGACGAACAGCTTCTCGCTGAACTGCCCGGTGGTGCCCGCCGGCACCGTCTTCAACGGTCCCCGGAAGCCGAGCACGGAGTGGTCGCCCTCGTGCGCCAGCGTGTAATCGAACTGTTCGGCGACCGGCGGCACCGCGGCGGCGACGAAGTGATGCTGCATCTCCGCCATCCATCCGCCGGCGAACGTCTCGGAGAACTTGTCGTCCGCGACGTCGAGCTTGCGGTACTTCTTGCCGTCGTAGATCGCCGGCCCGCGGTAGGCATAGCTCTCGACGTCGAACATCGAGCGCTTCTGGGAGTACACGTGCCGCGCGAACTGGACGTAGGACGCCGCTTCCCAGTTGGTCGGCGACGCGTTCTGCACGTCGTATACGACCTCGATGTCGTACCGGCCCGGCTTCAGCACGAAGGTCTTGGTGACCGTGAGGCCCTGGTCATCCGTCCACGTCAGCGGGACGCGCAATTCCTGCGCTCCGGGAGCGAGCCGGAATTCCTGCGCCGCGGCCGTGAACGTTGCGAGGTGCGTCGGCTCCGACCGGCCGCCGGCCGCCCGCAGTCCGCTGCGCACGACCTCGTAGGTCTGGTCCGCCGTGGTGAGCAGCCGCACCGGCGGGCTGTCCTTGGTCTTGTTGACCGGGTACTTGACGAGGTCGGCCCGCACCAGGGTGCCGCCCTGCAGGCTCACGTCCAGGTCGAGCACGTCGGTCACGATCCGGATGGTCGGCTGGTCCCCGGACATCGCAGCCGCGGCAGTACTTGCGGCCGGCGGCGCGGTTCCTGCCGTGGCTGCAGGCTTGGCCGGCTCGGACGGCAGCGCCGGGAGCTGCGAGCTCGACGCCGGCTTGGCGGAGGATGCCGCGGTTGTCGTGGACGCAGACGAAGTCGGCGCGGACGCCGGCGTACCGTAGTCGCGGTTCCACTGGATGACGTTCATCCACAGCAGGAGCGCCAGGCCGATCCAGAGATAGAGACGCGGGTTATCCATGAGACGGTCGCTTGAATGGGGGCGGCAGCGAGTCGGGCACCGGGTCGTAACCGCCGGGGTGCCACGGGTGGCAACGGCCGATGCGACGCACGGCCAGCCACGAGCCGCGGACGACGCCGTGACGCCGGAGCGACTCCTGCGCGTAGCAGGAGCACGTGGGATAGAAACGGCAGTTCGGCCCGAGGAGCGGGCTCACGAACCACCGGTACAACTGGATGAAGCCGATCAGGATCGAGCGCATCGTTCACCGATCCTAGCCCAGAGCGTCGTGAGGCTCGTGACTATCTGCGCGTTCGTCGCCTGGCGCGCCGCGGCACGTGCATTCACGACGAGATCCACCGCGGGCAGCTCCTGCTGCCGGCGCCGGAACAAGTCCCGCGCGACTCGCTTGATTCGATTGCGGTTGACCGCATTGCCGGCCGACTTCACGCCGACGGCAAGACCCAGTCGCGGGTGGCCGAGGCCGTTCGGCCGGGCGATGACCATGAAGAGGGGATCCGATGAGCGGATGCCGGCGCGATGCGCGGCATCGAACTGCGGCTTGTCGGTGAGGCGACGCTCCCGCGGCAGGCTGAATGCGGCGGGAGCTTTTCCGGGGCGTGCCGACCCGGTGGTCAGACCGACAGGCGCTTGCGGCCCTTGGCGCGGCGACGGCTCAGGACGAGGCGTCCGCCCTTGGTCGCCATGCGTGCCCGGAAGCCGTGGGTCCTCTTGCGATGGAGGTTGCTCGGTTGGAAAGGGCGCTTCATGTACGGCTCCGTCTATGCCGGAAACTGGACCCGGCCGGATCGCTCGACCGGGCCGGGAAAAAAGGCCGGTCAGGATACGCAGCGGCTTCCCGAACGTCAACATCGGAGCACGGCGTCCTTGGCGGCGCCGCGAGATATCCACAGGCCGCGCGGCGGTATACACTCCCGCCCCCTTCGCGCGTTTGCCCACGTTTTCTGCCGTCACTTTCGAGGCCGCCGGTCGTGGAGACCTCTCTCTGGAATCAGTGCCTGCGCCGCCTCGAGGAAGAACTGCCGGCGCAGCATTTCAACACGTGGATCCGCCCGCTCCAGGCCGTCGAGGCCAGCGGCCGGCTGCGGCTCCTGGCGCCGAACCGTTACGTCGTCGAGTGGGTCAACCAGAACTGCGCCGGCCGCATCAACGAGCTCCTCGACGAGCTGGTGCCGCCACCTGCACCGGACCTCGTCGTCGAGGTCGGTTCGCGCCGGGCCGAGGAAGCGCCTGCCACTCCGGCGCGACCGGCTGAATCGCGGCCGAAGCGCGAGGAAGTGCTGCCGCAGATCGGCGGCCGACTGAATCCCGATTTCACGTTCGGCAACTTCGTCGAGGGCAAGAGCAACCAGCTTGCCCGCGCGGCCGCCATGCAGGTCGCGGAGAACCCGGGACGCGCCTACAACCCGCTCTTCATCTACGGCGGCGTGGGGCTGGGCAAGACGCACCTGATGCACGCCATCGGCAACCACATCCGCTCGCGGAACAAGGATGCGCGCATCTCCTACGTGCACTCCGAGCGCTTCGTCGGCGACATGGTCCGGGCGCTGCAGCACAACACCATCAACGAGTTCAAGACGGCCTATCGGTCGCTCGATGCCCTCCTGATCGACGACATCCAGTTCTTCGCCGGCAAGGAGCGCTCGCAGGAGGAGTTCT
>VEPJ01000002.1 GCA_012026925.1 Gammaproteobacteria bacterium | reverse complement strand
CAGCAGCTTCACCAGCTTGAAGACGAACAGCGACAGCGGCAGCAGCGAGAAGATGATGAGCGGCGGCTGGATGTATCTCGGGAACGCGACCATCGCCAGCGACCAGACGAGCGCAGCGCACGTGAACACCACGTTGAACCCGTCGGCGAGCCACGGCAGCCAGCCGGCGAGGAAGTGATAGCGCTGGCCGGCCGTGAGGTGGTCGCCCCTGCCGCGGATCAGCAGGTCGAAGTGGCGCCGCATGATCTGCATCGCGCCGAAAGCCCAGCGCGAGCGCTGCTTCTTGTAGTCGAGGAAGCTGTCCGGCATCACGCCGCGGCCGTAGCTGGTCGGGATGTAGGTCGCTTCGTAGCCCGTCTCGAACACGCGCAGTCCGAGCTCGGCGTCCTCGGTGATGCACCACTCTGCCCAGCCGATCCGCTCGAGCAGCGAGCGGCGCACCATGGTCATGGTGCCGTGCTGGATGATGGCGTTGCGCTCGTTGCGCGTGACCATGCCGATGTGGAAGAAGCCGCGGTACTCGGCGTGGCACATCGCCTTGAATGCATTCTCGCCGGCGTCGCGGTAGTCCTGGGGCGCCTGCACGACGCCCGTGCGCTCGTTCTCGAACGCGGGCACGAGGTCGCGCAGCCACTCGGGACGCACGATGTAGTCGGCGTCGATCACGGCGACCACCGCGGCGTCGGGCGCGGTCTGCCGCATCGCGAAGTTGAGCGCGCCGGCCTTGAACCCGGCGAGCGGGTCCACGTGGAAGAAGCGGAAGCGCGGCCCGAGCTTCGCGCAGTGGGCCTCGACCGGGCGCCAGACCGCCTCGTCCTTCGTGTTGTTGTCGATCACCAGGACTTCGAAGTCGGGGTAGTCGAGGCGCGCCAGTGCGTCGATCGTCTCGATCAGCATTTCCGGCGGCTCGTTGTACGCCGGGACATGGATCGAGACCTTGGGCAGGGCGCCGTCCGGCACGCGTCGCGGCCGGTAGAGCCGGCGGTGGCCGGTGACCCAGTGCGCCTCGGCCCACTCGTGGGCTTCCGCCAGCAGCACCGCGATCACGCCCGCCATGCCGACGATCAGCACCGAGCTCACGAGTACGCTGGTGACCGTGAAGTACTGCTGCGACATGTCGTAGATGATCCACACGACCAGCGTGACGGTCGCGTAGACCACCATCGCGAGGAAGCTGCGTCCCCGGTTGCGCAAGGTCTCGCTGTGGAAGAAGAACAGCCACAGCAGCACGGCCGCGGTGATCACGGACGCGGCGGCGAGCACCTGCCACTGCGGCACGCGCACGATCGGCGCGCGGAACTCGAACTTCTGCTCGCGGTCGGCGTTGTAGACGCCCCAGTACGCGCCGACGGCGCCTTCGTTGCGTGCCTTCCACGGCTGGTCGAAGGCTTCCATCAGGTAGTAGTCGTAGCCTTCGTGGCGGGCGCGCTCGAGGAACCGGCGCAGGAACAGCGCCTCGTTCGAGCGCGAGGCGACCGCGGACTCCCGCGTGCGGCCTTCGCTCGGCCAGCCCACTTCGCCGATGACGATCGGCTTGCCCGGGAAGCGCGCCTGCAGCATGTGCATCTTGTCGACGACGTAGTCGACGGCCTGCTCGACGTCCACGCCTTCCCAGTAGGGCAGCATGTGCACGGCGATGTAGTCCACGTGGTTCGCGAGATCGGGGTTCTTGAGCCAGCCGTCCCAGGTTTCCGCGGTGCTGACCGGCCTCTTCGTCGCCGCGCGCACGCGATCGAGGTCGGCGGCTAGATCGCCGATCGAGAGGTCGCCGCGCCACAGGACCTCGTTGCCGATGATGACGCGCTCGACGTTGGCGTGGCGGTTGGCCAGCTGTATGGCGCGTTCGATCTCGCGGTCGTTGCGGTCGCGGTCCGTGCCGAGCCATGCGCCCACCGCGACCTTGATGCCGTGCCTGGCGGCGAGGGCGGGGACGTCGCCCAGCGTCCCGAGCGTGCTGTAGGTGCGGACCGCGCTTGCCTTGCCCGCAAGCAGGGACAGGTCGCCGTCGATCTGCGCCGTCGTGGGCATGTCGCCCGCGGTCGGATCCTGGCCCTTCTGGAACGGCTGGAACGCAAAGCCCTGGACGCGGTTCGGCCAGGCCGGCTCCGGGGTCGGCCGGTTGGCATAGCCCCAGACCGCGACCGTCAGCACGGCAAAGATCGCGGCGATCAGCAGGCTCGGAGTCTTCCGCATGGGAGGCGCTCAACCCGTTGAAGCAAAAGGTCGGGCGCGGATTCTAGCGGCAGGACGACGCGGCCCCTGCCCGGGGAGTGTCGGGGTTTGGCGACAAGCCGAAGGTACGGGCCCGGAATTGGACCCCGTCCAGCCAGGCCGGGCCTAGAATTTCCAGCCGAGGTTCATCTGGAACCCGTCGTACTGCGGCGTTCCGGTGGCGTTGTCGAAGTTGATCCACTTCATCTTGTAGATGCCGTCGGCCGCCAGGTAGTCGTTGAAGTCGTACCGGACGCCGACGCCGAGCTCGTAGGAGAATCCGCTGACGGTCTTGGTCTTCTGCCAGGCCGTGCAGATGTAGCCGTACCACGGGCTCCACCAGCAGCCGACGTCCGGCGGCCCCGTTGCGACGTTCGTGTCCACCGAGCTCCAGCCGAGGCCGGCCGTCACCAAGGGCGTGAATGGCCCGGTCAGGAAGTTGTAGCTGCCATCGAACATGAGGGACGTGGTCGTGAGGTCGCCCTTGATCGGATAGACCTCGCCCTCCTGGTCGCCGGCGACCTTGGCCTTGTAGCTCTTGTTGTCGTAGCTGAGGTTCACGCCCGCCGCCAGCCGGTCGGTGAAGTGATAGTCCACGCCGCCGACGAAGCCGAGACCGCTGGCCACGTCCACCGTCGTGCCGCCCTTGAAGTCCGTGCTCGACGAATTCTGGTACACGAAGCCGAGCCGGCCCTCCCAGCGTCCTTCGCGCGCGGCGGCGCTGTACTTGGGCCCGCCGACGTCGGCCCCGGACATGGCGAGCCCGGCGGGCGCCGTGGCGGGCGGCACGATGTTCGGCAAGTCCTTGTTCGCGGCGTAGACCTCGTCCGCCCGCGTCGCGAGTTCGTCGATGCCGAGCGCCTTGTAGCCGTCCCGCATGATCTGCAGGGCGGTCAGTGCCGCCGGCGAACCGTCGTAGGTCTCGATGACCGCCCGGGCGCGGCTCACCGCGGCGACGTACGCGCCACGCTTCATGTAGTACTTCGCCACGGCGAGCTCGTAGTCCGCCAGGCGGTTGCGCAGGAACACCATGCGCTGCCGGGCGTCCGCCGCGTAAGGGCTCTTCGGGTAGCGCTCGAGGAGCGTCTGGAACGCCTGCAGGGACTTCTGCGCCTCGCTCGGCGGGCGCTTGGTGACGTCGGCGTTGAAGACGCGTTCGAGCCAGCCTGCGCCCGACTCGAAGTACACGAGCCCCCGGATGTAGTACGCGTAATCGACGCGCGGGTGCGTCGGGTTCTCGCGGATGAACTGGTCGGCCTGGTCGATCGCGGACTCGGCCTCGTAGTTCTTGTAATACGCGTACATCAGGTCCAGCTGGCCCTGCTTGGCGGCGTTGCTGAACGGGTATCGCGCCATGAGCTGGCTCAGCTTGTCGCTGGCGCCCTTGTAGTTGCCCGAGCGCAGGTCCGCGGCCGCCTTCTTGTACATCTCGTCGGGCGATTCCTTCGACGCGATCTCATCGCCACGGCTCTTGCAACCGGAAGCGGCGATGCCGGCAAGGGCGAGGACCAGGGCAATGACGAGCGGGCGAAATCTTGCGGCGGCGGGCATGGTCCGGATCAGGCAGGCCGGCGGTCCGGCATTGAGGGCCGAGAGTATATAGAAACGGGGCTGGCCGAGTGGGGCCGGTACACTCGCCGCCCCGCATCGGCCAGAATGCGACGCTTCATGACGACTTCGACCCTTTCCATCAGCCTGGAAGTTCCCCCGGAGCAGGCGGGACAACGCCTCGACCAGGCCCTGGCCGCGCTGCTGCCCGAGTACTCGCGCAGCCGGCTCAAGGCTTGGATCGACGCGGGCGAGGTACTGGTGGATGGCGCGGCACGGCGCCCGAAGGACAAGGTCGTCGGCGGCGAGTCGGTGTCCATCGCGGCGACCCTGCCGGTGGAGACCGCGGCGGTCGCGCAGGAGATCCCGCTGCTGCTTGCGCACCAGGACCGGCACGTGTTCGTCGTGAACAAGCCGGCCGGCCTCGTCGTCCATCCCGGTGCCGGCAACCCCGACCAGACGCTGCAGAACGCGCTGCTCGCGCTCGACCCGAAGCTCGCGACGCTGCCGCGAGCGGGCATCGTCCACCGCCTCGACAAGGACACGAGCGGGCTGCTGATCGTCGCGCGCACGCTGCCGGCTCATACCGCGCTCGTTCGCATGCTGGAGGAGCGGGACATCCACCGCGAGTACGAAGCCATCTGCCGCGGTGTCATGACCGCCGGCGGTACCGTGGACGCGCCGATCGAGCGGCACCCGACGGACCGCGTGCGCATGGCGGTGCGCGAGGGCGGGCGCGAGGCCGTCACGCACTACCGGGTGATCAGGCGCTATCGCGCGCACACCCACGTGCGCGTGCAGCTCGAGACGGGCCGCACGCACCAGATCCGCGTGCACCTCGCGCATGCAGGGTTCCCGATAGTCGGCGATCGCGTCTACGGAGGACGGCTCACGTTCCCGCGCGGCGCGACGGAGGCGCTGAAGGCCGCATTGCGCGAGTTCCCGCGCCAGGCCCTGCACGCGGCGCGGCTCGAGTTCGCGCACCCCGTGACGGGCAGGCCGGTCGAGTGCCGTGCGCCGCTGCCCGAGGACATGCAGTCCCTGTTGCGCGTGCTCGAGCAGGACGCGGCTGCGGCATGAACCCTGACGCGCACTGGATCCGTCCCGAGTGGCCCGCGCCCCCGGGCGTGCACGTCGTCTCCACTTTGCGGACGGGGGGCACGAGCGTCGGTCCCTACGCTTCCTTCAACCTCGCGGCCCACGTCGGCGACGCCGAGGAACACGTTGCGGCGAATCGGAAGATGCTCGGGGAGCGCGCGCACTTGCCGGATGAGCCGCTATGGCTCGAGCAGGTGCACGGCAAGGGCGTGGTCCTGAACGACGGGCGCCGGGACGTTCCTCGAGCCGATGCGTCCATCGCCCTCGGGCCGGGGCGGGTTTGCGTCGTGATGACGGCCGACTGCCTCCCGGTCGTCCTCGCCGACCGGGCCGGCACGTGCGTCGGCATGGCTCACGCTGGCTGGCGCGGTCTCGCGGGCGGCGTGCTCCAGGCGACGATCTCGGCCATGGATCGGGATCCCGCGAACCTGCTCGCGTGGCTGGGCCCGGCGATCGGGCAGAGCGCATTCGAGGTGGGTCCCGAGGTCCGCGAGGCGTTCCTGGAACAGTCGCCGCGCGCCGGGACCTGTTTCGCAGCGAACGAGCGGGGCCGCTACCAGGCAGACCTGTACGGTCTCGCGAGGATCCTGTTGGCCGCGGCGGGTGTGCCGTCGGTGCATGGCGGTGGCTGGTGCACGGCGAGCGATCGCGAGCGCTTCTTCTCGTTCCGGCGCGACGGGACGACCGGTCGCATGGCCACGCTCGCGTGGCTCGCTTGACGCGCGTGGTACGCTCCCACGCTCCGCAGTGGCCGTGAACAGGCAGTGAACTCCCTCGCGCTGATCGTCCTCCTCACCGGCATGAGCGGCTTCCTGAGCGCGCTCGCGGCGTCTCTCTTTCTCGCCCTGGGCGAGCAGCGCCGTGCAGCTCTCCTGCCGCACCTGGTCAGCCTCGCGACGGGGGCGCTGCTCGGGGCGGCCTTCCTCGGCCTGTTGCCGCACGCGCTCGAGGGCATGGGCCCGGAGGGCAGTCACCGGGTCGGGATGGGATTGCTGCTCGGCATCCTGACTTTCTTCCTGCTCGAGAAGTTCGTGCTCTGGCGCCACTGCCACGACGACCCTTGCGAGATGCATTCGCCGAGCCACGCGGCGCGCGACGCGGCGTCCGCACGCATGATCCTTGCGGGCGACAGCTTCCACAACGTGCTCGACGGCGTGCTGGTCGCGGCGGCGTTCATGACCGACCCGAAGCTTGGGATGGTGACCGCGATGGCGGTGGCGGCGCACGAAGTGCCGCAGGAGGTGGGCGACGTGGCCATCCTGCTGCATGGAGGCTACTCGCGCAGACGGGCACTCGCGCTCAACCTGCTCACGAGCCTGACGTCGATCGTCGGCGGTGTGATCGCGTACTTCGCGCTCGCCACGGCCTTGCACCTGCTGCCGTACGCGCTGGCCTTCGCGGCCGCCAGCTTCATCTACATCGCGGTTGCCGACCTCATCCCCGGCCTGCACCGCAGGGTGGACATCCGCGCGGGGCTCGAGCAGGTGCTGTTCATCGGCATCGGCGTGGCGGTCGTCTACTTCACGCACCAGCAGATGCACTGAACCTGCGCCGGCGCGACCAGCGCGGCCCGGGCCAGCGGATCGGTTCGACGGAGGGCGCGCTGTGTACGAGCATCATCGGCAGCCGGTATTGCCCCGGCCTCTCTTCATGCAACGGGTGCGCCGCCACGGCGCATTGAGCGCCGCGGTGATCGTCTTCTCGGTGACCATCGGGACCCTCGGCTACGGGGTCATTGGGAATCTCCCGTGGCTCGACGCATTCCTGAACGCGTCCATGATCCTGGCCGGGATGGGGCCCGTGGACAGGATGGAGACCCCGGGCGCGAAGTTGTTCGCGGCGCTCTACGCCCTCTACAGCGGAATCGTGTTCATCGCGACCGCGGGCGTCCTCCTCGCGCCTTTCCTCCACCGGATGCTGCATCGGCTGCACCTCGAAGGCTGAGGCCTCCTGGACCTGGGTCGGGTCCGCCGCAGCCGTTGGGTGTCTCAAGATGTTGAAAAGTAAACCGATCGTCCATAAAAGTGGCGTTAAATGACGCGATCATGCTGCTTTCATCGCGCTGCTGAGCATAGCTGCGTCCGATCGCAGGCCGCCCGGACGGCTGGCCGGGCCTTTATCTGGCGCGGCCTGCCCCCAACCTAGGCGGCAACGCAGCCCCAACGGGAGCCCCTGACTCATGCGAATGGACAAGCTGACGAGCAAGTTCCAGATGGCGTTCGCCGACGCGCAGTCGTTGGCCATCGGGCGCGACCACCAGTTCATCGAGCCGGTGCACCTGATGATGGCCCTGCTGGACCAGCAGGGTGGATCGGTGCGGCCGTTGCTCGACAAGGCCGGGGCGAACGTCAACCGCCTGCGCTCGCAGCTCGGCGAGGCGATCGACCATCTCGCGAAGGTGGAGGGAACGGCGGGGGAGGTCCACCTTTCGAGTGACCTCGGCAAGCTGCTCAACCTCACAGACAAGCTGGCGCAGAAGCGCGGCGACCAGTACGTCTCGAGCGAGCTCTTCGTGCTTGCCGCGCTCGAGGACAAGGGCCAGCTGGGCAAGATCCTCGCGGCCTGCGGCGTGGCGAAGGGCGCCCTCGAGCGCGCCGTCGACGAAGTGCGCGGCGGCGAGAAGGTCACCGACGCCAACGCCGAGGAGCAGCGCCAGGCGCTCGAGAGGTACACCATCGATCTCACCGAGCGCGCGGAGCAGGGCAAGCTCGACCCCGTGATCGGCCGCGACGACGAGATCCGCCGCACGATCCAGGTGCTGCAGCGTCGCACCAAGAACAACCCCGTGCTGATCGGCGAGCCCGGCGTCGGCAAGACCGCGATCGTAGAGGGGCTCGCGCAGCGCATCGTCAACGGCGAGGTTCCGGAGGGGCTGCGCGACAAGCGCATCCTGGCGCTCGACATGGGCTCGCTCATCGCGGGCGCCAAGTTCCGCGGCGAGTTCGAGGAGCGGCTCAAGGGCGTGCTGAACGACCTCGCGAAGCAGGAAGGCCGCGTCATCCTGTTCATCGACGAGCTGCACACCATGGTCGGCGCCGGCAAGGCCGAGGGCGCGATGGACGCGGGCAACATGCTGAAGCCCGCGCTCGCGCGAGGCGAGCTGCACTGCGTCGGCGCAACGACGCTCGACGAATACCGCAAGTACGTCGAGAAGGACGCCGCGCTCGAGCGCCGCTTCCAGACGGTGCTCGTGGACGAGCCGTCGGTCGAGGACACCATCGCGATCCTGCGCGGCCTGAAGGAGCGTTACGCCGTCCACCACAGGGTCGAGATCACCGACCCGGCGATCGTCGCGGCCGCGACGCTCTCGCATCGCTACATCACCAACCGACAGCTGCCGGACAAGGCCATCGACCTGATCGACGAGGCCGCGTCGCGCATCCGCATGGAGATCGACTCCAAGCCCGAGGAGCTCGACCGCCTCGACCGGCGCATCGTGCAGCTCAAGATGGAGCGCGAGGCGCTCAAGAAGGAGACGGACGAGGCTTCGAAGAAGCGCCTGCAGGCGCTCGACGAGCAGCTCGGCGCACTCGGGCGCGAGTACGCGGACCTCGAGGAAGTCTGGAAGGCCGAGAAAGCCACCGTGCAGGGCGCCGCCCAGATCAAGCAGGAGCTCGAGCGAATGCGCTACGAGCTCGAGACGGCAAAGCGCGCCGGCGACCTGACGCGCGCTTCCGAGCTCCAGTACGGGAAGATCCCGGAGCTCGAGAAACGGCTGAAATCAGCGCAGGACGCCGAGACCAAGGCGCCCACTCTCGTCCGCAACAAGGTGACGGACGAAGAGATCGCGGAAGTCGTGTCCAAATGGACCGGCATTCCCGTGTCGAAGATGCTGGAGGGCGAGCGCGAGAAGCTGCTGCGCATGGAGGAAGCGCTCTCGAAGCGCGTGGTCGGACAGCAGGAGGCCGTCAAGGCCGTCTCCGACGCGATCCGCCGCTCCCGCGCGGGCTTGTCCGACCCGAACCGTCCGAACGGCTCGTTCCTGTTCCTCGGGCCCACGGGCGTCGGCAAGACGGAGCTCTCGAAGGCGCTCGCGGAATTCCTCTTCGACACGGAGGAGGCCATGGTGCGCATCGACATGTCGGAGTTCATGGAGAAGCACTCCGTGGCGCGCATGATCGGCGCGCCGCCGGGGTACGTCGGCTATGAAGAGGGTGGCCACCTGACCGAAGCCGTCCGCCGCCGGCCGTACTCGGTGATCCTGCTGGACGAGGTCGAGAAGGCGCACCCGGATGTCTTCAACGTGCTGCTGCAGGTGCTCGACGACGGGCGCCTCACCGACGGCCAGGGGCGCACCGTCGATTTCCGCAATACGGTGGTCATCATGACCTCGAACCTCGGCTCGCAGCTGATCCAGGAGCTCGCGGGCGAGGAGAACTACGCGCGCATGAAGGCCGCGGTGATGGACGTAGTCGGCCAGCACTTCCGGCCCGAGTTCATCAACCGCGTGGACGAAGTCGTCGTGTTCCATCCGCTCGGCCGCGAGCACATCCGCTCGATCGTCGAGATCCAGGTGGGGTACCTGCGCAGGCGCCTCGCGGACCGCGACATCGGGCTCGAGCTCGACGACTCGGCGCGCGACATGTTGGGCGAGGCGGGCTTCGACCCTGTGTACGGCGCGCGTCCGCTGAAGCGCGCGATCCAGCACCAGCTCGAGAACCCGCTTGCACAGGCGATCCTGCGCGGCGACTTCGGGCCGGGCGATCACGTACGGGTCACGGCGCGGGACGGGCAGCTCGCTTTCGAGAAGCAGGGCGCAGTCGAAGCGGCGCCCGCGGCGAAGCGCAAGAAAGCCTGACGTCGATATTGGTGACCGGGCTTGTCCGCGGGAACGCCGTGAACCCGTCCGTGGGGGCTTCGGCCGCGGCGTCCCTGCCGCGGACGATCCTGCGGACAAGCCCGGTCACCAGCATGCGGCGCTTCATGCCCGGAGCCCCCAGGGACGCGGGTTTACGTTGTCCTCGCGAGGGCACCGGGCGTGAAGCGCCAATGGCGATGCCGGCGTACTCCGTATAATCGCCCGCTCGACCGGACCCAACGATCTGACGGACCGACACGACCATGCCGATCTACGAATACCAGTGCGACAAGTGCGGCCATCACCTCGAGGCCCTGCAGAAGATCTCGGACAAGCCGCTGCGCGAGTGCCCCGAGTGCGGCAGGCACACGCTCAAGCGCCTGATTTCAGCGCCACTGTTCCGCCTCGCGGGCAGCGGCTGGTACGAGACCGACTTCAAGTCGGACAAGGAGCAGAAGCGCAACCTGCTCGACAAGGGGGACAAGGAAGCGCCCAGGACGGAGGAGAAGGGCGAGACCAAGGCCGAGGCGAAGCCCGCTCCCAAGGCCGCCGGCAGCGAGTCCAGGACGCGCGCCATGGTGACGAAGCCCGCGGTCAAGTCCGCGGCGCGCCCGAAGGCGAAAAGCCCGGCACGCAAGGCGGCGACGTCTCGCGGCAAGAAGCGCTGAAGGAGACGCATTGACCGACCACGCATCGTCCGCGCCGGATACACCGGAACCGAAGGAACGACATCCGGCGCGCGCCTTCCGCAACTACCTGATCGGCGGCCTCCTGGTGTGGATCCCGATCATGGTGACTGTGTGGGTGGTGCGGTTCCTCTCGCGAATCCTGGACCAGTCCCTGCTGCTGCTGCCCCGGGCCTGGCGTCCTGAAGCCATCTTCGGCACCTACGTGCCGGGCGTCGGCATCATGCTGTCGCTGCTCCTGCTGTTCCTGACGGGCCTCGTGGTCCGCAACCTGTTCGGCCGGCGCATCGTCGTCGGCGTCGAAGACCTCGTCCGCCGGATTCCCGTGATCGGCCCGGTGTACGGTGGTGCCAAGTCGTTCAGCGAGACGGTGCTGACCGACAAGGGGCGGTCGTTCAAGCAGGTCGTGATGGTCGAGTTCCCCCGCAGCGGCATCTACAGCATCGGCTTCATCACGTCCGAGGAACTCGAGGAAGTCCAGCACAAGACGGCGGAGGACGTCGTCTGCGTGTTCGTCCCGACCACGCCCAATCCGACCACCGGTTTCATCGTACTCGTGCCTCGCCAGGAGGTCGTGCCACTCGACATGACGGTGGACGAGGCGTTCAAGATGCTGCTGACGCTCGGCGTCGTCGTCCCGAAGTGGAAGAACAAGCCGGCGGGCGCGCGTCTTGCGCCGCAGCAGACCGAAACGTAACATCCCGTCCCTTCTGGAAAATCCGGCCACGGGGCGCCGACAGACCGGCCCCGCCAAACATGCCCATGCGTACTCACTACTGCGGCGAGGTCAACGAGCGCCTCGTCGGTTCCACCGTCTCCGTCGCCGGCTGGGTCCACCGTCGTCGCGACCACGGCGGCGTGATCTTCGTCGACCTGCGCGACCGCAGCGGACTGCTGCAGATCGTGTTCGACCCCGACGCGGCCGAGGTCTTCGCGGAGGCGGAGCGCGTGCGCGGCGAGTGGGTGCTGCGCGTGCAGGGCACGGTGCGGCTGCGCCCGGAGGGCACCGTCAATGCGAACCTCGGCTCGGGCAAGGTCGAGCTGCTGGCCGACGCGATCGAGGTGCTGAACCGTTCCGAGCCGATCCCGTTCCAGCTGGACGAGGAGGTGCGCGAGGAGACGCGGCTCAAGTACCGCTACATCGACCTGCGCCGGGAGGAGATGCAGAAGCGCCTGCGCCTCCGCCATGCCGTGACGCGTGCGATGCGCGAGTACCTCGATGGGCACGGCTTCGTCGACGTCGAGACGCCGATGCTCACCAAGGCCACGCCGGAGGGCGCGCGCGACTACCTCGTGCCGAGCCGCACCCAGCCGGGCAAGTTCTTCGCGCTGCCGCAGTCGCCGCAGATCTTCAAGCAGCTGCTGATGATGGCGGGCTTCGACCGCTACTACCAGATCGTGCGCTGCTTCCGCGACGAGGACCTGCGCGCCGACCGCCAGCCCGAGTTCACCCAGCTCGACATCGAGAC
>VEPJ01000122.1:4602-11833 GCA_012026925.1 Gammaproteobacteria bacterium | reverse complement strand
ACCTGACTCTGCCTGTTCATCGTCAAACCAACCTTGATCTCATCCCTTAGTCTGCTGACCTCTTTTCTCGATATGCCCGTCTTGACAGCCACCCGCGACGCGTTCAGGTGTCGCCCTCGTGAGCCCGTCTCGGAAAACGCCTCACGATTAAATGCAGCCTTCGAGATATCAGCGAACTGCCTGTACGTAATGCCGTACCGAAGCAACACTCTCGCAATCGGTCGCAAGCAGGCATAGAGGGAGCCGAGAAGCCGATTCTGTATCTCACTGTTCATTACGTGCTTCTCGTTGAGAGGCGCCCGTCGTCAGGCCAAGCAAACCACTCGATGCCCAAGGCAACCCAGACTCACTGAATCCTAAGAAAGGTCCGTCGATAATGAGCCAACTCCTCAATCGACTCCCGAACGTCATCGAGCGCCGCGTGGGTTGCCGATTTCTGCACGCCGGCCAGTACCGTAGGCGCCCATCGTCGCGCAAGTTCCTTGAGCGTACTCACATCGAGATTGCGGTAATGAAAGAACCGCTCCAGCGCCGGCATCTCGCGGGCCAGGAAGCGACGATCCTGGCAGATGCTGTTACCGCACATCGGTGACGCGCCCGGTTCTGCATGCTGCGCCAGGAACGCCAGCGTCTGCGCCTCCGCGGCTGCTGCATCCAGCGTACTCGCCCTCACCCGGTCCAGGAGGCCCGACGCCCCATGCGTCGTCCGGTTCCACTCGTCGAGCTTGGCGAGCACGGATTCCGCCTGGTGAATGGCGATCACCGGCCCCTCTGCAACGATATTCAGGCTCGAATCCGTGACGACGGTGGCGATCTCGATGATGTGGTCCCGGACGGGGTCCAGCCCCGTCATTTCCAGGTCGATCCAGACGAGATTGTCCGCCTTAGCCACTGGTGTCCCGTGCCCGTCCCAAGCCTGCCGCCCAAGATTGTCGGGCATTCTAGCAAAGGCTAAGCTGCGGCCCGCTCCCGGCTACCCAACATGGATCCATTCTCGATCGTCTTTCTCGTCGCTCTCGGCGCCCACGTCGCAGTGCAGGTCTGGCTGGCGCGGCGTCACATGAGCCACGTCGCCGCTCACCGGGGCGTCGTCCCGGCCTGCTTTGCCGAGGCCGTGTCCGCGGATGATCACGCAAGAGCCGCCGACTACACGGTCGCCAGGCAGCGACTCGGAATCGTCGAGACGGTATTCGACGCCTGTGTGCTGTTATGGCTCACGCTCGGCGGCGGGATTGCGTGGATCGGCAGGGTCGCCGGGTCATTGGTCGATGGACCCATCGTCCAGGGAACTCTGCTGGTCCTCGGCGTATTCGCCGCGCTTGCCCTCCTTTCGCTGCCCTTCAGCATCTACCGCACTTTCGCCCTCGAGCAGCGCTTCGGCTTCAACCGCACGACTCCCGCGGTCTTCGTGACCGACCAGCTGAAGGGCTGGGCGCTGGGCCTGGTCCTCGGCGGCCTCGCTGCGGCTTGCGTCCTCTGGATCATGTCTTCGGCCGGCTCGCGCTGGTGGATCGTCGCCTGGCTTGCCTGGATGGCGTTCACGCTGTTGATCACCTGGGCGTGGCCCCGCGTCATCGCACCGCTCTTCAACCGCTTCACGCCGCTCGAGGACCAGTCGCTGCGTACACGCATCGACGCCCTGCTGGACCGCTGCGGGTTTCACGCCAAGTCGGTCTTCGTCATGGACGGCTCGCGCCGCTCGTCGCACGGCAACGCCTACTTCACGGGGCTCGGGCGCGAGAAGCGCATCGTGTTCTTCGATACGTTGCTCACGACGCTGACGCCTCCGCAGGTGGAGTCCGTCCTCGCTCACGAGCTCGCGCACTTCAAGCTCAAGCACGTCCCCCAGCGGCTGGTGGTCGGTGCGCTCGTCAGCCTCGCGGGCTTCGGCTTGCTCGGGTGGTTGTCGCGAGAGCAATGGTTCTACGAGGCGCTCGGCGTTCCCGCGGTGAGCGACGCCGCTGCGCTCGTGCTGTTCGTGCTGGTGACCCCGGTCTTCACGTGGCTTGCGTCACCGCTCCTCGCCGCATGGTCACGACGGCACGAGTACCAGGCGGACGCTTTCGCGGCGGATCACGCCGATGCGCAAGCGCTCGCCGAAGCGCTCGTGCGCCTCTACAAGGACAACGCGAGCACGCTCACGCCGGACCCGCTGTACTCCGCGTTCTACGACTCGCACCCGCCGCCGGCCGCGCGCATCGAGCGTCTGCGAACTTTCCGCTCGGCGCCCGAGCGACGGCCTGCGGCCGCGTGAGCAGCAATGTACTCAGCGGCTGCGTGGTCGAGTCCTATGGACGGCGCGTCGTCGTCGCCCCGGCCGAGGGCCCCTCTCTGCCTTGCAAGCTGCTCGGTCGTCGGCTCGACGTCGTGGCCGGCGACGAGGTACGAATCGAGAAGCACGAGGGGTCGGACGACTGGACCGTCGTCGAGCGCCTCGACCGGCGCAACGTGCTCAGCCGCAGCGACAGCCGGGGCCTCGAGGAGTCGATCGCGGCGAATCTCGACCAGCTTGGCATCGTGGTCGCCCCGATGCCGCTGTGCGACCCGTTCATCGTGGACCGCTACGTCGCGGGCGCCTGTTATGCAGGCATCGGGCCACTCCTGATCGTGAACAAGCTCGACCTGCCGCAGGACAGTGGCGACCTTTCCTACGTCACAGCGTTCAGGCAGCTCGGCCTGCCCGTTTGTTCGGTATCGGCGAAAACGGGCGCCGGGCTGCAGGATCTGATCGCCCTCCTCTCCGGCAAGCGCACTCTCCTCGCAGGCCAGTCGGGGGTCGGCAAGTCCTCGCTCCTGAACGCCCTGGCGGGCGACCTGATCCGCACGACGGGCGGCTTGTCCGATCGCTCCGGAGAGGGTCGGCACACGACCGTCTCTTCCGCGATCATCCGGTTGCCCTGGGGAGAACTGGCGGACTCGCCGGGCGTGCGGGATTACGCCCCGCCGGTCGTGCCGCCGAAGGACGTGCAGCACGGCTACCCCGAAATCGCTGCGCTCGCCGGCGGCTGCCGCTTCCTCGACTGCCTGCACGTGCGCGAGCCTCAGTGTGCGGTCCAGGGCGCGGTCGGCGAGGGAGCCGTCGACCCGCGGCGCTACGAAAGCTACCGACGCCTGCTCAACCTGAACCGGCAGCTGGACGAGAAACGGGGCTGGCGAACCTGAACGTCGCGCCTGCGACGGCACGACTCCATCGCGCGCCGAGGCAGCACGGTTTGACACGGCCGCCGCCGCTCCCCTACGGTTCCGGATCCACTGCCCGCGATCCCGCTGGATTCCTCACATGACCGACAACGACATCGCCTATCGGGCGCTCGCGCTCCAGACTTCCTGCCACGCCGTGAACAAGTGCCCGGACACGCCGTCCGCACGCGCGAGGATGGCGGAGTCCATCGCGCGCATCGGTCGGCAGGTGCGCGCGGCCAAGGGGTTCCTCGGCCAGGACGTGCGGCTCGTCGTGTTGCCCGAGTACTTCCTGACGGGCTACCCGCAAGGCGAGACGTTGCCGGAGTGGGCCCACAAGGCCGCGCTGGCACCGGGCGGGGCCGAATACGAGGCGATGGCCCGGATCGCGCAGGACAATGCGATCTTTCTCTCGGGCAACGCCTACGAGACGGACGAGGCGTTCCCCGGCCTCTACTTCCAGGCGAGCTTCGTCATCGACCCGTCGGGGCAAGTCGTGCTGCGCTACCGGCGCCTCATCTCGATGTTCGCCCCCACGCCGCACGACCTGTGGGATCGTTACCTCGATCTCTACGGACTCGACGGCGTGTTCCCGGTGGCCAACACCAGCATCGGGCGGCTCGGCGCGATCGCGTCCGAGGAAATCCTGTACCCGGAGATCGCGCGCGCACTCGCGCTGCGCGGCGCCGAGGTCCTGCTGCATTCCACCGGCGAGGTGGGCAGCACGACGCTCACGCCGAAGGACGTCGCCAAGCGGGCCCGGGCGATCGAGAACCTCGCCTACGTGGTCTCGGCGAACACGGCAGGCATGATCGACGTGGACCTGCCGCCTAACTCTACGGATGGCATGTCGAAAATAGTGGATTTCCTCGGTGAGGTCCGCGCCCAGGCCGGCTTCGGGGAGAGTTCGGTCGCCTGCGCCGAGATCGACCTCGCCGCGCTCCGCCGGTACCGTCGCCGGCCGGGAATGGGCAACCTCCTGTCCCGGCAGAGGCTGGAGCTCTTTGCGTCGGTCTACACGGGCGCCGCCATCTACCCGCCGAACACGCTGCTCGCCCCGGACGGCTCCCACAAGGTCCCGGACCGCAGCCACTTCCTGTCCACGCAGCGCCAGGTGATCGAGCGGCTCACGGCCCTCGGGCTGATATGATGCTGCACCGCAAGGTATATTCACCCAGTTAATCGGCTAGAGGAGTCAGGCGCGTGCGCAGAATCATGGTTGGCGTCAAACGCGTGGTGGACTACAACGTCCGCATCCGCGTCAAGCCGGACAATTCCGGCGTGGTGACCGAAGGGGTCAAGATGAGCATCAACCCCTTCGACGAGATTGCGCTCGAAGAGGCACTGCGCATCAAGGAAAAAGGTCTCGCCGACGAGGTGCTGGCCGTCAGCATCGGCCCGGCGGACACCCAGCAGCAGCTGCGCACGGCGCTCGCGATGGGCGCGGACCGCGCGATCCTGGTGCAGACGGACGCGCTCGTCGAGCCGCTGTCGGTCGCGAAGATCTTCCGCAAGCTGATCGACAAGGAGCAGCCGTTCCTCGTGCTGCTCGGCAAGCAGGCGATCGACGACGACAACGGCCAGACCGCGCAGATGCTCTCCGCGCTGTGGGACCGTCCGCAGGCTACGTCGTGTTCGAAGGTCGAGCTCGCGGACGGCAAGGTCACCGTGAACCGCGAGGTGGATGCGGGCATCGAGGTGCTCGAGGTGGACCTGCCCGCCGTCCTCAGCGTGGACCTGCGCCTGAACGAGCCGCGCTACGTGAAGCTGCCCGACATCATGAAGGCCAAGAAGAAGCCGCTCGACACGATGGCCCTCGGCGACTTCGGCGTGAGCGATGCGCCGGCGTTCAAGTCGGTCAAGGTAGAGCCGCCGCCGCAGCGCCAGAAAGGCATCATGGTCAAGGACGTGGCTGAGCTCGTGGACGTGCTCAAGAAGAAGGGGTTGGTGTGATGAGCAAGATCCTGATCGTTGCAGAGCATGACGGCGCGAAGCTCAACCCGAGCACGCACAAGTGCGTGACCTGCGCCGCCAAGATCCCGGGCGCATCGGTGGACGTGCTGGTCCTTGCCGCTGATTCGGCGGCCGTCGCGTCGCAGGCCGCGGCCATCGCCGGCGTCGGCAAGGTCATCGCGGTGGACGATGCCGCCAACAAGGAACCGATCGCGGCCGTGCTGGCGCCCCAGGTGGCGAAGCTCGCCGCCGATTACACGCACGTGTTCGGGCCGTCGACCACCTTCGGCAAGGACCTCATGCCGCGCGTCGCCGCGCTGCTCGGCGTCGGCCAGGTGAGCGACATCATGGCGGTCGAAGGCGCGCACAGCTTCAAGCGCCCGATCTACGCGGGTAACGCGGTGCTCACGGTCGAAGTGCCGGCCGACGCGAAGGTCGTCGCCACGGTCCGCGTCGCCTCGTTCGAGGCCGCCGCCATGGGCGGCGGTGCGAGCGTGGTGAAGGCCGATCCGGGCGTCGCCGTCCCGACGCACACGCGCTTCGTCTCGCGTTCCGGCGCCACGACCGGTCGTCCGGACCTGCAGACGGCGGCACGCGTCGTCGCAGGCGGCCGCGCGCTCGGCAGCGCCGACGGCTTCAAGATCATCTACAGCTTTGCCGACAAGATCGGCGCGGCGGTGGGTGCGTCGCGAGCCGCCGTCGACGCGGGTTACGTCCCGAACGACCTGCAGATCGGCCAGACCGGCAAGATCATCGCGCCGGAGCTCTACTTCGCGATCGGCATTTCGGGCGCGATCCAGCACATGACCGGCATCAAGGACGCGCGCACGATCGTCGCGATCAACAAGGACGGCGAGGCGCCGATCTTCGAGTCCGCGGACGTCGGCATCGTCGGCGACCTGTTCGCGATCGTGCCGGAGCTGGAGAAGGCGCTCGGCTGATCGCCCGCTGCGACGGACACGACGCCCATGCTGATCGAGGTCAAGGGCGTCCAGTTCGTCAACAAGGGGGCGGCGCTCATGCTGCAGGCGATCCTCGATCGCCTGCAGCGTCAGTACCCCGCGGCCGAGGTCGCGCTGGCGCCGGGGCCGAATGCGCCGTTCCGTCAGGTCATCGAGGCCGGCGCGTGGCAGCGGCTGCGCATGCCGGGAGCGCCGCTCGACGTCGATGCGCTCAGCTATCGACTGCCCCGCCGCATCAGGGAACTCGGGCGGCGCCACGGCGTCGTGACGGAATCGGACGTGGATGCCGTGCTCGATGCGTCGGGGTTCGCCTACGGTGCCGCCTGGGATCATTCGGCTCTCGCATCCACGGCTCGAGAGATAGAGCGGCTCGCGAGTCACGGCAAGCCGTACGTCTTCCTGCCGCAGTCGTTCGGGCCGTTCGACGAGACCGGGCCCGCGCACGCCTTCGGCCGGGCGCTGCGGTCCGCAGCCCTGGTGTGCGCGCGCGAAATCGAGTCGCGCGACTACATCCAGGAACTTGCCGGCAACCTCGGCGAGCGCCTGGCCGTGTATCCCGACTTCACGGTCGACGTGGCGGGAACGCCGGAAGCGGCCGGCCGCCGGGGCGTGGACCGTCGCACCGCCCTGATCGTTCCCAATGCCGAGATGGTCGGCGATCGCAATCCTGACGAGGCGTGGACCCATGGATACGTTCCGCTCCTCGCCTCCATCGCGAACCGTTTCGCGGCCCTCGGTTTCACGCCACGCGTGCTCAATCACGAAGGTGCGTCGGACGCCGCGCTGTGCGAGTCCCTGCGCGAGGCCGCCCGGACTGGCGAGGTCATTACCGAAGCGGACCCGCGCGCGCTGAAAGGCATCGTCGGCGGCGCAGGTGTGGTCGTCTGCTCGCGCTATCACGGCTGCGTGAATGCGCTCGTGCAGGGCGTGCCTTGTCTCGGTACGGCGTGGAGCCACAAGTACGCCGCGCTCTTCAACGACTTCGGCGTAGGCGAGGACCTGCTCACTGCCTGCGACGAGGGTGCCGCGGCCGTTGCCGTCGAGAGACTCGTGGCCGCCCGCGATGCAATCGCGGGACGCCTCGCGGCGGCGCGGCCCGCGCACGAGGACAGGCCCGCCGCGATGTGGGCCCGCGT
>VEPJ01000122.1:0-4558 GCA_012026925.1 Gammaproteobacteria bacterium | reverse complement strand
CCGCCCGCGATGCAATCGCGGGACGCCTCGCGGCGGCGCGGCCCGGGCTCGAGGCCAGGACCGCGGCGATGTGGGACCGCGTCTTCGGGATCCTCGGCGACGGCCGCTCGGCTTGAGAGTCCTGCTGTGACCGCGGGCCCGCTCGTTTCGGTGTACCTGCCGACGTGCAACCGGGCGCGGCTCGTGCCGCGCGCGATCGACTCCGTCCTGGGGCAGGACCACGCGGATCTCGAGCTGCTGGTCGTCGACGATGCTTCGACGGACGAGACACCCGATGTGCTGGCGCAGATTGCGACCCGCGATTCGCGGGTGCGCGTCTTCCGGCAGCCGGCTCGCGGCGGCGCTCCGGCGGCACGCAACGTCGCGCTGAAGAACGCGAGCGGCCGCTTCGTGACCGGACTGGACGACGACGACCAGATGCTGCCGCAACGCGTCTCGTCCCTGCTGCGCGGTTTCGAGGAACGCCATGCCTTCGTCTGCAGCGGGGCTCTCCTGCATTCCGGCACGTGGATCCGGCCGTCCCGCACCACCGATGCCGTGATCACGCTCGACGACGAACTGTACGGCGACCAGGCCGGGACGCAGGTCCTGACCTTGCTGTCCCGCGTCCACGAAGTCGGCCTCTTCGACGAGTCCATGCCGGCGTGGCAGGACTACGACCTGTGGACTCGATTGATCGAGCGCTACGGCCCGGCCCGCCGGATCGGCGAGCCCTCGTACCTGCAGCACGTCGAGGCGGGCACCGTGCGCATCACGCAGCGCGGCGCCGAAGGTGCCCGGCGCTACATCGACAAGCACCGTTCGCGCATGAACTCCGCCCAGCTTGCGAGCCAGGAACTCGAGCTCTACATGATCGAGCAACGTCGCATGCAACTCGGCGCCGCGGCTCGATTCATGACGCCGCGCACCTGGCGCCGCACCCTGCGTTACCTCGTGACGTCGAACGTACCGGCGCTGCGCGGCGTCGCGGAGCGCTACCGTCGATGGCGCTGGTCGCCGGACCGGATGGCTGCGATCCTACCGCCACGTTAGCGCGGCAAGCGCGGCGCGCGGCCGCCGAAGCAATCCCGAGGCACAGGCAGCGAGTGTCGCGGCGCGACGCCCGAGGCAGGCCCCACCCGTCCAGTCGCCCATCGCGATCGCGGCGAGCTTCCACAGGAAGAACGCGACGTCGCGCCGCACGGCGCTGCGGTCGTCGCTCGAGATCCCGCGCTCGATCGCGAGGAAGCGGCGCTCCAGTTCCGCGAGCAGGCCGACGGGCGACGCAGTCTCGCCGCTCGCCTCATCGAAGTAGCGGCGCGGCTCCAGCAGGACCTTGGCCTGCTCAGCGTCGAATTCGAACCCGTAGCGATCGCGCACGTGCGCCACCAGCGCACGGGCGGCGGACGTGACCTGCTCCTCGCGAAAGCGGGTGCTGACCGACTGCTCGTGCAGTCGCTGGGACAGGAGGGGCTCCGGAAGGTTGTCTAGGTCGTGCCAGCGGCTCAGCCTGAGCAGCAGCTCGTAATCCTCGGCATGCACGAACTCGGGCGAATAGCGCGCGTCCGTGCCGGCTCGTGCCCGGTGCAGCATCAGCGTCGGGTGGTACACGCAGGTGCCGCGCAGGAGTCGCCATCGAACCACTGCCGGACGCAGTGCAAGCCTGCGCGGCGAATCGAGCACGCGGCCCGCGGCGTCGATGTATTGCATTGCGGTCCCGCGCGCCACGAGCCCGGGGTCGCCCAGGAACCGCGTCACCTGTGCCTCGATGCGGCGCGGATCGGCCACGTCGTCGGCATCCATGCGGGCCACGAGTTCGCCGCGCGCGAGATCGAGTCCCTTGTTCAGGGTCGGCACGAGGCCCAGGTTGCGCTCGTTCCGCACCAGCACCACGCGAGGGTCCCCGAAGGACGCGGCGATCGCGGCGCTCGAGTCGGTGGAGCCGTCGTCGATCACGATGAGTTCCAGGTGGCGGTAGGTCTGCCGCAGGATGCTCTGCATCGCGGCAGCGAGATATTTCTCGCCGTCGTGCACCGGCAGCACTACGGAGACGAGCGGGCGACCCTCCTCTCCCGTCTCGGGACCGCGCCCTTGCATCGCTGCAGGATCCGTCACGGGGTAGCCCCCGGGCTGTGCAATCCGGACCGGACACGACGCGCGTAATCGGCGAGGTCGCCCCAGCGCAGCGGCAGGAGCAGCGAGCGGGCCATCATCCACCCCATGGGTCGCGTGCGTGCCGAGAGGAACAGCGCGAGCCAGCCCGCACTCGCGTAGGAAATGACCGTCGCGATGGCGGCCCCTGCGGCGCCGTGGGCCGGTATCAGCATGAAGTTCAGCACGACGTTGATCACCGCGCCGGCGACGTGCGTCACGAGCGAGAACCGCAACAGGTCCTCGGCCAGCAGCCAGCGGCTAAGCAGCGCGCGCATGAAGATGAAGACGCCTGCCCAGATGTGGATCTGGAGCACGGTCGTCGAGGCGGAGAAGCGGGCACCGAACAGGAACTCCACGAGCGGCCGCCCGGCGAACTGCATGAACACGGCGAGCCCCAGGGCAAGCGCGCACAGGGCGTCCAGCGAGCCCTGGAGGCTGCGCTCGTAGGCCCGAGGATCGTCCCGGCGGCTCCAGAGTGCCGGGAACACCGCCCCCATGAGCGCCACCGGGACCATGTACCAGACCTCCGACAGGCGCGCGGCCACCGCGTAGATACCGGCTTCCTGGACGCCCCGCAGGCGCTCCAGGAGCACGATGTCGATGCGGAGGTAGATGACCTCCGCCACCCCCGACGCGAGCAGCCACGGCGATCTACGGGCGAACCAGCGCGTCCATTCAGGCGAGCGGCCGGGGCGCACCCACATCCCACCGGCGCGCCGCAAGGCCAGGAGCGAAGCCGCGCCCCCGAGCAGGTACTCGATGGCGAAGACGACCGCGACCAGGACCGGATCGTGGGTGGCCGCAGCCACGGCCATCTTGAGCAGCGCGGCCAGCACGTTGACGCCCGTCCGCCACGGCACCAGCTCGGCCGCCTTGTACTGCACCTGGAACCAGAACTCGACGACCTGGAAGGCGGTCGCAAACTGTGCCGCGAGCAGCACCAGCACGACCCAGCGCGTAGCGGGCTGCGACTCGAACCATGCCCACCAGCCGAGCCCGACCAGGAATGCGACGGCGCAGCCAGCCAGTCGCATCACGAGCGCCGCGCGCAGGACCGCCGCATCGTCGCCCGGGCGCTCGAGGAGCGCGCGAGCGACCAATCCACTCACGCCGAACTGCGCGAGCGGCGCCAGCAGTCCCGTGAGCGCGAGGACGTAGCTCAGCTCACCGTACGCCGACGGCCCGAGCGCGCGCACGACGACGATACTGGTCAGGAGCGTCAGTGCGAGCAGCCCGAACCGCTCGGCCAGCCACCAGCCGCCGTTGGCCGCGACCTGCCGCAGGATCGACGCTTGCGGTCGCGATTCCGGCTGCGCCATCAGGGCGTGTAGTCGTTGCTCGTCCTGAGCAGCGACGCGCTCGGCTTCTTGGCGGAGAACGGCACGCCGCCGCGCGGATCGGGGTATCCGAGCGCGATCAGCATCACCGGGCGCAGGTGCCACGGCAGCTCGAGCGCTGCCGCCATCTCGCGCTCGCGATACTCGATGTCGGGCCAATTGATCGGGCAGGACGCGAGGCCCAACGTCTCCAGCGCCAGCATGAACTGCATGGCCGCGAGCGACGCGTCGATGTAGGGAACGTGGCGGTCGCGCTCCTCCGGATAGCAGCCGAGGTCTCCGAGCAGCACCACCAGCGCCGGCACGTTCTGCGCGTAACCGGTCGTTCCCATGGCGACGCTCGCGATGCGCCGCGCGTCCTCGGGGCGGTCGAAATAGCGGAAAAGAAACGGCTGGCGATTGCAGGCGCTCGGGGCCTGGGCCGCCGCATCCATCGCCTTCAGCACGAGCTCCCGAGGCACGGGCCGCTGCTCGAACCAGCGTACGGAACGGCGCTGATGACACAGTGCGAGGAACTCGTCGTACGACACCGACGACTTCACGCCCTGCTCGCGCGGCCGCGGTATCGCCGCAGCTTCAGTCCCTGTGTCCTTCGGCAGGGTCAGCGCGTCGAATAGCGATCGTGCGCGCGCAATCGGCGCCGTCTCGGCTACCACGCGGAAATAGTCCGCCAGCACGTCCGCGGCCCACTTCGCTTCGACCGGATCGAGCCCGCCCGCGAGGCCCAACCGGGCCAGTTCAGCCACGGTCTCCTCGATGTAGTCCTCGGCGAACACCGGCTGCCGCGGCTGCATCACGAGGCCCTTCTCGAGGCGATGGATGTTGCGCCGGAGCAGCGGGCTGCTCTTGAGCGGCGTGCCGAGGCCGCGCTCGTACGCGAGACGGCCAGCAAGCACGGCTCGGTGCTCGCGTCGGAAGCGGCGGCTCAGGAAGAGGTAGTGGACGGATGCGAGCAGGCCGCTGCTCGATGTCAGGGGCAGCGTGAGCCGGTCGAATCGGTCGGCGAGGTCGCGGAGGAAGCGCTTGAGCATGCGGGTCCCGTCATCGTAACGAGGCGCCCGGGCCCGCGCAAAACAGTGGCACAAAAA
>VEPJ01000225.1 GCA_012026925.1 Gammaproteobacteria bacterium | reverse complement strand
CGGCGTGCTCGAGCCGCGGCAGGCCAACCCGACGATCATCGAGGACCACTGCTTCATCGGCGCCCGCTCCGAGGTGGTCGAGGGCGTGATCGTCGAGGAAGGTGCCGTGATCTCCATGGGCGTCTTCATCGGCCAGAGCACCCGCATCTACGACCGCGAGCGCGACGAGGTCATCTACGGACGCGTGCCCGCGGGCGCCGTCGTCGTCTCAGGCAACCTGCCGGCCGCCAACGGCAAGTACAGCCTCTACTGCGCCGTCATCGTCAAACGCGTGGACGCGCAGACCCGCGCCAAGGTGGGAATCAACGAGCTGCTGCGCGGAGCGATCTAGGGCCTGTCCCCGCAGGGGACTGTCCCTTTCTCACAGTCACGCCGGCACGTCCGGCGCCCTGTGTCGCGCATCCACGCCCTCGACCATGTAGAGGACCTGTTCCGCGACGTTCTTCGCGTGGTCGCCGATGCGCTCGAGGCCCTTCAGCGCGAACATCGTGTCGATCGTGGGCTTCAGGAACTGGTGGTCCTGCATGACGTAAGACATCAGCTGCCGGAGCGCCGTCGCGTACTCCCGGTCGAGTTCCCTGTCGCGCGCCAGCACGTCCCGGGCCATGCCCGCGCTGCCCTCGTCGAGGGCGCGCACCGCGCTGCGCAGCATCGATATCGACAGGTCGGCCATGTGCCTGAGGTAGCGCGCCACCGCCACCACCGGATCGCCTGGGGAGACGGCGCCGATCTGCATCGCGAAGCGCGCGATCTTCTTCGACTCGTCCCCGACCCGCTCGAGTTCGAGGCCGACGCGCGCGATGGCCCGGGCCGTCCGCAGGTCGTTCGCCACGGGCTGCTGCAGCGCGATGTACGTCAGGCTGTCCCGGTCGAGCTGGCCGTCGTAACTGTTCACGATCGACTCGCGCGACAGCACCAGCTGCGCGAGATTCGAATCGCGCTCGAGCAGCGCACTGATGGCAGCGCCCACCTGGTCGATCACGAGACCGCCCATCTCGACCGCGTGCATCCGCAGGCCGAGCAGCGTCTGTTCGACCGCCTTCAGCGTGTGTCCTTCGATCGGGTCGACGCCGTGCTGCGTCATGCCCGCTCCGTCAGCCGTAGCGACCGGTGATGTAGTCCTCGGTCGCCTTCTTGCCGGGGTTCGTGAAGATCTTCGACGTCGCATCCACCTCGACCAGCTCGCCGAGGTACATGAACGCCGTGAAATCCGACACCCGCGCCGCCTGCTGCATGTTGTGGGTCACGATCAGGACCGTCACGCGCGACCGCAGCTCGGTGATGAGCTCCTCGATCTTCGCGGTGGCGATCGGGTCGAGCGCGGAGGTCGGCTCGTCGAACAGCAGGATCTCCGGTTCCGTCGCCAGTGCTCGCGCGATGCAGAGGCGCTGCATCTGCCCGCCCGAGAGCGCGAGCGCCGAGTCGTTCAGGCGGTCCTTGACCTCGTCCCAGATCGCCGCGCCACGCAGGGCCTTCTCGACCCTTTCGGAGAGTTCGGTCCGGTTCCGGATCCCGCGCAGGCGCAGTCCGTAGGCGATGTTCTCGAACACCGTCTTCGGGAACGGATTCGGCTTCTGGAACACCATGCCGATGCGCATCCGCACCTCGATAGGGTCCGTGTCCGGGCCGATGAGGTTCACGTCGTCGGGCCGGAGCATGATCGTGCCCTGGTACTTCGTGTCGGGCTGCAGGTCGTGCATGCGGTTGAAGCAGCGCAGGAACGTGCTCTTGCCGCAGCCCGACGGCCCGATCAGCGCCGTGACCTGGTTCTCCGGGATCGTCAGGTTGATGTTCTTGAGCGCGTGGTTCGCGCCGTACCAGAAGTTCAGGCTCTCGGCCTTCGCCTTCGGGGCGTTCGCCCGGACCTGCTTGCGCTCCTCGAGCGTGATCGAGAGCGACGGAGCGCCAACCCGTTCGGCCCTGGTGTCGCCTTGCATCGGTGCACCCTGCTTGAATGGAACCAAGACTTCGTCGTCCGGAGTGACGGCTGTCATGACGCGCACCGGCCGATCTCCTTACCTTAGTGACGGCGGATGATGACCGCAATCGCGTTCATCGCCGGCGAACAGGACGCGGGATTACGCCCACGCCCGACCCCCCGCAGCCTGGGGCGGGGACTTCGCCGCGAGAAGGATGAGCGCGGCATGTGACAGGAGTGTTACAAAGGCCACGCGTCACATGCGTCTTGTCTGCCGGGGCCGGCTCCGCTATACACCCCGAGCCCCGCCGGCCTCGACCGGCGCGCGGTCGACTCCTACCGCAAGCACATTACGGATCCATGTCACCCACGCTCGAATTGACCGCGGACCTGCTGCGCCGGCCGTCCGTCAGCCCCGAGGACCACGGTTGCCTCGACGTCATCGCCGCCCGCCTCGAGAGGCTCGGGTTCACGAACGAGCGCCTCGGCTTCGGGCCGGTGGCGAACCTCTGGTCGAAGCGAGGCACGGGCCATCCCGTCCTTTGCTTCGCCGGCCATACCGATGTCGTGCCCACGGGCCCGAGGGAGGAGTGGCAGACGGACCCGTTCGAGCCCGTGGTGCGCGACGGTGTCCTCTACGGCCGCGGCTCGGCCGACATGAAGAGCGGCCTCGCGGCCATGGTGACCGCGACCGAGCGTTTCATCGCGAGGCACCCCGGCCACGCCGGCACCCTCGCCTACCTGCTCACGAGCGACGAGGAAGGCCCGTCCGTCGACGGCACCCGGCGCGTCATGGAAGTCCTCTCGGCGCGCGGCGAGAAGATCGACCTCTGCGTCGTCGGCGAACCGACCAGCCACGAGCGCCTCGGCGACACGATCAAGATCGGACGCCGCGGCTCGCTCTCGGGCCGCCTGACCGTGCACGGCGTGCAGGGGCACATCGCCTACCCGCACCTCGCGGACAACCCCGTCCATCGCTTTGCGCCGGCCCTCGCGGAGCTGGTGTCGCGGCACTGGGACGAAGGCAACGAGTTCTTCCAGCCGACGTCCTTCCAGGTGTCGAACTTCTCGGCCGGCACGGGCGCACCGAACGTCATCCCGGGCGAGCTCAAGGCCCGGTTCAACCTCCGGTTCTCCACCGAGCAGACCGTCGAGTCGCTGCAGCGCGCGGTGATCGAGCTGCTCGACCGCCACCGGCTCAACTACACGCTCGAGTGGTTCGTCTCGGGCCTGCCCTTCCTCACGCAACCCGGCGTCCTGACCGAGGCGGTGTCCGGCGCCGTGCACGACGTCACGGGAATCCGGCCCGCGTTCTCGACGACCGGCGGCACCTCCGATGGACGCTTCATCGCGCCGACCGGCGCGCAGGTCGTCGAGGTCGGCGTCGGCAACGCGACGATCCACAAGGTGAACGAGTGCGTCCGCGTCGCGGACGTCGAGCTCCTGAGCCGCGTCTATGAACGGGTGATGGAGCGACTGCTCGGCTGACGAAACAATTCGGTAATGATGCCGACGTAGGCTGGGGGGCCAGCTTCAGCCCTTCTCCTCATGGCCACCGACCGGCTCATCCAGCGCACGCTCGCAGGGCTGCGCGAACTCCGTGACCAGGCGCTCGCCTTCGAGGTCGAGCACGCCGATGCGGCCGAGGCGGTCGATCCGCACCACCGCAACAGCGCGCGCAACCTCCTCCACTATCTCAGCGTCCGCCAGCGGGATATCCGCAGCCTGCAGCAGGACCTGCACTCGCTCGGCCTGTCGTCGCTGGGCGTGCTCGAGTCCCACGTGCTGGCGACGCTGAATGCCGTAATCGCCAACCTCGAGGCGCTGGCCGGACAACCCCAGGTCGAGCAGCCGCATCCGCCGGTGGACGCCCGCAGCGGTCCGCTGCTGCTCCGCGACCACGCCCGACGGCTGCTGGGGCCGACACCCCGACACCGCTCGGTACGCATCATGGTGACGATGCCCGGTACGGCGGCCGACGACCCGCGGCTCATCGAGGACCTCCTGCGCGCGGGCATGGACCTGATGCGCATCAATTGCGCGCACGACGACCCTGCGACGTGGCGCAGGATGGCCGAGAAGCTGCGCGCCGCAGAGCAGGTCGTCGGGCGCTCCTGTGCGATCCAGGCCGACCTGGGCGGTCCCAAGCTCCGCACCGGGCCTCTCGAAGCGTTGGGCCACTTCGTCCGGATCAAGCCGAAGCGCGATGCGACGGGACGGATCATGCACCCGGCAAGGGTCTGGTTGACGCCGGCGGGCAATCCGGAGGCGCCTCCCGCGGGATTGTCCGCGGTCCTGCCGATCGCGAGCGGACCGCTCCGACTGCTCCGATCACGCGACACGCTGCACGTCACCGACCTGCGGGGGCGTCACCGGAGCCTGCTGGTCGTCGAGCGCTCCGGCCGATCCGCGATCGCACAGACCGACAGGACCATCTACGCGGCCACGGGCGAACGGCTGGAAGCGGTCCGCGACGGCGAACTGGTCGGCGAATTCGAGATCGGGGATCTTCCGGGGATCACGGCCCCGATCCCGCTCTCCGTCGGCGAGACGCTGGTGCTCACCCGCGACGCGACCCCGGGCCGTCCGGCGAGCCGCGACGCCACCGGCCGAGTCATCGCGCCCGCGCATATCCACTGCACGCTGCCCGCCGCCTTCGCACGCGTGCGCGTCGGCGACCGGGTGTGGCTCGACGATGGCAAGATCGGCGGCAGCGTCCGGAGCAACGACGGCGCGCGGATCGAGATGGAGGTGACGCAGGTTCCGCCAGCCGGCGGCAGGCTGCGAGCGGAGAAAGGCATCAACTTTCCCGACACGGAACTCGGGCTCGACGCACTGACGGACAAGGACCTGGACGACCTGCGGGAAGCCACCCGTTTTGCCGACATCGTTGCGCTCTCCTTCGTGCGCAACCCGCAGGACGTCCTGACGCTGGCGCAGAAGCTGCGCGAATTCGGTGCCGGGCACCTCGGGATCATCCTCAAGATCGAGAATGCGACCGCGTTCCGCAACCTGCCGCGGATCCTCCTCGCGGGCCTGCGCACCGCGCCGGTCGGGGTCATGGTGGCGCGCGGGGACCTTGCCGTGGAAGTGGGGTTCGAGCGGCTGTCCGAGGTGCAGGAGGAAATCCTCTGGCTCTGCGAGGCCGCGCACGTCCCAGTCGTCTGGGCGACCCAGGTCCTCGAAGGTCTCGCGAAGGGCGGCGCCCCGACCCGCGCGGAGGTCAGCGATGCAGTCATGAGCAGCCGCGCCGAGTGCGTGATGCTGAACAAGGGACCGAAAGTCGTGAGCACCGTGGAATTCCTCGCGGACATTCTCGAGCGCATGGAAGAGCACCACGACAAGCGCATGGCGCTCCTGCGGCGGCTCTCCGTTTCCGAGATCTGAGGCGCCTCCCGCACATCACTGTCCCGTCTTTGAAATTTCACGTCGCCGTCATCCGGCCCGGGCAGGCTTCCCAGTCAGCGAAGCCACAGGGGACCAATCCTCATGGACATGAAGACGGCGCTGCGACCGAGCCTGCGTGTCCGAACCGTCTTCATTTCCGACATTCATCTTGGATTCAAGGGCTGCCGTGCGGAGTTCCTGCTCGATTTCCTGCGCCGCGTGGAGTGCCAGCAGATCTACCTCGTCGGCGACATCATCGACGTCTGGAGCCTGACCCGCACCTTCTACTGGCCCCAGGCCCACAACGACGTCATCCGCACGATTCTCGGCAAAGCGAAGCACGGGACGCGGGTCGTCTACGTGCCGGGGAACCACGACCGCCCGTTCCGCGACCACGACGGCCTCGTCATGGGCAACGTCGAGATCCGGCTCATGGCCGTGCACGAGACGGCCGACGGCCGGCGCTTCCTCGTGATGCACGGCGACGAATTCGACGGCATCGTACGGGCGAGCCCGTTGCTCGAGTCGCTTGGGAGCCGTGCGTACTCCGCGGCACTCACGATCAACCGCTACGTCAACGCGATCCGCAAGACCTTCGGGTTTCCGTACTGGTCGGTCGCGGCCTTCCTCAAGCACAAGGTCAAGAACGCGGTCCGGTACGTGGCGAACTTCGAGCGCGCGCTCGCGACCGAGGCGCGCCGTCGCGAGGTGAACGGCGTCATCTGCGGGCACATCCATCGCGCCGAGATCACCGACATCGACGGAATCACTTACTGCAACGACGGCGACTGGGTCGAGAGTTGCACCGCGCTGGTCGAGGACTTCCAGGGGCGGTTCAGCCTGCTGCGCTGGACCGAGACCGCGGAAGTGCTCGTCGGGTCGCAGGCATTGCCGCTGTTCGAGGATGCCGTCGCGCTGGAGCCGGCCGCATGAAGCTGGCCCTCGTCACGGACGCCTGGCTCCCGCAGGTGAACGGTGTCGTCCGGACGCTCGGCCACACCATCGACGAGTTGCGCAAGGCGGGACACGAAGTCTCGGTCATCTGTCCGGCCGATTTCCGCACCGTGCCCTGCCCCACCTACCCCGAGGTCCGGCTCGCGCTGTTCGCCGGCCGCCGTGTCGGGCGACGGCTCGACGAGCTCGTTCCCGACGCCGTTCACGTGGCCACCGAGGGGCCGCTTGGACTGGCTGCGCGCAACTGGTGCGTGCGCCGGGGTCGCCCGTTCACGACCGCGTATCACACCCAGTTCCCGGAGTACGTTCGGGCCCGGTTCCCCGTGCCGCTGTCGGTCGGTTACGCGGCCGTCCGGTGGTTCCACGGTCGTGCGACGCGCACGCTCGTCACGACGCCTTCGATGATGGAACGACTGGACCAGCGGGGCTTCCGCAACCTGACCCTGTGGGGCCGTGGCGTGGACACGGACCTCTTCCGGCCGCGAGACAAGGCGTTTCTCGACCTGCCGCGCCCGGTCTGGCTGTATTTCGGACGGGTCGCCGTCGAGAAGGGCGTCGAGGACTTTCTTCGTCTCGACCTGCCGGGGACCAAGCTCGTCGTGGGCGACGGTCCGGCGGCGGCGGACCTCGTGCGCCGCTATCCGGATGTCGTCTACGCCGGTTTCCGTTACGGCGAGGAACTCGCGTCGTACGTCGCGGCGTCCGATGTGTTCGTCTTCCCGAGCCGTACGGACACGTTTGGACTGGTGCTCCTCGAGGCCATGGCCTGTGGCGTGCCGGTGGCAGCCTACCCCGTGACCGGCCCGATCGACGTCGTCTTGCAGGGCGTCACCGGCGTGCTCGACGAGGACCTGCGGGCCGCGGCCATGGCAGCGCTTGGCATGGATCCGGAGCGTTGCCGCGCGCACGCGCTCGCCCACTCGTGGGAAGCCGCGACGCGCCAGTTCCTCGCGAGCCTCGCCCTGCCCGTCACGCCGACTCCGACTTTGCCCGAAGGAGCCGCTTCGCCTCGCGCGCCTCGACCAGCTTCAGCACGTGGTACGTTCCCCATCCGATCGCGATGGCGCAGACCACGAATGCGCCGTAGGCGACCGGCCAGCTGACGTCGAAGTTGCCGGCCATCATCGTGTACTCGGACATGCCGCCGATGCCGGCCAGGATGTTGATCGGCAGGAAGACCACGCTCAGGCTGGTCAGCTTGGACACGCGCCGGTTCTGGTTGATGTTGATGAAGCCCACCGTCGCGTCCATCAGGAAGTTGATCTTCCCGAACAGGAACGTCGTGTGCCCGTCCATCGCCTCGATGTCGCGCAGCGTCTGCCGCGCCTCGTCCTGCTGTGCCGGCGACAGGAACTTGCCGCGAATCAGGAACGACAGGGCCCGGCGCGTGTCGAGCACGTTGCGGCGGATCCGCCCGTTCAGGTCCTCGCCCCGCGCGATCTCCGAGAGGATCTGTGCCGCCGCGTCGTCCGTGACGTCCGGGTTGAGCACCCGTTTGCCGCTCTGCTCGAGTTCCGAATAGACGTTCTCGAGCGCGTCCGCCGAGTACTCGACGTCGGCCGCGTAGAGGTCGAGCAGGACGTCCTTGCCCTCCGTCACGTACCCCGGCTGCGTTCGCGCTCGCAGGCGCTGCAACCGGAAGACCGGGAGTTCCTCCTTGCGCACCGAGAAGAGGATGTCCCGGTGCAGGATGAAGGCAACGGCGACGTTCTGCGCCTTGCCATCGGACTCGAGCAGGAAGTCCGAGTGCAGGTGGACCTCGCCGTTGTCCTCGACGTAGAAACGCGCGCTCGTCTCGAGATCCGTGGTCCTCTCGGGATCGGGGAGGTCGAGACCGAACAGCTCGCCCACCCAGAAACGGACCTCGGCGGACGGGGCCACGAGGTCCACCCAGATCGGCTTCGCCTGCGCGAGGTCGGAGCGGGTGCGCACGGTCACCTGCCGCAATCGGCCCTCGTGCAGCTCGAACGCGTTGACGGCGGCCCTCTCGGTCTGGTGGCTCGACGAATTCACGAGCTCCTCGCGGACCTCGTCGAGCAGCAGCAGGAGGATGCTGTCGAGGCGATCCTTGCGGATGAGCTCCCAGGTCAACAGGCGATCCTCGGACGGCAGCGCCTCGAGGATGCGGGCGACCTCGACCGGGTCCAGGCTGTTGACCAGCTGGCTCAACTGGCCCATGTTTTCCTTGTGGACCAGCGCCTCGACGAGGCCGTGCCGCGGCATCTCCTGGCGGCTCACGAGGCTCTCCACGAGGCGACGGCGCGAGAGGAGGCCCTGCACCTCCTCGAGGTGCTCGCTCAGCCGGTCGAGCTCCGTGGACATCGTTCAGCTACTCCTGCCGCTCGCACGAACGGGGAGCGGGAGCATAGCGGAATCCGGTGTGCTATGGCTCCGTGCGGATCTGCACTGGCATGCGTGCGATGGACTCGAAACGCGCCTGCTGGCGCCGGATAGGCCACCAGTCATACAGGAAGATCTCGATGGGTCGCCAGAGCGCAACCCAGCCGATGATCAGGAGCCCCTCCGCGAGCATGTCGCTGCCACCGCTGGCCGCCAGCCAGCGACGCAGGGACAGGCACGCGAACATGAATCCGAGGCCGATCGCGAGGCTCGCGACGCCCCGCGCGAGCAACCTGCGCAGGTCGACCCTCATCTGGTGGGCGCGGTACTGGAAATAGTGGGCAATCGCGTCCGGGAGCGTGCGGGCTGCTTCCGACTCGGCCTCCGCCGCCGGCAGGTGAATCACCAGCTTGCAGGACTGCCGGGGGCCGAGCTCCCGGACCGCATCCTCGATGTAGGACTCGGCCGCGGGATCGAGGTCCTTCTCGCGAAACGGCGCCGGGTCGAGATGATGGAACAGCTGCCTGAGTTCCCTGAGGCGGATCTCGATTACGGTGATTCCGTCTTCACGACGGTAAGCCGAGTTCCGGGAGGTCGTCCTGGTCATCTCCCGACGAGTATAAGGGCGACCCACCGTCCGACCGAAGATGCCGGGGCTCGTCCCCGGCATCCCGGTCGACGATGCGCTGCTACTTGAGTGCCGGCAAGCCGCCGAGGTACCCGATCGCGGCCTTGTACTTGTCGATCAACGGTGCCAGCTCCGCCTTCAAAGCGGCCGAGGTCGTGGACGTGAAGTCCCCGGCGTGCTGGTAATTGCTCATCACGTACGAGAACCCGTTCATGTCGTCGAGCACCTGGAGGCCGGTGGACTCTGCCCCGGCCGGCAGTGACAGGATGCGCGACAGCTTGCCCGTGTCCACGTTGTACGCCCACAGGAAGTTGTTGACGTGCAGCCCGCTGTCCTCGCCGATGAAGAGCGTCCGCATCTTCTCCGAGTACTTGAGGTTGTCCGGGCTGGCGATCTTGCCGACGTTCGCCGTATTGCCCGCCGCATCCTGCGGGATGGTCTCGCCCAGCACCAGGCCGCGCATCGCCACGCCGACGAAGTTGCTGGCGATCTGGCCGCCGGCCGTGTCGGCCTGCCCGCCCGCCAGGTCGATCTCGTAGACGACGCCCGCTCCGTTCACCGGCAGCCGGATGTCGTTCGCCGGATCACTCGCCTTGTCTTCCATGCCGCTGCGCACGCGCGTCATCGCAACGTAGACCTTCCTGTCCGCCGCATTGACGGTGACGCCTTCGAACTTCTCGAACTCGACCGTCGCACCGACGTAGGCAGCGTAACGGCGCGTCTCGAGGAACGCGGCTGCCGTCTGCATGCCGTCCCTGAGCCTGAGGCACTCGACCAGGCCGGTGTTGTGCCCGGCCTTGATGTAGCGGTAGCCGGGCTCGCTCTCGCACGCGGCCTTGTTCGCCGCAGCCTTGACCGCAAAAATGTCGCTGAACCGGATGCCGCCGTCGACCATGGCCGAGACCAGGGCGTCACTGGCGTGACCGAGACGGATCCAGCGCAGGTCGGCGGCGCCGCCATCCTGCGCGCTCGTCTGGACCCACTTCGCGGCATAGAGCGTGCCGGCGGAAAGCTGCGCCGGGGCATCCGCGACGAACATCGTCAGCACGTTGTAGGTTCCATCGTCGCCCTGGTAGACCGTGCGCTCGTCGGGCATGACCTGCACCAGCTCGCGCGAGATTCGCCCGAGCGCGCGATGGCCCTCGACCGTCGCATTGCCGAAACGGTCGACCGCCACTTCGGGCACGATCCCGTAGTCGTAGACGCGCGCCGGCCGCGTCGCGCCGCTCGGGTCGAGGTAGCGGTTCATCGCATCGAGGCCGATGGCGCCGCTCGCGCACGAATGGGCCGGGTCCGTCGGATCTAGCGCACAGCGCGCATCCGGCTCGTACTCCTCGCTGCCGAGGTGCGTGTTCCACGGCGACAGCGAGCCCGCGCATGGAATCCAGAGGCCGCGGATGCCCGAGAAATCGACGTTCTTCACGGCGACGACGCTCATCGCACCCGACTTCTTGTCCTGGTCGATGGTCGCGAGGTTCATCGTCATCGGCATCCTGCCGTAGTTGTCGTTGCCGAGCGTGTCGAGCCAGTCGTACTCGTGGTGGGTGACCAGGAACAGCCGCCGCTTGGATGGGTCATCGCTCGTGGCGCCCGGCACCTCGAGCAGGCTGTTCGCGTCCGGCGACTCCGAGCGCTGCGGCCTGCCCGCCGGGTCGAGGAGGACGTTGCCGTACTGGTCGTACAGGTCACCGACCGTCACACCGTTGAACGTGCTCTCCGTGTCGTCGAGTTCGCGATACGAAAGCGGGAAGGTCCGGCTGTCGCCGTTGCGATACGTGACCTTGACCGCCGCGCGCGTGTACGCGCTCGCCCGCTCCCGAGCGGTCTCGGGCGCGGCCATGCCGATGAATTCCACCGACGCCACGCTCGCCGGCACGACGTTCGACGGGCTTCCCGCCCTCGCGACGACTGGACCTGCGAGGCTCAGCGTCGCTGCGACTGCGCACGCAATGGTGTTCCGACGACCTGCTGCATTGAAAGACATCTCGACCTCCGGGTTGAAGCGTTGCGAACGGCGGCGAATCCGCCGTGCGTTCCAGGATCCCGGAGCGAGTCTTGCGGGGTCGTATTACAGTCTTGCAGCCTCTGCCGTTACAGGTCCGTGACGCCCGATGCCCGAGCCGGCAGTGTCGCCTCGGCGAGCGTTCAGGCGGCCGCGTTGCGCGGCGCGAACCAGTTCACCAGCACGCCCCAGAGGCCGACGCCGACCAGGCACATCAGCACCCAGGTCGGCATGTTGAGCCCGAGGAAGTGCCAGTCGATCTTCGCGCACTCGCCGGAGCCCTTCAGCACCTTGGCGAGCACCTCGTGCAGGGGGAGCACGTCCATCATGTACTCGAGACTCGCGCCGCACTCGGCGACCGTCCCGGGCGGCTGGGCGATGATCCAGATGTGACGGGCGGCCACGAGGATCCCGCCGAGCACGGCGACGTCGATCAGCGTCCCGTACGCGCGCGCGATACGGTCGCCCGGGTCGTGCAGCGCGGCGAGGAGGAACAGGATGCCTGCACTGATCACGGAGACGCGCTGCAGGATGCAGAGCGGACACGGCTCGAGGTGCATCCCGTACTGCACGAAGAGCGCATACGAGATCAGCGCGACGCAGG
>VEPJ01000093.1 GCA_012026925.1 Gammaproteobacteria bacterium | reverse complement strand
AGGTGCGGATCTCGTTGTAGGCGCGCTTGCGGATCACGTAGAGCTTGCGCTCGAAACCGAGGTCGTCCGCGATCGACGGGTCCCTGCGGATGAACACCTGGCGCATGAACGGCTCGCACGAGCGGGCCGTCTCGCCGAGCATGCCGTTCACCGTCGGCACGGTGCGCCAGCCGATGACGTGCTGGCCCTCCGACTGCACCACCTGCTCGAACTTCTGCTCGACCGCGCGGCGCAGGGTCGGGTTGCGCGGCAGGAAGATGATGCCGCTGCCGTACTCGCCCGGGCCGGGCAGCGGGATGCGCGCCTTGCGGCACACCTCCTCGTTGAAGGCGTGCGGCATCTGGATGAGCACGCCGGCGCCGTCGCCCGTGTTGACCTCGGCGCCGCAGGCACCCCGGTGGTCGAGGTTCTTCAGGACCTGGATGGCCTGCTCGAGGATCCGGTGCGATTTCCTGCCCTTGATGTTGACCACGAAGCCGACGCCACAGGCGTCGTGCTCGAACCGGGGGTCATAGAGCCCCTGGGGGCCGGGGCGCGTGGAGGCGGGGCGATGCGTCGTGCTCATCGGGTCGGGCCTGCAGGTCAATGTGCGTCACCGGTAGGCGCGGCAGGGCGCCGGCTCACGGTTGCAGAGCCGGACTCCCCCACGCCGGAGGTGACAGGATCGTGGATCAGGAATGCATATGACATGCGGGCTTGCCGTCGTCAATGCAGTGCAACAAGACCCGGCCAGGAAGGCCCGTGGACCCTGTCCAGGCTGGAAGGACTGGTACGGCGCGGCGGGCGGGCATAGATTGGGCAATCGGGGAGGCAGTCACCCGGCAAGGCAGGTCAGGCCAGGGTTGCCTGCAGGCCGCGCACACATACTTAATGACAGAAGGGAGCACACATGGACTCGACCGCAGGTGCATTGGGCGTTGGACTGGGAATCCTGATCCTGATTTTCGTGCTGGACGGGCTGCTGATCGGCGCGCTCGCCCGCTGGCTGCTGCCGGGTCCCGACCCGATGAGCTGGCCGGCGACCTTTGGTTTCGGCATCGCTGGGTCGTTCCTCGGCGGCTTCATCGGTCGTTTCCTGAACGCCGGGATGGCCCTGAGCTTCGTCCTGTCCGTTGCCGGTGCCGCCCTGCTGATCTGGTTCTTCAAGCGGCGAAAGCCCGCGCCGTGACGCGGAACTAGACATAAGTCACTGTTTATAAAGACTTTACAGATGCGTCCAGCTGTCCTCGGCAGCGGGACGGTGGTAGACTGCGCGCCCTGTCCAAGGCCGGTCCCGGATTCCGGGCCCGAAGCCAGCGCCCCTGCAAGACGACACCCATGCACGACCGCACTGCCAATAGAGTCCGCAAGCCGAGGCCGCGATCCCGCGGTCGCAGCCTGCTGGCGTTCGCCGTGCTGGCCCTGGCGCTGCCGTTCGGGGTCGCCCGTGCCGGCGTCCAGGAGGGCTCGATCTCCTGGTACGGCGCCAGGTTCCACGACCGCCCGACCGCCAGCGGCGAGATCTTCGATTCGAAGGCGCTGACCATGGCTCACCCGACCCTCCCCTTCGGGACCAAGGTGCGGGTCACCAACCTGCGCAATGGCCGCAGCGTGGTGGTGACGGTGAACGACCGCGGCCCGTTCGTCGGGCACCGCATCGCCGATCTTTCGCAGGCCGCGGCCAGCGTCCTCGGCATGCTGCGCCGGGGCGTCGCCATGGCGCGGATCGAAGTGATCGGCAACGGCGAGTACGCCGAAGACTGACGCGGCGCGCGGCCCGCCGATCCCCCCAATATGCCAGCCGGCCCCGAGTCCCAGGCTCGCGAAAGCCTTCGCGAGCGGGCCGTCGCCGCTTTCCTCAGGTTCCTGCTCAAGGCGCTCCTGCAGCCGGGCTTTCGTGCCACGCGGCCGATCGAGCAGCAGCGCCGCTGGCTGGAGAAGGTCTCGAGGCTGACGCTCGCACCGAAGGGAGCGATCTTTGCGCCCGGCACGTCAGGCGGCGTGCCAGGCGAGTGGGTCGCGCCGAGGCAGGGAGGGCCCGACGGACGAAAAGTCCTGCTCTACCTGCATGGCGGCGCGTACTGCGTCGGGTCGCCTCGCACTCATCGTGCGATCACCGGGCACCTCGCCTTGCGTTGCCGGTCGCGGGTCTTCGCCCTGGACTACCGGCTTGCCCCCGAGCATCCGTTCCCGGCGGCGATCGAGGACGGCGTCGCTGCCTACCGCGGGTTGCTCGACGCGGGTCACGAGCCGCACGACATCGCGATCGCCGGCGACTCCGCAGGCGGCGGGCTCGCGCTCGCGACGGCGCTGAAATTGCGCGAGCTGGGACGGCCATTTCCGGCGGCCCTGGTCGCGTTCTCGCCCTGGGTCGACCTAGCGCCGCGGGCCGGATGCGGGGTGCCGCGCGGCGAGACGATGATCGAGCCGGCGTGGCTCGACGTGAGCGCCGGGCATTACCTGGCGGGGAGGGACCCCGCGGAGCCACTAGCCTCGCCGGTGCGCGCGGACCTGGCCGGGTTGCCGGCCACGCTGGTGCAGGTCGGCACCGATGAGGTGCTGCTCTCCGATTCCGAGCGACTGTACGAGAGGCTGCGCGCCGCCGGCGTCGATGCGAGGCTCACGGTCTATCCGCGGCGCTGGCACGTGTTCCAGTCGGGCGCGGGCGTGCTCCGGGACGCCGATCGCGCGCTCGATGAAGTGGCCGGCTTCCTGCGGGATCGCGTGCGGTCCTGAGCACCGTCGATGCACCGCTCGCCGGCGCGCGCCGTCATGCGCTCTGACGGATTTCGGCTTCCACTCCCACGACGACGGCCGCCGGCTCGCTCGTGATCATCGGCATCTCGCGTTGCACCGGTTGCGCGTGCTGCACGATGAAGTCCGCGACCTTGCGCATGGCCAGCTTCGCCTCCGGCAGCCAGGCGAACACCTGGAACACGTGCGGCACGTCGCGCCATACCTCGATTTCCGCGGTGACGCCCGCCTGCAGGGCGCGATCGTGTGCCCGCACCGAGTCGTCGAGCAGCATCTCCGTCGAGCCCGCATGGAAGAGTAGCGGCGGGAGCCCGTCCCAGTTGCCGAACAGCGGCGAGATGAGCGGGTTGCGCAGGTCCTGGCCGTCGCAGTAGAGCGGAGGCAGCAGGTCCGCCGCGCCGGCCGCGAACATCGGGTCGGCGTCCGCGTTGTACTTCGCCGACGGGCCGGAGAGCGTGAGGTCCGTGGATGGCGAGAGGAGCACCGCGCACCCGGGCATCGGCAGCATCGCATTTCGGGCCCGCATGAGCGTCACGAGCGTGAGGCTGCCGCCCGCCGAATCGCCGGCCACGGCGAGCGGCCGGGCCGCGTGGCCCTGCTCGACCAGCCAGCGGTAGACGGCGAGGCAGTCGTCGATCGCTGCCGGGAAGGGATGCTCCGGAGCCAGGCGGTAATCCGGCAGCAGCACGCGCATCCCGGTCAGCCGCGACAGGTTCGTTGCGTGGCGCCGGTACATGTTGGGGAAGTGGAGGCACCACGCCCCGCCGTGCAGGTAGAGGACCGTGCCGCGCTCGGTGAGGCCCGGTTCGCCGTACCACGTGGCCTTCACGCCGTCGATCTCGACTTCCTCGATCGCCACGGGCGGCGCATTGCGCCCGAGCCGCGCATCCATCTTCGCGCCGTGGGCGCGGACCTTCTGGATGTCGAGCCCGGGTCGCCACATCGACTTGGTCGTGAGGCGCAGGAAGGCGTTCGTGAGGCGGGCGCGAAGGCTGGGCATGGACTGCTCCAGAGGTCCGTGTTGCAGTGCATCATTGTGGACCCGCCCGGCCCGGGCTGCCAGTCGCCGGGACTCACCGCGGTTGCTCGGCCGCATCCCTCTCGCAACCGCTGTCGGAGGCGGGCTAGGCTCCGCCTGATGGTGGATGAGAGGTCGCCAGGACGGAATGAGGGCCAGCGCTTCGCGCTATCAGACGCGGACGTCAGGCTCTGGCCGGCCGCTTTCGAGCCCGGCGAGGCCTCGCGGCTATTCGACGAGCTTCGCAGCGGCATCGAGTGGCAGCAGGAAGAGGTGACGATCTTCGGCCGGCCCCGGCTCGTACCGCGCCTCGTGGCGTGGCACGGCGACCCGGACGCGCGCTACACGTACTCGGGCACGGCGCACGATCCGTTGCCCTGGACGCCGCCACTCGAGGCGATCCGCGCGCGCCTCCTTGAACTCACCGGGCATTCGTTCAACGCCGTGCTGCTCAACCTGTATCGCGACGGTCGGGACGGCATGGGCTGGCACTCGGACGACGAGCCCGAGCTCGGGCGCGACCCGGTGATCGCCTCGGTGTCGCTCGGGGCGACGCGGCGGTTCTGCATGCGGCATCGCCGGCGCAAGGACTCAAGACTCGAACTCCCGCTCGGGCACGGCAGCCTGTTGCTCATGTCCGGGCCGACGCAGCATCACTGGCTGCACGCCGTGCCGAAGACGCGAGCGCCGGTCGGAGAACGAATCAATCTCACTTTCCGCAACGCTGGCGCTAGGTAGAACAGCGGATTGCCGTCCGGACCGCGGCGGCACAGCGTTGCGCCACTTACGACCAGGTTGAGGGGCTGAGATGAGCACGAGCAGGGTATTGTGGCTCGGTGTCGCGACCCTGGCGCTCGCGGCGGGCGCGGGTTGCGCGCGCAAGCACCACCAGGAAACGAGCTACCAGAAGGACGTCGCGCCGATCCTCGCGAAGCACTGCGCGTCCTGCCACGTCCCGGGGCAGCCGGGCTACGTGGCGAGCGGCTTCGACCTCCAGGGTTACGACTCGCTGATGAAGGGCACCAAGTTCGGGCCGGTCGTGCTGCCCGGCGACCCGATGACCAGCGTGCTCGTGATGCTGATCGAGGGACGCGTGGACCCGTCGATCAAGATGCCCCACGGCGGCGCCAACCCGCTCACCGAGGACGAGATCAAGACGATCCGCCGCTGGGTGAAGCAGGGCGCGAAGAACAACTGAGATAGGGGACGCTACCCTTTTCGGGAATGCGCGCTCGCAGCGCGCATCCCCGAAAAGGGTAGCGTCCCCTATTTCGCGGCCGCAGCCGCGGCGCGATCCTCGTTCGCGCGTGAGATGACGTACGCGTGTATGTCGTGGACGTCCTGCTCGGTCAGGAGGTCGGCGAGCTTCGGCATGCCGGCGCCGTGGATCACCCCGTCGTAGACGATCTGGTTGAAGATCGCGTGCTTCTCCGGCGGCAGCATGCGCAGGTCCGGCGTCACGCCGCCCGACACCACGAGCGCCCCGTGGCACACCATGCACGTGGACATGAACTTGTACTTGCCGTTCTCGACCTGCGCCGGCGTGGCGTCGATCGGCGGCTGCTCCGGGATCGACGCGTTCTTCTCGGCGACGTGCGGCATCGGCGCCTGGCCGCCGAGCTTGAACGCGAGCACGTAGCCGTCGTTGACGTACTTGCCTGAGGCCATCGTGCGCGGATCGCCGCCCGTGACGCCGCCCGCACCACCGTAACCCGCCATCACCGCCACGTACTGCTCGCCATCGACCTCGTACGTCATCGGCGGCGCGATGATGCCGATCATGGTCGGTTGCGCCCACAGGATCTTGCCGCTATCGGCGGCGTAGGCGACGAAGCGGCCGTCGCCCGTCCCCTGGAAGAGCAGGTTGCCGCCGGTCGTGAGCAGGCCGCCGTTCCAGAACGCCGGGTGCTCGATCTCCCAGACGGTCTTCTTCTGCAGCGGGTCCCAGGCCTTGAGATAGCCGTGGTCGGGCGGCAGCACGCCGCCGAACTGCTTCAGCAGGCCGCCGATGGTGTCGACGTAGGTATTCCAGTCGATGCCGGGGTTCCAGAACATGTCGCGGCGGGTGTACTTGCCCGTCTCGAGGAATTCCTTGTTCGGCGTGTAGATGCCCATCGGCTGCATCGCAGGGATGTAGACGAGCCCGGTCTTCGGGTTGAACGCCATCGGCTGCCAGTTGTGCGCGCCGAACGGCGCGGGGACGATCATCCGCGTCTCGCGGCTGTAGTTCGCCACGTCCGTCTCGACCGGTCGCCCGGTCGCGAGGTCCACCTTGCTCGCCCACGTGACGGGGGCGTACTTGTCCGCCGAGATGAGCTCACCGGTCACGCGATCGAGCACGTAGAAGAAGCCGTTCTTCGGGGCCTGCATCAGCACCTTGCGCGGCTTCCCGTCGATGACGAGGTCCGCGAGGATGATGTGCTGCGTCGCCGTGTAGTCCCAGTTGTCAGCCGGGGTGACCTGGTAGTACCACTTGAGACGGCCCGTGTCGGGATTCATCGCGAGGATCGACGACAGGTAGAGGTTGTCGCCGCCGCCCGGGGAGCGGAGGCCGCGCGACCACGGCGAGCCGTCGCCCGTGCCGACGTAGAGCGTGTCGAGATCCGGGTCGTAGGCCATCGAGTCCCACACCGTGCCGCCACCGCCGCCGACCCACCACTCGCCGTTCCACGTCTTCGCCGCCTTCTCGAGCTCGGGGTTCTCGAAGCCGTCCTTCGGATTGCCGGGCACCGTGTAGAAGCGCCACGCGAGCTTGCCGGTGTCGGCGTCGTACGCGGACAGGTAGCCGCGCACGCCGTACTCGGCGCCACCGTTCCCGATCAGCACCTTGCCTTTCACGATGCGCGGCGCGCCGGTGATCGTGTAGGGCTTGGTGCGGTCGATGGTGTTCACTTCCCAGCGCTTGCCGCCGGTGCGCGCGTCGAGCGAGATGAGCCGGCCGTCGAGCGTTGCGAAATACAGCGCGCCTTTCCAGAGCGCCACGCCGCGATTCACGGCGTCGCAGCACGCGTAGCGGCCCCACTCGCGCGGCACCTGCGGGTCGTAGACCCACAGCTGCTTGCCGCTCTTCGCATCGAGCGCGTAGACCACGCTCCACACGCCGGTCGTGTACATGATCCCGTCCACGACGATGGGCGTGGCCTGCAGCCCCCGCTTCGTGCCCGTGGCGTAGGACCAGGCGAGCCCCAGCTTCTCGACGTTGCCGGCATTGATCCGGCTCAGCGGGCTGTAGCGCTGCTCGCCGTAGGTGCGGCCGTGGGCCAGCCAGTTCTGCGGCTCGGAGTCGGCCGCGGCGATGCGCGCGCCGTCCACCGTGGCGGCTCCCTTCTTCGCCGGCTTGGCGGCCGTCGCGGCGAATGACGATGGCGCCAGGGCGAGGGCCGACGCGCAGAAGACGGCGATTGCGATGGAACTACGCTTGCTGGCTCTCATGGTCATCCGTGCGGGTGATGGCGTGACCTGGCGAGTGTCGGCGGGCCGGCTGCCGATGGCAAGTGCCCGCCGGGCGGCAGGGGTCGCTTTCCCGCGGCGCCAGGCACATCATCGGCGGCGAACACCAGCAGCAGGAGCGGGCGCCATGGGTTTCAAGGAATACGGTGACCACGATGCCGTGGGACTGGCGGCGCTCGTGCGGGGCGGGCAGGTGAGTCCGACCGATCTGCTCGACGAGGCGCTCGCGAGGACGGCGGCGGTGAACCCGAAGATCAACGCCGTCATCCATCTCATGGAGGGACGCGCCCGGGAGGCGATTGCGGCCGGCCTGCCCGACGGGCCCTTCCGCGGCGTGCCGTTCCTGATCAAGGACCTCATGACCGCGTACGCCGGCGAGCCGATGCGACTGGGCTCGCGCCTGTTCAGGGACTACGTGCCGGCCGAGGACGAGGAGCTCACGCGGCGCTACCGTCGCGCGGGCCTCGTGATCTTCGGCAAGACGAACACGCCGGAGTTCGGCGTGACGAACGTCACCGAACCCGAGCTCTTCGGTGCGACGCGCAACCCTTGGAACCTCGAGCGCACGTCGAGCGGGTCGAGCGGCGGCTCGGCGGCCGCGGTCGCCGCGCGCATCGTGCCTGCGGCGAACGCGAACGACGGCGGCGGCTCGATCCGCACGCCGGCGTCGAACTGCGGACTAGTGGGGCTCAAGCCGAGCCGCGGCCGCAACCCGAGTGGTCCGCTCGCGCCGGACGTGTGGTTCGGCCTGATCGGCGAGCACGTCGTCACCCGCACCGTACGCGACAGTGCCGCGCTGCTCGACGCGACGTCGGGCGACTATCCGCAGCAACTGATGAAGCTGCCGCCGCCCGCGCGGCCGTTCCTCGAGGAGGCGACGCGGGAGCCCGGGCGACTCCGCATCGCTTTCAGCTACGACCCCGGGCTCGCGAAGTCGCTGCACCCGGAGAACCGCGCAGCCCTCGCTGCGACGGCGCAGCGGCTGGAATCGCTCGGGCACGAGCTCGTCGAAGTGCGGCTGCCGCTGCCGCCCGAGTCCTTCGTCGACAGCTACGCGGCCCTGGTCTCGGCGGACGTCGCCGCGACCCTGCGGTCGGCGAAGCTGCTGGTGGGTCGCGAGGCGACCATCGACGACGTCGAACTCGCGACCTGGATGCTGGCGCGGATCGGCGAGGCCCAGTCGGCCGTCGATGTCACCGAGGCGCGCTGGAATGCGCAGAGCGTCGCGCGGCAGTGGCTCGGCTGGTCGGCGGCGTTCGACGTCCTGCTCACCCCGACGGTCGGTGTCCCGCCGCTGCCGATCGGCGCCTACAGGCTTTCCACGCTCCAGCGGCAGGGACTCAAGCTGCTCGCGGCATTGCCGTCGGGGGCGCTCATGAGCCAGCGACCGAAGATCGTCGAGGCATTCGCGGCGGTGTTCGAATCGTCGCCCTACACGATGGTCGCCAACGTGACCGGGCAGCCCTCGATCTCGCTGCCGCTGCACTGGACGGCCGACGGCCTGCCGATGGGAATGCTGTTTACCGCCCGTACCGGAGACGAGGCGACGCTGATCCGGCTCGCCGCGCAGCTCGAGCAGGCGATGCCGTGGAAGGACCGCCGGCCGCCGCACGCGGCGGCGTAACCTCAGGCGTCGAGGCCCGTGAGGTCCCGTGGCTCGAGGCCGTTGGTGCGGCAGTACTCGAGGTAGCGGTCGACTGCGGTGCGCCAGTTCTCGGTGCCGACGACCTTGCCGTTCTCGTCGAGCATCAGCAGCTCGCCCTGCGTGACCATGAACATGATCACGTCGTCCGTGCCGTCCGGGAGCGACTGGGGAGTGTGCTGCGACGCCGGGCGCTCGATCACGACGCTGCCCGGCCCGGCCACCCAGTCGTGCTCGCGGTGCTTCCACCGTCCCTGCACCGTGTAGATGGTCGTCGTCCCGGAGTTGTGCAGCCGCGGCAGTTCGACGCCCGGCGGCGCGCGCAGCACGCTGATGACCTCCCCGCGCACCGGGTCGGCGCGGTACAGCTTGACCGAGACGAGGTCGGAATAGGGCAGGAACGGCATCCAGGGGATGCTGTCGTCCGAGATGCAGCTCGTGTCGATGGGTTCCGAGGTCATGGGGCCTTCCGTTGGCAAGTCCCTTTGCAGCGCGGTCATTGTTGGTCGTGGGCCGGGACGGACGGGGTGAGAGTAGTCCCGCGCGCGAGGGCGGCTAACCACTCGCGTCGGGGGGGTGCCTCGCTCGCCGGCCGGCATGGATGGGCTATGCTTGGTCCACAGGGGTCACAGTCGCGGGGGATTTCGGTGAACGGAGCGTCGCGTGGGGCGCAGGCATGATCGCGTCCCCGTTCCTGCTCAAGACGGCGCCGCCCAGGCTCGGCCGGGCGCTCTTTGCGAGGCCCCGGCGCGACCAGCGCTGGTCCGAGATCAGTGACCGCACCGCGATCATCGTCACGGCGCCGCAGGGCTTCGGCAAGACCACGCTGCTCGCGCAATGGCGAAGGCGCTGGCTCGAGCGGGGGGCGTTCGTCGCGTGGGTCTCGCTCGACGCGCAGGACGACCGTTCGCAGTTCGTGGACGTGCTGCTCTTCGCGCTCAGGGCCGCGACCGGGCGGGAGTCGTTCGCGACCGCCGCGATACAGAGCCGGCTGCAGGAGAGTCGCGAGCTCGAAGCGCTGACCACGCTGCTCGCGGAGGTGGCTGCCCTCGCCACCCCCACCGTGATCGTGCTCGACGACGCCCACCGCATGCCCCAGGCAGCGCTGCGCGAGCTGCTCTCCTACCTGCTCAATAACGCGCCGCCGAACCTGCAGTTTCTCATCGGCTCGCGGCGGCCGCTCGAGCTGCAGCTGACCGACCTGCTCGCCGCCGGGCGGCTCGCGAACGTGGACGCCGGCGACCTGCGCCTCAAGCTCGAGGAGTCCGTCGAGTTCCTCAGGAGCCGGTTCGGATCGAAACTCGGCATGGACGACGCAGTGCGTCTCCACGAGCTGACCGAGGGCTGGCCGCTGGGACTGCAGCTCGCCGCCGCCACGATCGAGCGCGCGAGCGACCCCAACGCGATGGTCAGGCAGCTGAACGCGCGGCGCGGCGACATCCAGCGGTTCTTCTTCGAGACGCTGCTGTCGCAGCGCACCGATGAGGAAGCCGGATTCCTCGTGCGGATTTCCATCCTCGATACGGTCAGCGCGGACCTGTGCGCGGCCGTGACGCTGCATCCCGACGCGGCGCGCCTGCTCGACCAGATGGTACGCAGCTCGCCGCTCGTGATGGAGGGTGAGGATCGCGAGTGGGTCCGCCTGCACGCGATGGGTCGCGACTTCCTGCTCGGCCAGTTCGACAAGCTCGCCGTCGAGGAGCGTCGCGCCTGCTACGAGCGCGCGGCCGCGTGGTACGCGGACCACGGCCAGTTCCAGGAGGCGGCTCGGCACGCGTGGGCGGCGGGCAACGAGGAGCTGGCGGTGCAGCACGCCTCCCGTTGCCTGCGCGAGATCGGCAGCGAGGGGCGCGTCGGCGAAGCACGCGACTGGATGCGGCGCCTGCCGCCATCGGTCGTTGCGCGCGACGTACGCCTGCAGCTGACGGCGGCGTGGATCCAGGCGCTGAGCGACGGTGCCGAGACCGTGCCCGGTCTGATCGCGCAGGTCAGGAAGCACCCGCAGTTCGACGCGACCTGTGCGCTCGAGGCCGCACTGGTGTCGGCGGCTGCAGGGACGTTCTGCGACAAGCCGGGCCTGGTCGCCGAGGCATTGCGCGAGATCGAGGAGCCTCTGCCGGTCGCCACGCCGCTGCACGTGGTTTCGCTCGCCAACCAGCGCAGTATCGTCGCGCTGCATTCGGGCGACACGGAGAGGGCGCGCCAGATCCTCGGCGAGTGCCTTGCTGCGGTGCGGCGCGAGCCGTCGCTTCGCCTGCCCCTCGGGTTCGCGGATCTGACGACAGGCCTCAGCTACCTGTGGGAAGGCAACCCCGCGCGCGCGATCGGCGTCCTGCAGCCGCGGCTGGACGCTGCGGAGCGGGAAATGGGCCGCCGCAGCATGGTCGCGTCGATCCTGGCCGGCGCGTACGCCGCGGCGCTCTACCTGCAGGACTCGATGGACGCGGCCGTCGCCACGCTGGCGGACCGGCTCGACGTCATCGAGCGGGCCGGGATGCCGGACCCGGTCGTACTCGCCTACCGGGTGCTCGCGGATGTGTCCGCGCGCCGCGGCGACCACCGCCGCGCGCTCGACACGTTGCAGTCCATGTACGACATCGGCCTCTCCCGCGACCTGCCTCGCCTCGTCGTCGCGAGCCTGCTCGGGCAGGTGCGCATTCACGTGATGGGATCGCGTGTCGAAACCGCCGAGGAAGTACTCGCGAGTGCCCAATCGCTGCGTTCGACCTTCGAGCGTCCGGAGTACCGGCCGTTCCTGCGCATGCTGAACACGAGACTGGCGGTGGCGACCGCGTCAGTGCGTCTCTCGAGGTCCGATCCCGAGGGCGCCGACGCAGTGTTGCGCTCGGTGGCCGAGGCGCCGGCCTGGCTGCGCTGCAGCCCCGATGTACTGGCGTGGCGGGCGCTGCGAGCGCTCGCGGCGCACCAGCTCGGCCGGCCCGGTGCGCGCGAACTGCTCGATGAAGCCGTGAGCCTTGCCGAGCTGCGGGGCATGCGGCGGATCGTGGAGGAAGTGCACCCGGGTCTCGCTGGCTTGATCGTTCCCGCGGGCCCGGCATCGACGGGCGAAACGGCGCTTGGGGCCGCGCAACGGAACGATCGAGCGACACGCGGGAGCACCGCAGCGCCGGGTGAGGCGTCCCCTGCGAGCGGCCTGCTGACCCCGAAGGAAGCGCAGATCCTTTCGCTGCTGGCCTCGGGCATGGCCAACAAGGAGATCGCGCGCG
>VEPJ01000219.1 GCA_012026925.1 Gammaproteobacteria bacterium | reverse complement strand
CGTGGACCTGCGTGGCGAGCGGGGAGAACTGCTGGCGATCGTCGGCGCGTCGGGCTCCGGCAAGACGACGCTGCTGCAGATCCTCGGCGGCCTCGACCTGCCGTCGAGTGGCACCGTGCGGCTCGCAGGCCAGTCGCTTGCCGACCTGTCCGACGCGGCCCGCGGCGTGCTGCGCAACCGTGCGCGCGGCGTCGTCTACCAGCTTCACCACCTGCTGCCCGAGTGCACGGCGCGCGAGAACGTGGCGATGCCGCTGCTGGTGCGGCGCACGCCCGTGGTGGAGGCGGAGCGCGAGGCGCGCGGCCTGCGCGAGCGCGTCGGCCTCGGAGCACGGCTCACGCACCGGCCCGCGCAGCTCTCGGGCGGCGAGAGGCAGAGGGCGGCCGTCGCGCGCGCGCTCGTCACGCGTCCGCAGCTGGTGCTCGCGGACGAGCCCACGGGCAACCTCGACGGGGTCAATGCGCGCTCCGTGTTCGACCTGATGCTGGAACTCAATCGCGAGTTCGGCACGAGCCTCGTCATCGTCACGCACGCGACGGAGATCGCCGAACGCATGCAACGGGTGCTGATGCTCCGCGACGGCCGCCTCGCACCGGCCTGAATTTCGACGAACGCGGCATTTTCCCGCGGCGCGCGGCCGGCACGCGCCGTGCACTGTGCCTGCCTGGAGCAGAGGGGCAGGAGCGGTCGTGGTTCGGACGGCGTTGTCGTGGCTGGCCGGTACGTGTGCGTTGCTGGCGCTGCCCGTGCTGCCGCAGGCCTTCGTCGTCGCCTTGCTCGTCGTCGTTGTGGCGCTTGCGGCGCGGCTCCTGCGGCGCTGGCCGATCCTCGCATTCGCGCTCGGCTTCGGCTGCGCGTGGCTCGAACTCTCCAGCCGGCTGCAGGAGCGGCTCGAGCCGTCCCTCGAGGGCAGGGATCTCTCGATCGCGGGCACCGTCGCGTCGGTGCCGCAGGGCCGGGCCGAGGGCACCCGGTTCCGCTTCGCGACGCTTGCCCAGCCGGGCGTGCCGCCGCTCGTCGAACTCACGTGGTACGACGCGCAGTGGATCCCGGCGCCCGCGGAACGCCTGCAACTCGAGGTTCGCCTGCGGCGCCCGCGGGGATTCTCCAACCCGGGTGGCATGGACCAGGAAGCGCGCATGCTTCGCGAGGGCATCGGTGCGACGGGCTACGTCAGACAGGGTCGGAGCCTCGGCCGGGAATGGCGTGACGTGCTCGCGCGACCGATGCTGGTCGCGCGCGGTGCGATCTACGACGCAATCCGGGCCGGGCTCGGGGAGCGCCCGGCCACCGGTATCGTCGCAGGCCTCGCGGTCGGGCTGCAGGACGCGTTGAGCCAGCAGCAGTGGCGGGAACTGGCGCGCAGTGGCACCAGTCACCTCATGGCCATCTCTGGCATGCACATCGGGATGGTCGGTGCCATCGCCGCGTGGCTCGCCGCACGAGCGCAGCGATGGCGGCAGGGTCGTGGTGCGCTGGGGTGTCGCCGGGATGCGGCGGTGCTCGCCGGAGCATTGACGGCATTCGGCTACGCGCTGCTCGCGGGCTGGTCGGTGCCGACACAGCGCACGGTGGTCATGATCGCGCTCGTGGCGGCGGCGCTGCGGCTGCGACGGCGAGTCGGTGCCGCCGATGCGCTCGCGCTCGGCACGCTCGCCGTGCTCCTGCTCGATCCGCTGGCCCCGATGGCGGTGGGCTTCTGGCTGTCGTTCGGCGCCGTGGCCGTCATCCTGTTCGTCAGCACGGGACACTGCGCGAAGACCGGGATCGTGGCGGGCTTCACCCGGGTGCAACTCGCGGTCACGGTCGGGCTCGTGCCGGTGCTCGTCGGCAGCTTCGGCAACGTATCGCTGGTGTCGGCGCCCGTGAATGCAGTCGCGATTCCTCTCTATACGCTCATCGTCGTTCCCGCGGTACTGCTCGGGACTGCGCTGATGCTCGCGCTGCCGATCGCGGGAGAGGCGATGCTCCGCGCCGTCGCCTGGCTCATCGAGTCCACGTGGCCGCTGATCGGGGAGCCCGCCGCGTGGCCCCTCGAAACCTGGGGCATCGCGTCACTGCCCGCGGCAGGATGGATCGCGCTCGTCGGCGGCGCGGTCGCGGCACTTGCGCCCCTGCCCGCACCCGGGCGCGTGGCCGGGGTCCTGCTCGTCCTCGCGCTCTGCGTCTGGCGAGCCGCCCCGCCGGCGGAAGGCGCGATTCACGTGGCGCTGCTCGACGTCGGGCAGGGCCTGGCCGTGGTCGTCGAGACGCGACGGCACGTGCTCGTCTTCGACGCCGGGCCGGCTTTTCGCAGCGGCACCGACACGGGAGCGCTGGTCGTCGAGCCCTACCTGCGCAGTCGCGGCCTGCGCAAGGTCGATGCTCTCGTCGCGAGCCACGACGACGAGGATCACGTCGGGGGCGCCGTTACGCTGGCACGGCTCGTCGACGTGCGACGTCGAATCGCGAGCGGACGGGCGCTCGATCCGCTCGGGAACGTGGAGCGGTGCCGGGCGGGGCAGGCGTGGTCCTGGGACGGCGTCCGCTTCGAATGGCTGCACCCGGCGGACGTGCTGCTGCCCGGCGACAACGACCAGTCCTGCGTCCTCGCCGTGCACGCAGGCCGCCGCGTGCTCCTCCTGCCGGGCGATGCGGAAGCGCCGGCCGAGCAGGAACTGCTCGAGCGCGGGCTGCCGGCGCCTGTGGAAGTTGTCGTCGTTGCGCACCACGGCAGTCGCACGTCTTCGAGCGCAGCGTTCGTGGACGGCACTCGACCGCGTTGGGCTCTCGTCTCGGCCGGCTTTCGCAATCGCTGGGGTTTTCCGTCGCCGGCTGTCGTCCGGCGCTGGCGCGACGCTGGCGCCGAGGTCGTCTCGACGGCCGACTCCGGGGCCATCGAATTCGATCTCGAGCCGGATCGTCCGCTCGACCGAGTCGCCCGGTGGCGCCCGGCGCACCTGCGCGCCTGGCGGGATCCGTGACGGCCACAAGGTCGCGGGTACGGGCCCCATCAAGTATGATCCGCGGGCGCAACGCGCGGGGGCAACGAGCCAGGACATGTTCGAGATCGTGAAGGCCGGCGGCATCGTGATGGTGCCGATCATCTTCTGCTCCATCCTGGCCGTGGCCATCACGCTGGAGCGCCTGTGGACGCTCCGGGAGCAGCGGGTCGTCCCGGCGGAGCTCACGGACAAGGTCTGGCAGTGGGTCGAGAACCGGGCCCTGTCGGACAAGCAGATCGCCGCCCTGCAGCAGCACTCGCCGCTGGGCCGCATCCTCGCCGCCGGCCTCGCCAACCGCCATCGCGACCGCGCCGTCATGATCAGCGCCATCGAGGACGCCGGGAGGCACGTCGTGCACGACCTCGAGCGCTTCCTCGGCCCGCTGGGAACGATCGCGGCGATCTCGCCGTTGCTCGGCCTGCTCGGCACGGTCACCGGCATGATCCGCACCTTCAAGGCGATCACGCTCGCCGGCATCGGCAACCCGACCGCCATGGCGGGCGGCATCGCGGAAGCCCTGATCACGACGGCGGCCGGCCTGATGGTTGCGATCCCGGCGCTCGTCGCCTACCGCTACCTGCGCGGGCGCGTGGACGTGCTCGTGATCCAGATGGAGAAGGAGTCCATCAAGCTGGTGCAGGCGATCGACCGCACGAGCGGCATGGCACCGATCATCGCGGCGCAGGAAGACGCCGCGTGAAGTTCCAGCCGCGGCGCACGGAGGAACCCGAGCTCAACATGACGTCGCTCATCGACGTCGTGCTCCTGCTGCTCATCTTCTTCATGCTCTCGACCAAGTTCATCGACGAGGGCCGGCTGCAGGTCCGCCTGCCGGAGGCCGGGGTCGCGCCGGACGCGGAGTCGGCGCGCCAGTCCATCGAGATTTCGGTCTCGGCGGAGGGTGGCTACGGCGTCGACGGGCGGCCGCTGATCAACAACAGCCCGGACACGCTCGCGGCCGCCATCGGCAAGGCTGCGGGCGGCAACCGCGCGATGCCCGTGACGATCCGGGCCGACGCACGCGCCATGCACCAGTCGGTGGTGACGGCGATGGACGTCGCGGGACGCCTGGGGTATCGACAGATCAACATCGCGACGGTCAATGATGGGACCCAGGATCGGTAAGGTCACGACGCTCCGGATGCCGCCCGGGGCGCTCAAGACCTATCGCCGGCTCATCAGTTATCTCGTTCCCCACCGGGGGATGTTCGGGCTCGGCGTGGTCGGCATGGTCATCTTCGCCGCCTCGGACGCCGGATGGGCCGCCTTCGTCAAGTTCTTCCTCGACGGGACCTTCGTCGCGAAGGATCCGCGCATGGTGTGGATCGTCCCGCTGACGCTGGTCGGGCTCTTCATCCTGCGCGGCATCGGCGACTTCCTGCAGACCTACTGTCCGGGGTGGGTCGGGCGGCACATCGTCAAGACGCTGCGGTCGCAGATCTTCGACCGTTACCTGCACCTGCCGGTGAGCTACTTCGACCGCGAGGCGTCGGGCGTGCTGCTGTCGCGCCTCACCTACAACACCGAGCAGGTGGCGCAGGCGACGACCGATTCGCTCACCGTGTTCATCCGCGACACGCTGACGATCAGCGGACTGATCGGCTACCTCCTGTACCTGAACTGGAAGCTCACGCTGATCAGCCTCACCGTCGGCCCGTTGATCGCGGTGATGATCCGCCGCATCAACATGCTGTTCCGGCGCTACAGCCGCCGCATCCAGAACTCGATGGGCGACGTGACGCGCGTGGCGAAGGAGGCCATCGAGGCGCCGCGGGTCGTGCGCGTGTTCAACGCACAGGACTACGAGGCCGCCCTGTTCGAGGACGTGATCGAGCACAACCGGCGCTCGCACATGCGGCTCATGTTCACGAAGGGGCTCAGCAACCCGATCGTGCAGTCGATCGCGGCCGCGGCCATGGCGGGCGTGCTGTACACGGCGACGGTGGACGCCGTGCAGGGGCGCACGACGGTCGGCGCCTTCACGGCCTTCATCGCGGCGCTCGGGCTCGTCACGGCGCCGCTGCGCCGCCTGGTGAACGTCGCGGGTCCGCTGCAGCAGGGGATCGCCGCTGCCCAGAGCATCTTCGAGATCATCGACACGCCCATCGAGGACAAGGGCGGGGACCGGGGGATCGAACGGGCTCGTGGCGAACTGGAGTACCGCGCCGTGCGCTTCCGCTACCCGAGCGGGGCGGAGGACGTACTGTCCGACGTGAGCTTCAACGTCCGTTCGGGCGAGACGCTCGCGATCGTCGGTCGCTCCGGCAGCGGCAAGTCCACCATCGTGAACCTGATGCCGCGCTTCTACGACGTCACCGGTGGCAGCATCCGTCTCGACGGGCACGACGTGCGCGAATACCGGCTGGGCGACCTGCGCGCGCAGGTGAGCCTCGTGAGCCAGGACGTGGTGCTCTTCAACGACACGATCCGCAAGAACATCGCCTTCGGCTTCCCGGCGACCGACGAGCAGGTCGAGGCCGCGGCGCGCGCGGCACGGGTCAGCGAGTTTTCGGACCAGATGCCGCAGGGGCTCGACACCGTCGTCGGCGACCGGGGCACGCTGATCTCGGGTGGCCAGCGCCAGCGCATCGCGATCGCACGCGCGCTGCTGCGCAACACGCCGATCCTGATCCTCGACGAGGCGACGTCCGCCCTCGATACCGAACTCGAGCGCCAGATCCAGGAACAGCTCGAGCAGCTCATGCACAACCGGACGACGCTGGTCATCGCGCACCGGCTCTCCACGGTCGAGAAGGCCAACCGCATCCTGGTCATGGACGGCGGGCGCGTCATCGAGACCGGCACGCACGAGGAGCTCATGGCCCGCAACGGGCAGTATGCGGTGCTCTACCGCATGCAGTTCAACGAATGAGCGCAGGGGATCTCCTGCAGCGAATCTGGTACGGGCCCGCCTGGCTCAGCCTGCCGCTCTGGCCCTTGTCGCTCGTGTTCCGGCTGGCAGTCGCGACGCGTCGCGGCCTGTATCGCGCCGGCGTACTCCGGCAGCAGCGCGCCGACGTGCCCGTCATCGTCGTCGGCAATCTCACCGTCGGCGGTACCGGCAAGACCCCGATCGCGGCCTGGCTGGGGCGACAGCTGACGTTGCGCGGGCGCCGCGTCGGCGTCGTGCTGCGCGGTTACGGGGGGCGACATACCGGCGCTCCGCGTGTAGTCGTGCCTTCGGACGATGCAACCGACGTCGGCGACGAGGCCCTCGTGCATGCACGCCGAGGTCCGCATGTCGTCGTGATCGGTGCGGACCGGGTGGCCGCGGCGCGTCTTGCGGTCGAGCACGGCGCGCAGTTGGTCGTCTGCGACGACGGCCTGCAACACCTTGGGCTGGCGCGCGATTACGAAGTCGCAGTCGTCGATGCGGTGCGCGGTCTCGGGAACGGCTGGCTGCTTCCCGCAGGGCCCTTGAGGGAGCCTGCCGGGAGGCTGGAGGCCGTGGACGCGGTCGTACGGACGCGCCGTGTCAGTGGGCGGGCCGCGGATATCCAGCCGAGGCGCCCGTTCGTCGCGGACGCACGGCTCGAGCTCGGGGTGGCCGTCAATCTCCGGTCCGGCGAGCAACGGGACCTCGCGTCCTTCCGGGGGCGGCGCGTCCACGCACTCGCTGCGGTCGGCAATCCCGAAGCCTTCTTCGCGGCGCTGCGTGCAGCCGGCATTCCTGTCGAGCCGCACGCTCTTCCGGACCACGCGAGCCTCGACCGGCGTTCGCCGCCGTTTCCCGCGGACGCGACGGTCCTGATGACCGAGAAAGATGCCGTAAAATGCATGGCGTGCGCACAGCCCGACTGGTGGTACGTCGATCTCGATGTCACGATCGAACGCGACACGGCGCGGGACCTGCTCGCGATCATCCTCGAGCGCACCGGCTTGACCGGCGCGGGAGTGAAACTTGGATAGCAAACTGCTCGACATCCTGGCCTGCCCGGTCTGCAAGGGTCCGCTGCAATGGCACCGCGACGTGCCGTGCCTCGTCTGCCGTGCCGATCGCCTCGCGTTCCCGGTGCGCGACGACATCCCCGTGATGCTCGAGGAAGAGGCGCGGAAGCTCGGCATGGACGATCCGCTGCTGCGGGACTGACATTGGCGTTCCACGTCGTCATCCCGGCGCGCTACGCCTCGACGCGGCTGCCGGGCAAGCCACTGCTCGACATCGGGGGCAGACCGATGATCCAGCGCGTCGTCGAGCGCGCGTGCGCGAGCGGCGCAGGGGAAGTCCTCGTCGCGACGGATGACGCGCGGATCGCGGCAGCGGTTCGGGACGCGCGCCGGCCCGACCACTCGATCGCGGTGATGACTGATCCCCGGCTCCCGTCCGGAACCGATCGCGTCGCCGCCGTTGCGGCCGGGCGCGGCTGGCGCGACGACACCATCGTGGTGAACGTGCAGGGGGACGAACCGTTCCTGCCGCCAGCGCTCATCGACCAGGTCGCCGGCCTGCTCGGCACGCACGCGTCGGCGGGAATCGCGACGCTCGCGACACCGATTGAATCGCTCGGGGACTTCCTCGACCCTAACGTCGTGAAGGTCGTGGCGGCAATGGACGGCACGGCGCTCTATTTCAGCAGGGCGCCGATTCCGTGGACGCGCGACGGCGCCTCGTCCGGGCTCGCAAGCCAGCGGGAGTGCGGCGATGCCATGCGGCACGTGGGGATGTACGCGTACCGCGTCGGTGCGCTCAGGACGATCACGCAGCTTCCGCCGTCGAGCCTCGAGCAACGCGAGAAGCTCGAGCAGCTGCGCGCGCTGCAGAACGGTATCCGCATCGTCGTCGGGACCTGCGTCGAGCCGCCGGGCCCGGGCGTCGATACGGAGGCGGACCTGGTGCGGGCGAGGGCCCGTGCAATGGCGCAGGGCATATAGGCGCGCGGAGAGACCCGTATGAACGACGTACTAATGACGGTGTTCGGCGTGACCATCACGCCCTGGAAGCTGGTCGGTTACCTGGGCGTGGTCCTGTTCGCCGGCCGCTGGTTCGTGCAGATGGCCTACTCGCGCGCGCACGGCAAGCCCGTCGTGCCGACGGTATTCTGGGTGATGAGCATCCTGGGCAGCGTGTTCCTGCTGGCGTATTTCACGTTCGGCAAGAACGACTCGGTCGGCATCCTGTCGAACCTGTTTCCGGCCGGGGTGGCGGTGTACAACATGTACCTCGACGTCACGCACAAGAGATCGCAGCGGGAGCCGCCACTCGAGGGCTGATTCCGGGCTGGATCATCGATCGGTCGGCGTCGTGCGCGGGCGCAGGCTGAGCGTCCTGCGCGCGGGCATGAGACCGCGGACTTCCTCGGGCGTCAGGTTGCGCCACTTGCCGGGCGGCAGGTCCCCGAGTCGCAGGTGCATGATCCGGACGCGCTGCAGGCGGCGCACCGTGTATCCGAAGTGCTCGCACATCCGGCGGATCTGCCGGTTGAGCCCCTGCGTGAGCACGATGCGAAAGGTGTTCCTCCCGACCTGCGTCACCCTGCAGGGGTTCGTCACGGTGTCGAGGATCGGCACGCCGCCGGCCATGCCGCGCAGGAACTCGGGCGTGATCGGCCGATCGACGGTGACGACGTATTCCTTCTCGTGCTCGTTCTCCGCACGCAGGATCACGTTGACGACGTCGCCGTCGTTGGTGAGCAGGATCAGGCCCTCGGAGTCCTTGTCGAGGCGGCCGATCGGGAACACCCGCTCGCGGTGACCGACGAAGTCCACGATGTTTTCCGGTACCGAGCGGTCGGTCGTGCACTCGATGCCGACCGGCTTGTTGAGCGCGATGTAGACCTTGCGCGGCTTCGCACGCAGCGGCGCTCCGTCGAGCAGCACCGCGTCGCCCTCGGCAACCTGCGTGCCCAGGACTGCACGCGCGCCGTTCACCGTGACTCGTCCTGCCTCGATCCACTGGTCGGCCTCGCGCCTCGAGCAGGCGCCGGTTTCCGCGAGGTACTTGTTGAGCCGCATCGAGGCCGCTCAGCCGCCGGAGCGTTTCACCGTGTAGCCGAGCCTGCCGAGTTCCTCGACGAGCAGGTCGCGATGATCGCCCTGGATCTCGATCACGCCGCCATCCACCGTGCCACCGGAGCCGCAGCGCTTCTTGAGCCGCGTGGCGAGCGCTTCGAGCGCCGGACCGGCGAGGGGAATTCCCGTGACGACCGTGACTCCCTTGCCCTTGCGGCCCTTGGTCTCGCGGCCGACGCGCACGATGCCGTCGCCCTTCGGCGCCACCGGCTGGGCGGGCTTGCTCCGTTTGCAGCGGCACTCGGCGACCGGGCGGGCGCACTCGGGACAGAGCCGCCCCTGGCCGGTGGAATAGACGAGTCGATGGCCACTCATGCGCGGGTCCTGCCCGATCAGTGCTCTGCGTTGGGCGCGAACGGTATCACAGGGCCCGGCCCGACCGGCGCGACGCGATAGATCGCTCCGGCGTAGTCGTCGGAGACGTAGATCGCGCCGTCGGGACCTTCGGCGACGTCGGCGGGCCGCCCGATCGTCTCGCCAGGCGCCAGGAAGCCCGCGAGAAAGTCGCGTTCCTCGATCCGACCGTCGTCGAGCCAGTGCAGCGAGACGACCTTGTAGCCGTCGGGACGAGAGCGATTCCACGAGCCGTGCAGGGCGACGACGGCTGCACGCTCGTAACCGGGCGGGCGATTCGGGGCTCGCAGGAAAGTGATGCCCAACGGTGCGTTGTGCGCGCGGAAGCCGTGCACCGGTGGCCGCGACTGCTCGAGCATCGCCTCGTGGCCGGGCCCGAGGTCCGGGTCGAGGACGTTGAAGCCGTTCACGTATGGCCAGCCGTAGAAGGCGCCCGCTTCGACGCGATTCAATTCGTCAGGCGGGAAGTCGTCGCCGAGCAGGTCCCGCGCATTCTCGGTCGCATAGAGGGCGCCGTCCCAGGGAGCCCAGTCGAAGCCGACGCTGTTGCGCAGGCCCCGGGCGAAGATGCGGCCATCCGAGCCATCGGGTGCGAACGTCATGATCGTGGCGCGGCGTTCGTCCTTTTCCTCGCACACGTTGCAGGTCGAGCCCTGCGAAAGGTAGAGCCGCCCATCGGGACCGATGCGGATCGTACGGGTGAAATGATTGCCGTCGCCCGTGATGCCGGTGATGAAGTGCTCGTAGCGACCGCTCGTCCGGCCGGTCTGCTCGTCGAACCGGATGCGGCCGACCGCCGTGCGCTCGGCGACGTACAGCCAGCCGTCGTGAAGTTCGAGCCCATGAGGCCGGTCGAGCCCGGCCAGCAGCACGCGGCGCCCGTCGGGACGACCGTCGCCATCACGGTCGCGCTCGAGCAGCACCACCTCGTCACCCCGGGTGCGTGAAACGATCAGGTCTCCCGTCGACGTGAAACGCAACCACCTGGCGAGCGGCAGGTCGCCGGCATACAGGCTCACCGAGTATCCGTCGGCCGCCTTGAGCCGGCCGACGATCGTCGCGTCGTCCGGGGTCTGGATCCCGCGCCCGAGCACGAAGTCGAGCAGCACGCGTGGATTGCCGACCGGGGCGATGCCGAAACGGACGGCGAGGGCGAGCCCGGCGACCGCCAGGAGGAGCGTCAACAGGACGACGGTGACGGCTTTGCGCATGATGGAGGAGGTGTCGAACATCGGCCTGGAGGAGAGTCAGGTTACTGCGTTCGCATGCCCGGGTGCGTGCGGATTCAGCGTGGCCTGCACGCGATGACAGGTACCCTCACGACCGGATGGGCGAACGGCACTGGATTACAATCGGACGCGGAAACGACCCGGTGATGTGGAGGCAAGCGTGACGCGGGACCCCCGAACGGTCGCGGTGCTGTTCGTCTGCATGGGCAACATCTGTCGCTCGCCGACGGCGGAAGGCGTCTTTCGCAAGCTAGTCGAAGAGCGCGCCCCGCACCTGCGCGTCGAGATCGACTCGGCCGGTACGCACGACTATCACGTCGGCGAAGCCCCGGATCCGCGCGCCGTCGCAGCGGCGGCACGTCGCGGCATCGACCTCAAGGCCCTCAGGGCCCGCATGGTCGAGGACGAGGACTTCCAGCGCTTCGACGTGCTGGTCGCCATGGACAGGCTGAATCGCGAGATCCTGCTGGATCGCAGTCCCGACGAGTTCCGCGAGCGCGTGCGCCTGATGATGGAGTTCGCGCCGTCACTCGATGTCGAGGACGTCCCGGATCCGTACTACGGCGGGCCGGTGGGTTTCGAGCGCGTGCTCGATCTCGTCGAAGAGGCCGCGCAGGGCCTCCTCGACGAACTGCTCGCCCGTTCGACCGTCCGGCCGCGCTAGGCCGGGCGGTCGGTGATCAAGGCTCGTTGCGCGGCGCTTCCCGCGTCGCGTCGCTGGGCGGCGCGGGCGTCCACTCCTGCACCTCGTGCGGCGGCCGCACGATCGGCATCGAGGGCGTCTCCGCCGGAGCACGTTCGACCACGACACGATCCGGTACTCGCTCGAAGTCGAACGAGCCGACCTGCGGCGGCGGCGGTGGCGGCTCGCGGGGGGGCGGCGCTTCGCGCACCGGCTCGAAGCCACGTTCAGGCGTGCCTGCGGACTCGGTTACAGCCTCGCTGACGGACTGCGCCACCGCGGCGCCCTCGCGAGCAGCGCCTTCCGGACGCTGCTCCTGGCCGAACGATTCGCCACCATCACGACGACGGCGGCGGCCTCCGCGCCGCGACCGGCGGCCGCTGCGCTCGCCGCGTTCGCCTTCGGCGCGCTCCGGCTGATCGGGCCGCTGGCCTTCGACCGGCTGGCCGACCGAATCCGCGCGCGGCGCCTGCGTCGCCTGCTCGTCCTTGCGCGACTGATCGCCACGCGGCGGTTGCTGAGGCTGCTGCGGCTGGCGCTGCTGTCCCTCGGGCCGACGTTCGCGCTGGCCGCCCTGCGCCTGCTGCTGGTCGCGTCGGCCGCGCTCGTCCCGGCGCTCACCACGCTGGTCGGTCCGCTGCTCCTGTCTCTCGGGCCGCCGCTCGCGTTCCGGACGTCGCTCTCCGTCCCGGCGCTCGCCGCGCTTCTCGTCCCGACCGCGCTCGTCGCGGCGACCCTCGCGTTGCGCATCGCGTCCGCCGCGTCGCTCGTCTCGATCCCGTCCGCGGCCGCGGTCCCGGTCCCGGTCCCGGCCGCGCTCGCGTCCGCGATCCGGACTGACTTGCGCCGTCGCGGCCACGG
>VEPJ01000166.1 GCA_012026925.1 Gammaproteobacteria bacterium | reverse complement strand
GGCGTCGAGAGCCAGTGCTCGAGCAGCTGCGACGGGAACTCGACGTAGTCGCGCGCGACGGACGTGCCGGAGAGCGACGGGTAGCTCACGTTCGAGCTCAGGCCGTGCAGCGCATGGCCGAACTCGTGGAACAGCGTCGTCGCGTCGGTCCAGCTGATGAGGACCGGCTCTCCCGGCTTGCCCTTCACGAAATTCGAGTTGTTCGAGACGATGGTCTTGATGTCGGTCTCGAAGCGCTCCTGGTTGCGGTACGCGTTCATCCACGCGCCCGAGCGCTTGCCCTTGCGCGCATAGGGATCGAAGTACCACAGGCCGACGAGGCCGCCCTTGCCGTCCCGCACCTCCCAGACGCGGACGTCCGGGTGATAGACCGGGACCGTGCCGGGCTTCACGGGCGTGAAGTGGAAGTCGAGCAGCTCCTTCGCCATGTAGAACATGCCCTCGCGCAGGTTCTCGAGCTGCAGGTAGGGCGTGATCTCGTTCTCGTCGAGGTCGTACTTGTCCTTGCGGACCTTCTCGGCGTAGTAGCGGTAGTCCCAGGGCTCGATCTTGATGCCGGCGCCTTCCTTGTCGGCGATCGCCTGCATGTCGGCCACTTCCTCGTGCACGCGGGCGACGGCCGGCGGCCACACCGCCATCATGAGCTGCATCGCGCGCTCGGGATTCTTGGCCATCGAGTCCTCGAGCCGCCACGCCGCGTGGTTCGCGTAGCCGAGCAGCTTGGCGCGCTCGTCGCGCAGCTTGAGGATCTTCGAGATCGTCGCGTTGTTGTCCGTCGGGCCGCCGTTGTCGCCGCGATTGACGAACATGCGCCAGACCTTCTCGCGCAGGTCGCGCCGGCTGGAGTAGGTGAGGAAGGGCTCGACGCTCGAGCGCGTGTTGAGCACCGCCCACATGCCCTTCTTGCCACGCGATTCGGCCGCCTGGGCCGCGGCTTCGCGCGCTGCGGTCGGCAGGCCGGCGAGGTCGGCTTCCTTCTCGAGCAGCACCATCTGCTCGCCTTCGTCCTTCAGCACGTTCTGGCCGAAGGTCGTGTAGAGGGCGGCAAGCTCCTGGTTGATCTCGCCGAGGCGCTTCTTCTGCGCCGCGTCGAGCCGGGCGCCCTGGCGCACGAACTGCGTGTAGTAGTACCAGGTGAGGCGCTGCTGCTCGGGCGTGAGTCCCGACTTCTCGCGCACCTCGTACACCGCCGCGATGCGCTTGAAGAGCGCCTCGTTCTGGAAGATCTGGTCGTAGAATGCGGCGAGCTTGGGCTCCATCTCGCGCTCGACGGCCTGCACGGCGTCGTCGTTCATCGTCGAGCTGAACACGTTGTAGACCGTCGCCGCGCGGCTGAGGCCACGACCCGTGCGCTCGAGCGCAGCGATCGTGTTCTCGAAGGTCGGCGGCTGCGGATTCGTCGCGATGAGGTCGATTTCCGCGAGGTTGCGGTACATGCCGACTTCGAGCGCGGGCGCGAGCATGTCGACCTTCACCTTGTCGAAGGGCGGTACGCCACCGTACGGCCCGGTCCACGGCGCGACGAGCGGTTCGGCGAGCTTCAGCTGTTGTTCGGTCGGTTGCGTAGCGGCCATCGTCATGGCACTGGCGGCGAGCGCGGCAAGCAGGCCGGCCCCCGTGGCTAAGGTCTTGAAGGACATCAGGTTCCTCGCAGGTCGCTAATGATGGAAGCCGTGCCGCGACGCCCGTCGAGCGGGCCCCCGGCGGCACACGCATGGACCGCGAAGGTTACCGGAGTCCCGCCGCACTCCGCACCCCTTGAAAACCCTGATGCGGCGAGTGGTGCGGAGCGTGCGATCAGCGGCGTCGGCCCCCGCCACCCATGGGCCTGGGCGTCGGCCGCGGCGCCGGCCGTGCGGCCGGGGCCGGCGCAGGGCGGGTCGCCGGGGCCGGCGCGGGTTTCGTGGACGGACGAGTGGACGGCAGTTGCTCCGGATGTCCGGGCAGGGTGGTCGGACCCTCGGGACGGCCGCCGTTACCCGGACGGTCGGGCGGGTTCACGATGATGACGTCATCGTCCCAGCAGCAGGGGTACCCCGGGTAGTAGCCGGGGTAATAGCCTCCCGGGTAGTAGGTGCCGCCGTAGTACGCGTAACTCGCGCTGCCGCCGGAGCCTCCGGATTCACATCCCGCCACCAGGCTCAGGCAAAGTGCGAGCGCGGCAGCCGTGGCGCAACGTCGCAGGGTGCTCATTGTCCGGCCCCCCTCTCGCGAGCGGCCCACTCGGCGACTGCAAATGGTGCCCCGGTCGGATCCGCAAGGATCGCCACGTTCGTCCCGTGCATCCGTGCCGGCTGCATCAGGACGCGTGCCCCGGCGGCACTGGCCCTCGCGACCGTATCGCTGACGCTCGCGACGCGAATGTACGGTACCCAGGTGGTCGGGACCTTGGCCGGCTTCGGCAGGATGCCGGCCCGTGCGAATCCGCCGGACCTGAGCACGATGCCACCCGCTTCGGCGCGCGCGAGGCCCTCCACGGCTTCATAGCCCGCAAGGCCCTTGTAGAACGCCGCCATCTTCGCGGCGTCGTCGGCCCAGAGTTCGACCCAGAGCCAGGTGTTGTCGTCCGCAAGATAGTCACCCGGATCGCCCGTGGCCGAGTCGATCACGCCGAAGAGGCCGCCCTCCGGATCGAGGAACAGCGCCGCGGTGCCGCGTTGCCCGAGCACCTTCGGCGGCATCAGCACCTTGCCGCCGTCCTCCTCGACGTAGCTCGCGGCCGCCTTCACGTCCGGGACGGAGATGAGCCCGACCCAGCGCGCGGCGCGCTTCTGCTGCTCGTCCTTGCGGGGGCTCGCATAAACCATGCCGCCGATCGGCGTGCCGCCCGACAGCACGAGCGTGTACGTCTTGAGGTCGTCGGCGGGGCCGTAGGTCTCGAACGTCCAGCCGAAGACCTTGCCGTAGAACTCGGCGGCGGCGCCGACGTCGCGCGTGAGGAGTTCCGCCCACACGAAGCGTCCCGTGTGGCGCTCACCGGTCGGCGGATCGGTGATCGGCGGCCAGTACGGCGCGGCCGATGCGAGCGCCGTCGCCAGGCCGGCCAGCACGCCGGCCACCGCGAGAACGGCGCGTCCGCGCGAACTGCTACGTTGCATCACTGATCTCCCTTCTCCTGCCCGTCACCCAGTCGGCCTGCGAGCGCCGCGGCCAGCACCGTGACCAACGCCACGGCGAACAATATCACCAGCATGCGAGCGTAGGGCTGTCCCATCGCGGCGCGGTGCCCGGCGAGCATCCACGCCGTGCGCAACCACTCGAGCGCGCCGAGGAACAACGTGATGCGCAGGACGCGAGCCGCCCACGGCCGCGTGACGAATACGAGCGCAACGAGCGCGAAGGACACGATTGCGAGGACGTGGCTGCCTGCGCGGTAGAAATGCGCGGCCAGCAGCAGGAGCGCCAGCACGGCCAGGATCGCGCTTGGAGCCCGCCGCATCGCGGGGGCCTCAGGCCCGTTCCCACATCAGGTCGGAGTCCCGCGCAACGGCTGCCTGTACGAGCTCGATCAACGGCACGGCACGCATTCGCAGCGTGACCACGGGTTCCCGCTCACGTTCTTCGTCGTCCAGGTCGGGCGGTGGGGCGGAGGCAATCCTGTCCCCGTAGGTTGCCAGTGACCGCTGCAGCGCCTCGAGGGCCGCGGGAAGCTCCGCCGCCAGGATCGCACCGGGCACCGAGCCCGTGTGACCCATCGCCTTCAGCAGCGCCACCGCTGCATCACCGTGCATGGTGAGCTGCCCGAACCGCGTGGAGAACTTCACGATCACGGCGTGTGCGCCTGCGGACATTGGATCATGCGATCATAACCCCCGCCGCAAGTGCAAACGAGGTCTGCTGGATGGAGTTCGCGAACCTGCTGTGCGAGAGACGGGACAGCGTCCTGGTCGTTACGCTCAATCGCCCCCAGAAGTTGAACAGCCTTTCGCTCGGGTTGCTCAAGGACCTGAAGTCCTGTGCCGAGTGGATACAGCGCGAGCGCGGGCTGCGCGCGGTGCTGCTCACGGGCGCGGGGCGGGGTTTCTGCGCTGGCGCCGACCTGACCGACCCCGAGAGCTTTCCGGGCGCCGGGCAGTCGATGGGCCAGTTCATGGCGGCGCGCCTGCGCGAGTACTACAACCCTGCGGCGCTGATGTGGAGCAACCTGCCGGTGCCGCTGGTGGTCGGCCTGAACGGCGTGTCGGCCGGGGCCGGCGCCTCGCTGGCGCTGACGGGCGACATCACGATCGCCGCGAAGTCCGCCAGCCTCACGTTCGTATTCGCGCCGAAGCTCGGCCTCGTGCCGGACATGGGCGGGACGTATTTCCTCGCCCGCCGGATCGGCGAGGCACGCGCACGGGCCTATGCGTTGACGGGACAGACGATCGGCGCGGAAGAAGCCGCTCGGATCGGGCTCATCGCCGAGTGCGCGGACGACGACGCGTTCGCCGGCCGCGTCGCGGAGGTGGCGCAGCAGCTCGCGTCCGGACCGCGCGAAGCGTTCCTCGGTGTGCGAGCGCTCATGGCGTCGGCGACGACTTCGTCCCTTGCTGCGGCGCGCGAGGCCGAGGCCGCGGCACAGGCGCGACTCGGGGACAGCCCCGATTTCGTCGAGGGCGTGACGGCGTTCAGGGAGAAGCGGGCGCCGAGATTCGGGGCGCGCTGAGCGCCCGGCACGCCGACGTCAGTCGCCGGTGTCGTCGGCGAGGCGATTCCTGACGAAGAGCTGGGTGCGCATCGTGACGTCGCCCGAGTGGCGGTCGTGCGTCGCGATTCCGTAGCTCGCGTACTTGTGCTCCAGGCTCACGTCGAGTCCCGGGCCGCCGCCCCAGCGGCCGCCGCCGAGGACAACGTTCAGGCCTTCGCGCCAGGAACTCGGCGGGTCGTTCAAGGCGATGACGCCTTCGACTCCGCACGAAAGCAGTTCGATGACCCGGGCAGGATCGCCTTCGGGGATCACCGCGACGATCGGGTGCGTCGGGAAATGCGACCGGGCGGTACGCACGACGTCGGTGGACGAGGTGCAGTCCACGATGAGGGCTTCCCTCGGCTCCTTCTCCCGCGCTGCCGTGAACCGCACTTCCTGCCCGACGTACTCCGCGAGTTGCTGGCGGAAGCGCGGCGAGTGCGAGTACACGCGGCAAACCGGCTGGTCCTCGCGCCAAGGGTCCGTCGTCATCGTCACGCCGTTCGCATTATTGGTCACGATCGAGATTCCACGCCCCCGGCGACGTTCGCCGACGCGGGAAATCTACCCCGGTGGGCCGTGTGGACCATGCGTCGTGCAGTCCGCGATCCGCGAAAGTGAGCGGTCGATCACAGTCGAAGCGCTCAGGAAGCCTCGGCCAGGTACTTCGGCAACATCGCGAGCCACGTGGCCCAGTCGTGGTCCACGCCCGGTCCCCAGTCGTCCACGCGATTCGGAATGCCCTTCGAGCCGAGCACCGCCGCCAGCCGCCAGGACTCGCCGGGGTCCTCCCAGCGACCGGAGCCGGTCGCGAGCAGGACGAAGCGCCGCCGCAGTGCGTCGAGTTGCCAGCCGTCGCCCAGGTTCGGCAGGAAGTGCAGGGGCGACGAGAAGTAGAAGTCGTCGTTCCAGCGCCCGTGCAGGTGGCGCGAGAGGTCGTACGTCCCGCTCATGCCGAGCGCCATCCAGAATGCGTCCGGATGCCGGCACAGGCTCGCGACGGCGAAGAACGCGCCGTAGGACGCGCCGGCCGCGATGATCTCGATCCCGCCCGACGCGCAGTCGTTGCGGATCAGCGGAACCACCTCCTCGTACACGTAGGCGTCGAAGGAATCCTGCACGCGCGAGCAGTACTCGGATGAGTGCCGCCCCGAGATCCAGTGTTGGCCGGCGACGGAGTCCACGGAATAGACCTTGATCCGCCCGGCATCGATCAGCCACGACAGCGCGTCGATGAGCCCGTGCCGCTCGGCTTCCTCGAAGTCGCCGCCGGCGGTCGGGAACAGCAGCACGGGCTTGCCGTAGTGGCCCCAGCGCACGACGCGCGCGGGGCAGGGCAGGCGGTGCGTCTGCCAGCCGAACCAGTCCTTCTTCATGCCGGGCGTCCCTCGGCCTCGCGCCAGTGCTGGATGCGACCGAAGAAGACTTCGGTGAACTCGTCGACCTCGTGCGCCGGGAAGAGCGCGGCCACTTTCCTGCGCACCGCTTCCTTCGCCGCCGGCGTGCCGAAGAACTCGTACGCGACCTCGTCGAGATGCGCGAGATGGGTGGTGCAGAAATCCCGGAAGTGGTCCACGTCGAAATGCCGTCGCGCGAGACCCGCGTAGCGGCGCAGCTTCTCGCGATCGGGCAGGTCCTCGGACGCGATGCGGAAGTACGGTTCCCAGTCGAGGTTGCGGTGCACCTTGCGCCTCGTCGCCGCGCAGAAGATCGCCCAGCGCAGGTTGGCCTTGATGAGCCAGGGGAAGTGGTAGTGGAGCGAAGTGACCTGCGAGTCCGGGCAGGCGTTCGCGAAATCGATCGGGTACCACCGGCCGGCCTTGAGCAGCGCCTCGCAGGAGTTGAAGTCCCAGCCGAAGAACGCATTGATCGTGAGCGTGATGTCCTCGAGCTCCGACTGCTGCTCCGCCGCCAGGAACCCGCGGTCCATGCGGTAACGGTCGTGCAGGGGCGCGCCCGGGTCGTAGTTCACGACGCGGGTCTGCGGCCCGAGGCCGACGCAGCGTACGAAGAACTCGTAGGGGATCACTGCAGCCTGCAGATGCATCACCTTCGTGCCGCTCGCGTCGTACGCCGCGCGCAATTGCGACTCGTCGTCGATCTTCGACACGCCGACCCAGCCGCCGCCGTCGTAGGGCTTCATGAACAGCGGATAGCCGAGCTTCGCTCCGATCTGGGCGAGGTCGAAGAACTGCGCGTAACGCGTCAGGGTCGGCTGCAGGTCGGCGGTCTGCTCGTAAGCCTTCGGTGGAATCATCCACGTGTCGGGCACCGCGAGGCCGAGTCGCATCATCGCGCAGTAGGTGGTGTGCTTCTCGTTCGCCTGGATGGACCACGGGTTGTTGAACACGTAAGTGTCGTTCAGCACCACCGCCTTCTTGATCCACTCGCGGCTCGTGTGATACCAGTGCGTGAGGCGGTCGATCACCAGGTCGTAACGTACCGGCTGGCGCAGGTCGAACGGCTCGATCGTCACGCGGCTCGCGTCGAAGCCGAGCGTGTCCCCTCGCCAGGGGATGGCGAGCTTGAGGCGCCCGAGGATCTCCTCGAAGCAGATGGGCCAGCATATGTCGGCGCCGAGCGACAGGCCGATCCGGCGGGTGACGTTGGCCACGGGAGTCCTCCTCCTTCAGGGGCCCGTTCGGGTCATTCGTAGATCATCCACAGCGGGCCAGGGAACAGCCACGTGAGCGCCGACTGCAGCCGGTCGCGCCAGTTCTCCCAGTTGTGGCCGTCGCGGACTTCCTCGTAGCGTACCTCAATGCCGTGGTGGCGCAGCAGCGGCACCAGGCTGCGGTTCTCGTAGATGAGCGACTCGTAGATGCCGCAGGACAGGTACATGCGCTCGGCGGGTCGTCCCGGTCGCGTGCGGAACTCGTTCACGAAGCGGGCGACGGGGTCGAACGTCGCGCTGCGGCGATGGTGCCCGATGTCCGAGAACGCGAAGGACCCGGATTGCAGCACCAGCCGGCCGAACGCGCCGGGGTGCCGCCAGGCCGCATGCAGAGAGGCTACCGCCCCGAAGCTCGCGCCCATCAGTCCGCGCGCCGCAGGGCTCGGGTGCAGCGGGAACGAGTGCTGCAGCAGTTCCGGGATTTCCCGCGCGACGAAGCGGGCATGGCCGTCGTGGCCTGCATACTCCTCGAGCCGGTCCGGCGACTGCGTGAGCGCGGCGATGAGCGGCGGGATCTCGAGCCGATGGATGAGGTTGTCGAGCACGAACCGCAGGTCGGCGTAGCGCAGGTAGTCGAAGCCGTCGTGCACGATCAGCAGCGGGTAGTGCCGCGTGCGACGGAAGCGCGCCGGGACGTAGACACCCACGTGGCGCTCGTCGCCGAGCGCGGCACTGTGCACGGTGAGTTCGTCGAGCGTGCCGGGCCGAGCATGTTCGTCGCGCAGCGTCCATTCCGGGCGCGCGTAGCCGTGACCCTGTGCGACGGAGTTGGCGCCGAACGGATCCGCCGCCTGCAGTGGATTGAGGGGATCGATGATCCATTCCTCGCGACCGTCCCGGACGACCTCGAGCTTGTACTCGACGCGCGAGTTGCCGGGGAGCTCGACGCGCAGCACCCAGAGGTCCGTCTCACCGACGCGTTCGAACGGCTGTGACGCCGGCAGCCCATGGATCCAGAGTCGAAGGTTGACTGCATCGGCATCGCCGCGATAAACGAACGTGAGACCGCCTGGGTCGACGATGGGCGAGCGCCGTGTCGTCGCCACGGCCTCGATGTCGAGGCCCGCTGTGGTTGCGCTGCTCGCTGCAAGGCGCGGGCGCTCGGTCATCTTGACGTTCCAGCCGCCGCGGTCTTGCCGGAGCGGGTCAGCCTGAGCGTCGACGAGCAATCCTGCAGGCGGCCGCGATGCCAGTGCAGACGGCTGCCGTCGTCGAGCGTCAGGCACTCGGCCGGACTGAACCGGCGCGCGAAAAGCGCGATGCGCCTGCGGTCGCCCAGTGCGAGTCGCGTCGTCGCATGCGGCAGGAACACCGTGCCGCGCAGGAGGCCGAGCCCTGCTTCGAAGACTTCGGCGTCGCCTGCGCCCTGGGGCGGATGGTCGTGGAACAGCACCACGCGCTCCGCGATCGCCATCGCTCCGGCGGACCACGCCACCACGGGACGGGCGCGCAGCAGCCGGCCGAGACCGAAGAGCCGCAGCCGGTTGAGCAGCACGGCGACGTGGCCTCCGGCAATGCAGACCAGGTTCGCCTGCTCGAGCAGGTGCTGGAGTTCCTCGAGTTGTCGGGCGAGGACCGGTCGCCGCTGCGCCGACCATTCCGCATCAAACGCTGCGTGAATCCGCTCGATGGCCCGGAGGTGTTCCGCGTCCAGGCGACGGATAGCCGCGATGGCCGAGCGCCGGGCCTGCCTGGTGAGTTCGGACGGGTCGTCGGAAGCGATCAGTTCACGCGCCGCCGCCTTGGCGTGCGACAGGCGCACGCGATAGAGCTCCTGCAGGCTGCGCAGGTCGTTCTGGCGGCGGCGGTACGCGTCGTGCAGGTCCGGGTCCTGCGTGAACGCCGCCTCCGCGCGTGCGTAGAGCCGCAGGTCGCGGGCGTGCCCGCCGAGGTGCTCCTCGAGCGCCCCGAGCTCGCCCTCGCGTTCCTGCCAGCCGGCGGTAATGGTCGCGATCGGTCCGTCCAGTCCAGCCTGGCGCAGGGCGTCGCGGAGATTGGGCGCGCGGAACTGGGGGCCGAGAACGAGGACGTCGGACATTCGTCGCGGCACATTAGCCGAACGCGCTCGCGGTGGATACCATGGTCGGCCACTGCGTCAGGGGGGATCCACGATTATGCCTCGACTCCATGAACGTCCGGGCCGGGAGCGCGGGTCGCTCCGAACCTGCTCGCGCGCAGCCCTCCTGGCGCTCTTGGGCGCCCTCGCGCCCTCGGCATCGTGGAGCGCCGACCCGCCTCGGCCCCGGACGATGGCCGACGTCCTCGCCGCCTCGAAGCCTTCCGACTGGCGCCCGCTCGACCCCGAGAACACGCTCTACCTGCAGCTCGCAAGCGGGCTGGTCGTCATCGAACTCGATCCTGCGTTTGCGCCGGAGCACGCCGCCAACATCCGGACGCTGGCGCGCGAGGGCTACTACAACGGGCTGCCGATCATCCGGTCGCAGGACAACTACGTGGTGCAGTGGGGCGACCCGGACGGCAAGCGCGACCTCGGCAAGGCGAGGCCAAGGCTCCCGCCGGAGTTCACCATTCCCTGGACGCCGACGATGCCCTTCACCCGACTCCCGGACGTAGACGGATACGCGCCCGAGGTCGGGTTCTCGAACGGATTTCCCGTCGGGCGCGACCCGAAGACGAAACAGGCCTGGCTCGCGCACTGTTACGGCATGGTGGGCGTGGGTCGCGGCAACGAGATCGACAGCGGCAATGGCGCCGAGCTGTACGTAGTCATCGGGAACGCGCCGCGCCACCTCGACCGCAACATCGCGGTCGTCGGACGCGTCGTGCAGGGGATGGAGTGGCTCTCGACGCTGCCGCGCGGCACCGGGCCGCACGGGTTCTACGAGAAGCCGGAACAGTACGTGCCGATCCAGAGCGTCCGGCTCGCGGCGGACGTGCCGGCGGCGGAACGCGTGCGGCTCGAGGTGATCCGCACCGACACGCCGACGTTTGCGGCGCTCGTCGAGACCCGCCGCAACCGGCGTGACGACTGGTACAAGGTTCCCGCAGGGTACGTCGAGCTCTGCAACGTGCCGATCGTCGTGCGGCCTGCGCCCTGATTTTGCGATGCAGCATGCGCCGGCGCATCGGGATGCGCACGGCTTTCGAACAGCACAGAGCCTCCCGGAAGTTTCGCTCCGGCATGTCCGGATTGCGGCCGGGGCCCGGACGAGGCAGTTTTGGCATCATCGAGTAGGGGGAAGGACCATGGATCGTTTCTGGCTCAAGCACTACCCGGAAGGCGTCCCGGCGGACATCGACGCGACGCAGTATTCGTCGCTCGTGCAGCTCATGGAGGAGTCGTTCGCGAAGTACTCGTCGCGGAACGCGTACGCCTTCATGGACCGTTACTACACGTTCGCCGACGTCGATCGTTACTCGGCCGCGCTCGGCGCTTGGCTGCAGGGGCGTGGTCTCGCGCGCGGCTCGCGCGTCGCGATCATGATGCCGAACGTCGTGCAGTACCCGATCGCCATCGCGGGCATCCTGCGGGCCGGATACGTGGTGGTGAACGTCAACCCGCTCTACACGCCGCGCGAGCTCGAGCACCAGCTCAAGGACTCGGGCGCCGAGGCGATCGTCATCCTGGAGAACTTCTGCACGACGCTGCAGCAGGTCGTCGCGAAGACGCAGGTGAAGCACGTCATCGTCGCCTCGATGGGCGAGATGCTCGGCTTCCCGAAGGGCATCATCGTCAACCTGGTCGTGCGCCGCGTGAAGAAGATGGTGCCGGCGTATTCGCTGCCGGGCCACGTCAGGTTCGGCGACGCCCTCGACGAAGGTGCTCGCCGCAAGCTCGCGCCCGTGCAGCTCGGGCCGTCGGACATCGCATTCCTCCAGTACACGGGCGGCACCACCGGCGTGTCCAAGGGAGCGGTGCTCACGCATCGCAACCTGGTCGCGAACGTCCTGCAGCTCGAGGCCTGGTCTTCGCCGTCGCTCAACGACACGAGCCGCGGCCCCGTGCCCGAGCAGTTCGTGTACGTCTGCGCGCTGCCGCTCTATCACGTGTTCGCGCTGACCGTGAACTGCCTCGGCGGCATGCGGCTCGGCGCATTGAACGTGCTGATCGCGAACCCGCGCGACATCCCGGGCTTCGTCAAGGAGCTCTCCAAGTACAAGTTCAACGTGATCCCGGGCGTCAACACGCTATACAACGTGCTCGCCGAGAACCCGGAGTTCCGCAAGCTCGACTTCTCGAGCCTGCGCATCGCGAACGGCGGCGGCATGGCGGTGCAGAAGGTCGTGTCCGACAAGTGGCGCTCGATCACGGGGATCCCGATCATCGAGGGCTACGGGCTCTCGGAAACGTCGCCCGTCGCGACCTGCAACCCGATCGGCAGCACGGAGTACACCGGATCCATCGGGCTCCCGGTGTCGAGCACCGAGATCGCCATCCTCGACGATGCGGGGCAGCCGGTGCCGCTCGGTCAACCCGGCGAGATCGCGATCCGCGGGCCGCAGGTGATGGCCGGCTACTGGAACCGCCCGGACGAGACCGCGAAGGTCATGACGCCCGACGGCTTCTTCAAGTCCGGCGACATCGGCATCATGGACGAGCGCGGCTACACGAAGATCGTGGACCGCAAGAAGGACATGATCATCGTCTCGGGCTTCAACGTGTACCCGAACGAGATCGAGTCCGTGGTCGCGTCGCATCCGGGCGTGCTCGAGTGCGCCGCGATCGGCGTGTCCGACGAGAAGTCCGGCGAGGCGGTGAAGGTGTTCGTCGTGAAGAAGGACCCGGCGCTCACCGAGGCGGCCCTGATGGAGTTCTGCAGGCAGCAGCTAACGGGCTACAAGAAGCCGAAGTACATCGAGTTCCGTGACGAACTGCCGAAGACCA
>VEPJ01000237.1 GCA_012026925.1 Gammaproteobacteria bacterium | reverse complement strand
CGGTCTGGAAGTTCACCAGCAGCGCGTCCGGCAGGACGTTGTAGGTGCGGAACGGCCGGTTGTCGAAGGCGCCGCGGTCGTCGCCCTGCGAGGCGAAGAGGCTGTCGTCGATGATCACGTCGCCGGTGACGCGCTCGACGCCCTCCTGTCGCAGGCCGTTCACGAAGCCCCACCAGCGCTCCGCGGTGAGGAACGGATCGCCGCCGCCCACAAGCACCAGGTTGCCCTCGAGCACCTGGTCCCGCACCGGACCCGTCGCGTAGGCCCGCGTGTGCCACGTATAGGCCGGGCCGAGGGTCTCGAGCGCCGCGTAGGTGGTAAGCACCTTCATGGTCGAGGCGGGGTTGCGCGGTACCGTCGAGTTGTAGCTCACGAGCGGCTCGTCGCGGCCGACCTCCTTCACCAGCACGCTCAGGCTCGTGCCGGGGATCCGCTGCTGCGCCATCACCTGCTCCACCTCGGGAGGCAGGTAGGGGCGGTCCCGTGCGCCCGCCGCGCCGGGCGCGACGGCCAGCACGAACAGCCAGGCGAAGACGCGGATTCGCTTGGACATCACCACTCCTCGGAATACGCGCGATGATACGTGAACGCGCTGGCGGCGCGCGTTGCCGCTCTGCATACTTCGCTGCCCGCGGCGAGGACCATCATGCGCAAGATCTGGAACACGATGCTGAAGGGCCTGGTGGCGATCCTGCCGGTGGGCCTCACGCTGTACCTCGTCTACTGGCTCGCGGGCACCCTCGAGCGCGTGTTCTCGGGCGTCCTGCGGGTCCTGCTGCCCGAACACGCCTACTGGCCCGGTTTCGGGCTGCTCACGGGAATGCTGCTGCTGTTCCTCGCTGGCCTGGCAGTGAACGCGTACGTCGTGCGGCGCGCGCTGCGCTTCAGCGACCGGCTTTTCGAGCGCATCCCGGTCGTGAAGACGATCTACGTCGCGACCCGCGACTTCATGCGTTTCTTCCCCTCGTCGGGCAAGGGCAGCGACCTGAAGCGCGTGGTGCTCGTGCCCTTCGGGCCGGGCAAGGTGATCGGCTTCGTCACCGCAGAGTCGGGCACGGCACTCGGATTCGACGAAGGCGCAAAGGACACGGTCGCCGTGTACCTGCCGATGAGCTACATGATCGGCGGCCACACGGTCTTCCTGCCGCGCGAGATCCTCGAGCCGACGTCGCTCTCGGTCGAGGCGGCCATGCGGATCGCGTTGATGGGAGGCGTCCAGAGCGCGCGCGCCGTCGATGGCGCGGCGCGCGAGGTGGCCTGAGATGCGCGCCGCGGTGATACCCGTCACGCCGTTCGCGCAGAACTGCTCCGTCGTGTGGTGCGAGCAGACGGGCGCCGGCGCGGTCATCGACCCCGGCGGCGACCTCGACCAGATCCTCGCGACGGTGCGCGAGGAGAACGTCAAGCTCGAGAAGATCCTGCTCACGCACGCGCACATCGACCACGCGGGTGGTACCGCCGAGCTTGCCCGGACGCTGAAGCTGCCGATCGAGGGCCCGCACGTCGGGGACCAGTACTGGATCGACGGCCTGCCCGACCAGGCGCGCATGTTCGGCTTCGGCAAGTGCGAGAAGTTCGCGCCGGACCGCTGGCTCGACGAGGGCGATCGCGTCCGCGTCGGGGAGGTCGAGTTCGAGGTCCGGCATTGCCCGGGCCACACGCCCGGCCACGTCGTGTTCTATTCGCCGTCGGACCGGCTGGCTTTCGTCGGCGACGTGCTCTTCGCCGGATCCATCGGGCGCACGGACTTTCCCGGCGGCGACTACGACACGCTCATCCGGGCCATCCGTACCAAGCTCTTTCCGCTGGGTGACGACGTGCGGTTCGTGCCGGGGCACGGCCCGATGTCCACGTTCGGCGAGGAGCGGCGCAGCAATCCGTTCGTGGGCGACGCCGCGGTGGGCGCGAGGCGCTGAGCGCGGCCCGCGACGGTCAGGTCTCGTTCTTGCGGCGACCGCGCTTCGGCTTGACCCGGCGCTCGTCGCCTTCGTACCCGTCGATCGAGACGCCGAGGTCGCGTGCCCGGCGCTGGCCCTTGCGGCGATCGTCGTGGTGCTCGTAGCGGCAGGTGCACTCCGTGCTGTTGCATTCCTCGAGCGGCAGCGCCGGGGCCTGTCGCGACAGGAAACGGCGGTCTTGCAGCGCGCGTGCCGCCGCGCACGCCCGGTGGCCCGGCGCGATCGTCACCGAGTGATACGGATTGATCGCCTTCTTGGCGGTCGTCGGCTTCGCCTCGGGCTCCGTGCGCCCGAACAGCGACTTGGCCAGCTTCATCACGACTGTCGTCACGGTTCAACCCCCACGCGCCCGTCACGCAGGCTAGCCCCGGCACCCGCGACACCGGTGTGACCCGGTTCTCAATCCGTGACGCCGGGGCCCTTGCCGGCCATGCCCGGTGGGCCGAAACTCGCAGGGTCGAACCAGCCAGAGGCCCTCATGGCCAAGACCCGCCGGTCCTCGTCCGAGGCGCCCTTCGAATCCATCTATCGCCACGGGTTCGTGCGTGTCGCCGTCGCCACGCCCCGGGTCGAGGTCGCGTCGCCGGCCTGGAACGCGGAGCAGACGATCCGGCTGGCACGCGAGGCGGCGAACCGCAAGGCGGTGCTGGCGGTCTTCCCGGAACTCGGGCTGTCGGCCTACTCGAACGAGGACCTGTTCCAGCAGGACGCGCTGCTCGACGCTTCGCTGGCGGCGCTCGACCGAATCGTCGCGGAAAGCCGGGCGCTGCCCGTCGCCCTGGCCGTCGGCCTGCCGCTGCGAGCCGACGACCGGCTGTTCAATTGCGGCGTGCTCGTGCACCGGGGCCGCATCCTCGGCGCGGTGCCCAAGAGCTACCTGCCGAACTACCGCGAGTTCTACGAAAAGCGGCAGTTCGCGCCCGCCGCCCAGGCGCTGTCGGCCGGCATCCGCCTGCTCGGCCAGGACGTGCCCTTCGGGACGCGGCTCCTGTTCGCCGCGGCCAATGCGCCGGGGTTCGTGCTGCACCTCGAATTGTGCGAGGACCTGTGGGTCCCGACGCCGCCGAGCACGCTCGCGGCACTCGCCGGCGCGACGCTGCTCGGTAATCTCTCGGCGAGCGACATCACAGTGGGCAAGGCGGATTACCGCCGGCTGCTCTGCGCTGCGCAGTCGGCGAAGTGCGTCGCAGCCTACCTGTACTCGGCGGCCGGTCCAGGTGAGTCCACCACCGACCTCGCCTGGGACGGCCATGCGCTCGTGTACGAGAACGGCGAGCGGCTCGCGGAGTCGAAGCGGTTCCCGCTCGAGCCCGGCCTGGTGACCGCCGACATCGACCTCGACCACCTGCGCCAGGAACGCACGCGCCTCACGAGCTTCGGCGACTGCGTGCAGGCCCATGCCGCCGCGCTGGCGGACTTCCGCCGCGTCGAGTTCGAGCTCGACCTGCCGCGCGGCCGCGTGCCGCTCGAGCGCCGGGTCGAACGGTTCCCGTACGTGCCGGCCGACCACGCGAAGCTCGACGAGCGCTGCGCCGAGGTGTACGACATCCAGGTCGAGGGCCTGATGAAGCGCCTCGCGGCGACCGGCCTCGACAAGGTGGTCATCGGCATCTCGGGCGGCCTCGATTCGACCCAGGCGGCGCTCGTCGCGGTGCGGGCCTTCGACCGTCTCGGGCTGCCGCGCTCGAACATCCTCGGCTACACGCTGCCGGGCTTCGGCACCAGCCGGCACACGTTCGACAGCGCGCACGCGCTGATGAAGGTCCTCGGGATCGGGTCGGCGGAGATCGACATCCGCCCGTCGGCCGAGCTGATGCTGAAGCACATCGGCCATCCGTACAGCCGCGGCAAGCCTGTCTACGACGTGACGTTCGAGAACGTGCAGGCCGGGGAGCGGACGTCGCACCTCTTCCGCCTGGCGAACCACCACGGCGGGCTCGTACTCGGCACCGGCGACCTGTCCGAGCTCGCGCTCGGCTTCACGACCTACGGCGTCGGCGATCACATGTCGCATTACAACGTGAACGCCTCGGTGCCGAAGACCCTGATCCAGCACCTCGTGCGCTGGGTCGTCAGCACGAAGCAGTTCGACGCGGCGACGTCGAAGGTGCTGGCGCGCATCGTCGAAACGAAGATCTCTCCCGAGCTCGTGCCGGGCTCGGGCGAGGAACCGGAGCACTCGTCCGAGGCCGTGGTCGGCCCGTACGAGCTGCAGGACTTCAACCTCTACTACGTGAGCCGCTTCGGCTACCGGCCGAGCAAGGTGGCATTCCTCGCGCACGCCGCGTGGGGTGACCGCGACGCCGGCGCGTGGCCGGACACGGTGCCGAGATCGGAACGCCGCGACTACGACCTCGCGACGATCCGGCACTGGCTCGAGGTGTTCCTGAAGCGATTCTTCCAGGGCAGCCAGTTCAAGCGCTCGGCGATGCCGAACGGCCCGAAAGTCGGGTCCGGCGGCTCGCTCTCGCCGCGCAGCGACTGGCGCGCGCCGAGCGACTCACCGGCCACGGTGTGGCTCGAAGAGCTCCGCGCGAACGTGCCCGCCCCGCGCTCGCGCAAGTAGCGACATCCCGCGTCCTCGCCGGCATTCAATGCCGGTGCATGCGTACGGGCAATCGCCTCGAGCCCCACGTCCCCGGCTGCGCGGCGAACACGCCGGGGACCTCCAGTCCGCAGCCCGCGCAGTGGCCATCGGGCGTCAGGCCCCAGCGGCCGAGCTCGTACCAGTCGCGCTCGATCAGCAGCGCCCCGCAACCTGGGCACCACGTGCTGCCGCCCTTCCGGTCGTGCACGTTGCCCGTGTACACGTAGCGCAGGCCGTTGCGCATGGCGATGTCTCGCGCTCGCTGCAGCGTCGCGGGCGGCGTCGGCGGCCGGTCCGTCATCTTCCAGTCGGGGTGGAACGCCGAGAAGTGCAGCGGCACGTCGCCGCCGAGGTGCCCGGCGATCCAGCGCGTCATCGCATCGAGCTCCGCGTCCGAGTCGTTCTCGCCCGGGATGAGCAGGGTCGTGATCTCGAACCACACCGACGTCCGGCGCTTCAGGTACTCGAGGGTCTCGAGCACCGGCGCGAGTTCCGAGCCGCACACCTGGCGGTAGAAGCGCTCGGTGAACGCCTTGAGATCCACGTTCGCGGCGTCGATCCAGCGATAGAACTCCTCGCGCGGCTCGGGGCACATGTAGCCGGCCGTGACGGCGACCGTCTTCACGCCCACTTCGTGGCACGCCTGCGCGACGTCGATGGCGTACTCCATGAAGACGGTCGGGTCGTTGTAGGTGAACGCGACGCTCGCGCACCCGAGTTCGCGCGCCGCCGACGCGAGCTCCCGCGGGGACGCGGAATCCGCCAGCGTGTCCATCTCGCGCGACTTGCTCATGTCCCAGTTCTGGCAGAACTTGCAGGCGAGGTTGCAGCCCGCCGTGCCGAACGACAGCACCGCCGATCCGGGCAGGAAGTGGTTGAGGGGTTTCTTCTCGATGGGGTCCACGCAGAACCCGCTCGAACGGCCATACGTATAAAGCTCTATCCCGTTGCGGTCTCTTCCGCGCACGAAGCAGAGGCCGCGCTGGCCTTCGTGCAGCCGGCAGCGGCGCGGACACACGTCACATTGCACGCGACCGTCGTCGAGGCGGCTCCAGTACCGCGTGGGAATGGCAGAAAAGTCAGTATTCATACGATTGGCACCCGCGAGCGACGGGCGGGATATTGGCCTGCATTCGCAACGAGACAGGCACGGGGGCGCGACCCGCCCATTGAGTCCATGTTGAGTCTGGTGACGGGCAAGTCAAGGGTGCGGCCGAGCGCGGTTGCGGGGTTGTTCTACCCGCAGGACGCACGGCAATTGCGGGACACGATCTCGCACCTCCTCGACGAAGCGGTGCCCGGTCCCGGGGACGCGACCCCACCGAAGGCGCTGATCGTCCCGCACGCAGGCTACGTCTACTCCGGCGCGGTGGCCGCCTCGGCGTATCGCAGGTTGCGCGACTCGGGCGCGTCCATAAGCAAGGTCGTGCTGATCGGGCCGAGCCACCGCGTGCCGATGCGCGGCCGCGCCATGCCGTCGGTCGACGCCTTCGAGACGCCGCTCGGCGAGATCCCGATCGACGTGGACGCGCGCCAGCGGCTGCGCGAACTCGGCCTCGCCGGACTCTCGGATGCAGCGCACGCGGCCGAGCACTCGCTCGAGGTACAGCTCCCGTTCCTGCAGGTGGTGCTGCCCGCGTTCCAGCTGCTGCCGATCGCCACCGGGCTTGCACCGCCGGGCCAGGTCACGCGCGCGCTCGAGGCGGTCTGGAACGGCCCGTCCACCCTGATCGTGGTGAGTTCCGACCTGAGCCACTATCACACCTCGGCCGAAGCGCGGACGCTCGACGAGCAGACCAAGGTCTCGATCGTCGCGAGGCGCAGCGACCTCTCGGACGAACAGGCTTGCGGCTCCTGCGGGATCAACGGACTGATGGAGGTCGCGCGCCACAAGGGCCTGGTGGTGGAGGTGCTCGACCAGCGCAACTCCGGCGACACGGCGGGGGACCGGTCCCGGGTGGTCGGCTATGGAAGCTACGCTCTCCACGCGGCTTGAGCCGCGCTCCCGCGACCTGCTGCTCCGCACGGCCGCCACCGCGATCGAGTCCGGCCTGGCGAGCGCGGGCCACCCGCTGCCCGACCTCGGCGACGTCCCGGAAGCGCTCCGCCGCGAGCAGGCCAGCTTCGTCACGATCACGATCGAAGGGCGGCTGCGCGGCTGCTGTGGCTCGCTCGAGGCGCGCCACCCGCTCGTGACGGACGTCTGGCGCAACGCGCAGGCGAGCGCGTTCCGCGACCCGCGCTTCGACCCGCTGCAGCGCCGGGAGTGGCTGCGTGCCGACCTCGAGGTCTCCGTGCTCTCGCCGCTCGAGCGGGTCGTGGTGAGCTCGGAGCTCGAGCTCCTGCACAGCCTGCGGCCAGGGGTGGACGGCCTCGTCATCGCGTGGCGCGGCATGCGGGCGACGTTCCTGCCCAAGGTGTGGGAGCAGTTGCCGGAGCCGCGGGAATTCCTGCAACACCTCAAGCAGAAGGCCGGCTGGCAGGCGGACTTCTGGGCGCCGGACATCGAGGTCTGGCGCTACGGCACCGACATCATGTCCATGGAGCGACCGGCCTCCCGATCGACCCGACCGCCCGGCTGAACGAATCCACCGCCGCGCGGGCCGCGAACGTGGCGGCATGACCCCGCGCCCGGCCCTGCAGCTGCTCTTCGGCGGCATCCTCGCCCTCATGCTGGTCGTCACGACCACGGCGAGCCTGCACCAACCGATCTGGGACTACGGCGGCCTCACGACCGGGCCCGACCGGTGGTGGACGATCGCCACGCTGGCCGACGCGTACTGCGGCTTCCTCACGTTCTACGCGTGGGTGTTCTACAAGGAAACCTCGATTTCGGCGCGGGCGGGGTGGTTCGTCGCGATCATGCTGCTCGGCAACATCGCGATGGCCATCTACGTGCTGTTGCAGGTTCGCAGGCTTCAACCCGGCGAGCCCGTCGCGACGCTGCTCCTGCGGAACGAGCGGAGGGCACCGGGATGACCACCACGACCCTGTCACCCGCCTCGACCCGCGCCTTGCCCGGGGCCGCATTCTCGCTGCTGGAGCGGGACCTGCTGCCCGACTGGCTGATTCGCGTCGGGATCCGTCGCCTCCTTGCGCAGCGACTGCGCGAGGAGGCCCGGGGCAGTCCGGAGGCGCAGCAGGCGCACTTCATGCGCTTCGTCGCCGAACTGCGGCAGAGCCCCGTCGCCGTCGCCACGCGGGAGGCGAACGAGCAGCACTACGAGCTGCCCTGCGAGTTCTTCGATCTCGTGCTCGGGCGCCACCTGAAGTACTCGTCGTGCCTCTTCGCGCCCGGCGTCGAGTCGCTCGACGACGCGGAGGCCGCGATGCTCGACCTGACGTGCGAGCGCGCCCGGCTCCGCGACGGCGACGAGATCCTCGAACTCGGTTGCGGCTGGGGTTCCCTCACGCTGTGGATGGCCGCGCGCTACCCGGGCTCCAGGATCACCGCCGTCTCGAATTCGCGGACCCAGAAGCAGTTCATCGACGCACGCGCGGCCGGACGCGGCCTGCGCAATGTCGAGGTCCTGACCCGCGACGCGAACGTGCTCGAGTTCCCGCCGGAACGGCGCTTCGACCGCGTCGTATCGGTGGAGATGTTCGAGCACATGCGCAACTACGCGACGCTGCTCGAGCGCATCGCGGGCTGGATGAGGCCCGGCGGCACGCTGTTCGTGCACATATTCACGCACGCACGCCACGCCTACCCGTTCGAGGTCCGCGACGACAGCGACTGGATGGCGCGTTACTTCTTCACGGGCGGGCAGATGCCGAGCGACCACCTGTTGCTGTATTTCCAGGACCACCTGCATCTGCGGGACCACTGGCGCGTGAACGGCACGCACTACCAGCGGACCGCCGAGTCGTGGCTCGCCAACATGGACCGCAACCGGGGACGAATCCTGCCGATCCTCGCCGCGACCTACGGTGAAGACGAGGCGCGACGGTGGTGGGTGTACTGGAGGGTCTTCTTCATGTCCTGCGCGGAGCTCTTCGGTTACCGCCAGGGCGAGGAATGGCTGGTCTCGCACTACCTCTTCGAGCGGCCCTGACGGAGATTGCATCGGACGCCGTCCCCGTGTAGTTGTTGCGGGCGTGAACAACCGTCGCAACGTCTCCCGCCACTGGCTCCCGGCGCCCGCGCTGTGCGCCGCCATGCTGGTCGCGACCCCGGCGCTCGCCGAGGCGCCGACGACGACCGCGGCGCAGACTCCCGCGGAAGGGTTCGCGGAATTCCGGCGGCTGCTCGACGCGAAGCAGTACGACCAGGCGGTCGTCCAGGCGCAGAAGCTCGTGGACGAAACGTCGAAGAGCGCGGCACCCGGCGAGGAGCAGCAGGTGGCGCTGATGAACCTCGCCGTCGCGCAGTACTTCGCGGGCGACTACATCGGCGCCGAGGGCAGCTACCAGAAGGTGATCGGCCTCATCGAGGCCTCCGACCGGCCGACCAACCCGCGACTGGCACGCGCCGAGGCCGGGCTCGCAGCCACGTACTACCAGGGCAAGCGCTACGACCTGGCCGTGCAGCACTTCGACCGGGCCGTCGCCCTGAGCCGGCGCTCGGAAGGCCTCTTCAACGAGGCGCAGCTGCCGCTGCTCGAGAAGTACGCGGATTCGCTCACGCAGGTCAACCGGCTGCAGGACGCACTCAAGGTGCGCCGGTACTCGCTGCGGGTTGTGGAGCGCAAGTACGGGGAGAACAGCCTGCGGTTCGCGCAGGAGCTCGAGGCGATCGGCCGCTGGTACGCGAAGGTCCGCGCCTACGATGCCGCCCGCGGATCGCTGCGCCGGGCGATCGACCTCGTCGAGGAACTGAAGGGCGACGACGCCCCGGAACTCATCGGTCCGCTGACCGGACTCGCGGAATGCGACCGCCGCCAGCTGCTCGACCCGATGATGCAGCAGCTCGGCTCCCCGGACGAACAGCGGGCCGCGATGTTCCATGACTCGGCGTACGCGATGGCGCCGGCCCTCGCGGCCAGTTCCATTGCGGTGGAAGGCCAGAAGGCCCTCGAGCAGGCGGTCGCGATCGCGGGCAACCGGCCCGACGCGTCGCCCGCGCAGCTGGCCGACGTGCGGACGCAACTCGGCGACTGGTACCAGTCGCGACAGCAGCCGGACCGGGCGCTGCCGGTCTACCAGCAGGCCTGGCAGTCGGCAACGGGGCAGACCCTGGAAGGCAAGCCGTTGACCGACGTGCTGTTCGGACGGCCGGTGCTGCTCCACTACCTGCCGCCGGACTCCTGGGACCGCTACTTCGGGCGCCCGGCAGGCGAAGTCACGGTGAAGAACACGCAGGTCGAGTTCGTCGTCACCGCGCAGGGCCGCGTAGCCGACCCTCGAGTAATCGCCGACGGCGGCGATCCGAAGCTCGCCGCGCAGACGGTCAAGGCGGCGCTTGCCGCACGCTACCGGCCGAGATTCGAGAAGGGCCAGCCGGTGGAAACGGCGGGCGTCAGGCTCGACCAGGTGTTCTGGGTGCTCGTGGACACGGAGCCGAAACCGGAGCCGAAGCCCGAGTCGGCGCCCAGGCCGGAGCCCACGAAGGGCTCCTGAGCTCACTGCGGAGGCGTGTTCGACTCCGCGTCGGTTGGCGGCGCCACTTCGGTCGCCCCGGACGCCGGAACGTCCGGCAGCAGGCCGCGCACTACGGCCTGCTCGCGGAACTCGGTGGCGAGCCTCGCGCCGGCGTCGCGCATCGCGAGTTGCGTCGCCTTCTGCAGCGACTCGGTCCCGCCCGACAGCATGCCTTCGACCGCCGCGGCGCCGTAGCCGGTGAACGTCCACGATTCGAAGAACTTGCCGTCCGGGCGATAGCCGTTGATCCGGTACTTGAGGCTGACGGCGTAGACGTCGGAGCCCGAGTCCGCCGGCGTGACGAACGCGAAGTCCTCGAGCACCGGCTCGATGACGCCGCGGATCGCGGGGTCCGTGCTCGCGCCGGCGTCCGTGGAAGGCACCGGCACCGCGCGGGTGAACATCGCCTCCATCAGGCGCATGAAGGCCTCGGACTGCGCCTTGCCGATCGTGACGGCGAAATCCGCCCCCTCGCGCTTCTCCCTGTACACCTTCTCGCGGAACTCGGGCGGCAGGTACACGCCGACGACGATCGGGATCTTCGTCACCAGCGGCGTGGGGATGGTCGGCTTCGCCTCGAATTCCGTCGTGCCGCAGCCCGCGGCGAGCGCCAGCAGCGGCCACGACGCCCGGCGCAGCACCCGCGCCAGCCTCGCGACCGGAGTTGCATTCGTACCGCTCATCGCCTGCATCGTCGCACGTCCGCGCTCAGCGCGGATAGCTCCCTGGCTCGTTCAACCCGACGAACGTTCCGCCGTTGCGCTCGCAGAGCACGCGCATGAGCATCGCGTAACGGATGCTGGTCACCTGGGGCGCGTCCGGGCGCACCGGGAAGCCGAGGGCGTGGATGCGGACCCGGCGCTGGCCGCTCTTGTCCTCTCGGTTCAGCATGTCCACGGTGCGCATCACCGAGTCGATGGACGAGCCCGTGAACTCGTCCCCGAAGTAGTAGAGGCTGATCTTGAGACCCGTGGCGTAGTACGTGCGGATCGCCTCGACGATGCCCTCGACCGGGCTCGAGTTGCTGAACGGGAACCAGTCGCGCATCCGCTCGAGCACCAGCTTGCGCTGCATCGGCGTGTCGGGCAGCCAGCGGCCGCGGTACGACGGGAAGAGATAAGTGCCCTCGTCGTTCATCACCTGCCAGCCCTTCACCGTCGGGTAGGCGTCGAGCACTTCCTGCAGCTTCTTCTGCATCAGCGGCCAGGCGTAGTTGGCCATGCTGCCCGAGGTATCGATGATGAAGATCACGTACTCGCTGTCCACCGGCAGGCCGCCGATCGGCGAGTCCTCCTTGCGGCGGTACTGCGCGCCGAGCAGCCGCTTCATCTCGTCGGTGAGTTCCTGCTGTGCGGAAACGAGCTGCCCCTCGACCGCGTTCTGGACCTCTGCTTCCTTGCGCGAGGACTCGTACTTGCCGCGCAGCGCGCTCAGGTCGCCGCGCAACCGCGCGATCTTCTGCTGCTCATCCGACAGCTGGATGCGGCGCGCCTTGAGCTCGCGGTTCAGCACCTCGCTCGTGCCCTTGATGTCGTTCAGCTCCTCCTGCAGCTTGAGCAACTGCCCCTGCAGGTCCACGCGCGATTTCTCGATCACCGTCGGCTCACCGACCTCGGTCAGCACCAGCAGCAGGATCACGGCCCCGAAGCCGCAGCAGATGGCGTCCAGGAAAGAGAGGCTGAACACCTCGACGTCGCGCCGGCCGAGCCTCGAGCTCCTCATGGCCAGTCCTTCGCCGGGCTCATGAACGAGCCGTTCGTGCGGCGCGCCAGGGTCCAGTACGCGCTCGGCGCCATCGGGTCGCCTTCCATCGGCATGAGGATCACGTTGAGGGGCACGCCGGCCGGCAGGCGCCCGATCGCCTTCTCGAAGAGCTTGAGCCGCCCGTCGCCGTCGATCGTCTTCTTCACGAGCGGAGGCGAAGCGCCCTGCGTCGGCAGGCCGTCGGTGATCAGGATGATGTTGTCCGGCTTCGGCGACAGCGTGCCGATCGCGGCGAGCGCATTCTCGAGGCTGGTGCCGTCCTTCGGCACGACCTTGCGCAGTTCCTGCAGCACGCGGTTCAGGGCGGCGGAGTCGTTCCCGGCCAGCCACTTGCCATCGCTGTCGGGCACCAGCGCGTGCGCCTGCGTGTTGAACGCGTACACCTGGAACTTCGACTTGGCCGGCAGCTGCGAGGTGAGCCAGTCCACCGTGGCCACGGTGCGGCGCCACTTCTCCGCCGCCATCCGCTTGACCTCCGGCATGTTGCGCAGCCGGATCACGTTCACCACGGTCTCGTCCATCATGCTGGCGGAGACGTCCACAAGGATCACGACGCGCTCGCCGCCGATCTTGAGCCCGGTGAGGTACTGCCGGTCGCCGCTGCCGATGAAGCCCTTGATGCGGGTCCCAGTCTGCCCGGGGCTCTGCGTGCCCGCCTCGAGTCGACGGTTGCCTTCGTCGAGCGACTTCAGGTCCTGCTTCAGCTTCTCGATCGCCTCGCGCCGCGAAAGCGTCTCCTTCTCGGCCTCCGCGAGCTGCTGCTTCAGCTGCTCCGTTTCCTCGATGATCCGGTTCGCGAGGCCCTCCGCCGGCACGGCGCGCTCGGTGCCCTCGAGCGCGTTGCGAAGCACCACGAGGTTCTTGTAGCCCTCGAGCACCTGTTCCTCGAGCTTGTCGACCTCGGACTGCAGCTCCTCGTTGCGGTGCTGCCTGTGCACCCCCGCCTGCGCGCTCAGGATCGTATAGAAGAGCACGACCGCGCCGAACCCGCAGGCGATGACGTCGAGGAACGAGAGGCTGAAGACTTCGGTCTTACGCCGCGCCATCGTCGTCCACCACGCGGACGAGTTCGCACTCCACGCCGGGGCTGCCGATCCTGAGCCGGTCGCCCGCGCGCAGTTCGACGCGTCCGGCGACCCGATCACCGTTCACGAACGTACCGTACGTGCTGTGGTCCTCGAGCCAGGCGGCGCCGTCTTCGCTCGACAACGTGCAGTGCGCGCGGGAAATGCCGGGGCCTCTTTCGAGCGGCAGTGCGCGGCGATCCCGCGGCACCTCGGAACCGAGCGTCAGCGGGCGCGTGCCGATGCGGTAGGCGCGGCTCGCCAGCACGACGTGAGTCGGCCGCTGCCCGACGGGGACCGCGGGCGGCTGCGAAACCCCGCGCGTCGTGCCGACGCGCAGCGGAACCGGCAGGTGCTGCACGAGCGCGAGCCCGCGCTGGCCGCGGCGCAGGACTGGCTCGTACGCCAGCGCACCGAGCGCGGCGGCACCGCGCGGCAGGCGGACCACCTCGCAGTCACGGATTTCGGCGAGCCGGTCGGCGAGGCCCGGCATCGACGCAAAGCGGTGCGAGAGACGAACGTGCAGCGGGCTGCCCGCGGGTCGCGCGCGCTGCAGCATACGCGCGTATTCGTCGTAGGTGGCCGCAGCCGCCTGCGCGAAATCCCCGGCGTCGAGCTCGATCGCGTGGGTCGCGCCGCCCGACTCGACCTCGATCGCGACCGAGCCCCCGGGTCGCAGCGCTTCGAGCCATCCCGCAAGCCCGTCGCAGAGGCGCTGCTCCGTGGCGGCCTGGTGCAGCGGATCGAAGCGTGTCTTGCGCACGAATGCGGAGGCGATCATGTCGAGCCACGCCTGCTGCAGCGAGAGCCAGCCGTGCTGCGGCAGGAGATCGAACCGCGTGCGGCGCAGGTCGCCGGCGTGATCGAGGACGGTGAGCACGGCGCGATGCAGCGAGAGTTCGAGGTGCAGGACGCTTTCCGGGGCGGGCTCGAGAGACGCTGCCGCCAGGCCGGCGTCCACGAGCCCGACCGGCTTCAGGCCCGCTTCCTGCGCCACGCCCAGGAGCAGCGCGAGCTGCTCGCGCGTGTACCAGGGCGGCGCAGCGATCAAGGCCTCGGCGCCGTGCGCGAGGTGCGGCCGAACGAGCGCCGCGAGCTGCGCGAACGCCACCTCGGCGGCCGTGGACGCGGCCGGCATGGGGCGAGGCAACGGCGACGTCCCGAGGTCCTGCCAGTAATGCGTGTCCGCGAACAACGGCTTCAGCCGCGCGCGCCGGGCCGCCGCCGCGCCGGTGTCGGGCGCCGCGCCGTCCAGCATCGCGTAACCGGGCTCCTCGGCCAGGACCTCGCCGTCCGCAGCCAGCGTGAGTCCGACGTCGTTGATCTCGAGGGCGAGCGTCATCGGCTCAGCGTATCTGCATGTGGCGGATCAGGTTGCGGTCGAGGTAGGTCTCGCTGTCGAGCACGAGACGCTCCTGCGCGAGCTGCAGCTGGTGCAGCAGGAACATCAGGACGATGCTGATGAGCAGCGCGGCGAGCGTGGAGTTGAACGCGGTGCCGAGGCCCTCGGTCACGCCCGACACGTCGCCGGTGACCGCCTTGTGCGCCTCGCCGAGGGCGTCACCGATGCCGCGCACGGTGCCGATGAACCCGATCGCGGGGATCGCCCAGGCGATGTAGCGCAGCATCGACAGCTCGGAGTCGAGCCGGTCGGCCTCGGCCGAGCAGACGCCGCGTGCGGCATCGGACACGTCCTGCACGTTGCGGGTCGCGCCGAAGCGGTACAGCGCGACGAGCAGCGCGCGCGGCAGCAGGCACTCGGCTTCCGCGGGCGGCAGCGCCTCGAGCGGACGCGCGTACTCGCGCGTGTCCTCCGGCAGGATCCTCATGCCTTCGGGAACGTGGACGAGGTCGCGCGAGAGCAGTGCACGTTCCCGCCGCCCGTTCCAGACCTTGTAACCGATGATCGCGAAGGCCCAAAGGCCGAGGATCACCTCGGACTCCTGCTCCCAGTCCTTCAGCACGACGTAGATCGAGCGCTCGGCGACGTAATTCGGGTCCTTCTTCATCGCCGCGCGCTGCTCCGCGAGCACCGCGGCTGCGCGCGGGCGGATCACAGTCACGTACGCGGCGTGAACCACGATCGTGATGATGATCAGCGAGAAGAAGCTGAACAGGAACTCACTCGGGGCGCGGGCGTTGATTCTGGCCATGCGGCGGGACTCTCCGGGTATCAGATGTCGACGGGGAAGGACACGTCGAAATCGGGACGCACCTTCTCGCTCGGCTCGAAATGCGCGGAGGAGGAGCCAGGCGCAGCAGGCTTGCGATCGGTGGCACCCGCAGGCGACGCGGCGTCCTCCGCGGGCGGCGACTTCACCTCGGCAGGCAGGTTCTTTCCGGCGGCGGCCGTCGCGGGGGAGTTCGGCGCAGCACTCGTCGGGGCGGGCGCCGGCTTGGACGTCTCCTGGGCGCGCAGTGCCGTCACCGCCGCGAGCCCGGCAGCGAACAGGACGATGGCGAGCCGCAGCTGGCGGCTACTGCGCGTAACGCGCGATGCGGAATCCGACGTCATTGCGTTTCCCATCCCCGTAGTCGCGGTAGGCGAGCCTGAGCTCGGTCACGGCCGAGCTCTTCCAGCTCGAGCCACGGATGACGTGCAGTGCGCCTTCTCCGGTCGCCGCGGGATCGACGGCCACGGAGCTGGCCGGCGGCTGCACAGTGTAGAGGTCGTGCGCCCACTCGGCGACGTTGCCGCCGAGGTCGTAGAAGCCGGCGGGGTTCGGCGCGAACGACCCGACCGGCGCCGTCGCCGCGAATCCGTCGTCGAAGTCGGGAATCACGAGCGGCACGAGCGCCTGCGCCGATCGATCCGCGAAATTCCCGGCGCCGGCCGGCACAGGCAGGGCATCTCCCCACGGATACTTGCGCATCCCGCCGCCGACGCCCCGCGCGATCCACTCCCACTCCGCCTCCGTCGGCAGGCGGTACCCGTTGGGCGCCGGGCTCACGGCCACCAGTTTGCCGCCTTTCGTTTCGTACGCCGGAGCGAGGCCTTCCTGCGCGCTCAACCAGTTGCAGTAGGCCGCGGCGTCCTGCCAGCTCAGGCTCGTCGCCGGCTGGCGGTCGAGATCGAGCGTCGTCTGCATCACGAAGCCGGAGCGATGCTCGGGACGGAACTGGCGGAACTCCGCGTTGGTGACCTCGCGCACGCCGACATAGAAGCGGCGCTTGAGTTCCACCGGACGCTGCGACTCGTTCGCGCGCCGCCCCGCCTCGCGCCTGGGGCTGCCCATCGTGAAGGCTCCGGCGGGCACGAGCTTGAGCTCCAGCCCCGTCTTCGTGCGGATCGTCGGCGTCAGCGCGACGAGGTCGGTCGTTGCTGCGGCGCCCGGCCCCGCGGCGGCGCTGCCAGCGCCTGCCGAAGTGGCAGCCGGCGCGACGGGCGAGACGCCTTCGAGCAGCGTCGCTTCGACGTTCTGCGGCAGGCCGGGGCGCGGCGTGACGGTGGTCTTGAAGGGCGCGTACCCCGACCGGCGGATCTCGAGCGAGTGGCGTGTCGCCGGCAGGCGTAGCGTCTGGTTCGCGGAGCCGCGCGGCTCCCCGTCGACGAGCAATTGCGCATCCGGTGGATTCGCCCGCACCATCACTTCGCCGAGGATCGGGCTCAGCGCGACCTCCACCACGGCGCTCTTGCCCGCGCCGACGGAGAGTTCGCGCGTCGCGGTCTCGTAGCCATCGCGCGCAACAGTGACCACCTGGGCGAGTTCCGGCCGCACGTCGAGCTCGAGCGGCGTGCGACCGCGATACGCCCCGCCGATCGTGACGCTCGCACCCGCAGGCTGGCTGCGCACGACGAGACGGCCGTCCGGCAGGCCGAGCCGGACCGGTCCGACCGCAAGCGGCTGGTTGGCCTTCACCTGGATGTCGCTCAACCACGGTTTGAAGCCGTCGCGCCGCAACTCGAGGCCGTAGGATCCCGCGTCGAGCTCGATCTCGAGCGGAGTGGTGCCGCGGGGCTGGCCCGCGATGCGGACTTCGGCGCCCGAAGGCTCGCTCGTGATCGACACCCGGGCCCAACCCGGCGTCAGCTTCGGCTCGAGCGTCTGCAGCTTGCCGAAGCCCTCGATGCGCACGTCGGTGGTGAAATCGAGGTAGCGCTGCGTGTCGATCGAGAGCCTGTGCACGCCGGCTGCGAGCGTGATTTCGCCCGGCGCCTTCCCGGCCGTGCGACCGTCCACGCTCACCGTTCCGGGCACGGGCAGGACGATGCGCAGGCGGCCCGGCAGTGCCTGCAACCGATAGCTCAGGACCCGCCCGCGGTCCGGGCCGATCGAGACCGGCGCCCGCAGCGCCGCGTAGCCCGCCTTTTCTGCATGGAGCGTGTACTGCCCGGGTCGGGCGAGATAGCTCGATCCGAAGCGCAGCGCCGGCCAGCGTCCCTCGAATGCGACGCGGTCGGGGGCCGGCTCGATCTCGACCTGCACGGGGGTGGACGTGAAGATGAACGACGCGATCGCGGCCAGCAGCGCGGCGAGAGCAGCGACCGCGACGCGGCGCGCATTCCACGTCCGGCGATCCGTCTTCGCTTCCCCGGCGGCCGGCCGGAATGCGACGGGCTCGATGTGCTCGTCCTCCTCTGCTCCTGCGCCGGACAGGCTCGCGGAAGCCGTGACGACCGGTGGCGCCGTCACGTTGCCCGGGGCGCCCGCGATCACCTCGAGCGTGCGTCGTCCATCATCGACGCGCAGCCTGAGGCGACCGCCGCCGATGTCGAGCACGTCTCCACCGCGCAGCCACGTCGAGCCCGCGATGCGCGCGCCGTTGTGCAGGACCGCCGCCTCCTCGTGCGCCGGCTGGACGAAGAGCTGCCCGTCGTGCAGCGCGAGCCACGCCAGGGCCCCGGCCGACGGAGCCGGCACGACGACGTGGCTGCCCGCACCGCCGATCGACAGCGGAAAGTCGCTGCCGGAGAGAGCGCGCTCGCCGAGCGGTTCCTTCAGCACGAGTTCGACGCTCAAATCTGCTCCTCGCAGCGGACGACGAGCGACGGCGGCTCGCGGCCGGGCATGATCGTGAACTCGCGTCGCACGTCGCGATAGCCGGCGCGCGTGCCGACGACGGTATAGCGGCCGGGCAGCAGGTCCATGTCCTTGCGCTCGAAGACGCCGAGCTTGCCGACGCGGTAGATCGTGACGTCGGTCAGGTTGTCGGAGGCGATGGCGACGCGGACCGGCGTCTCGGCGGACGCGAGCAGGTTGCGGACCTCGCTCGTCTGGCGCGTCAGCACCGGGCCCGGGCTCGGCACCGCGGCGGCCCTCGCGAGCGTCGCACGCGCGGCGCCCCGCACGTCGCTCGAGAAGAGACGTTCCGGCCGCTCGAGGTACGAGGCGAGTTCCGCGTCGAGCATCGCACGCGGCTCGGTGCGTTCCACGCCCTGCTGGGCCGCGAGCAGGTTCGGGTCGAGGGCGAGGGCCTTGCGGTACTCCGCGAGTCCGACGCTCCATTGTTCGTCCCGTTCTGCCTTCTGCGCCGCGGCCAGGTGTTCTGCAATGCTCCTGTCGCCAAGGGCGCGCTCGACCTGCGCGAGTCCATCCTTGACCTCCGGCGCGTCTGGCCGGATGCGGCCCGCGCGTTCGTATGCCGCCCGCGCCGCGCCGTAGTCCTTGCGCGCAAGTGCGGCGAGGCCTTCGGCAACCGCGGCACCGAACGCATTGCCGGTCGCCTGCGCCTGGAGCCTCGCGAGACCGTTGCGAGCCGCCGCCGTGTCCGGATCGAGCTCGAGCGCCCGGCGATATGACTTCTGCGCCTCGGTCGCATTGCCGGTGCGCTCGAATTCCGCCGCTTCCGCGAGCAACCTGCGCACGTCGTCGAGCGTCTCGACTCGACGCAGCCCGCGCCTGGCGGCAGCGTCCGAGGGATCGACCTGGAGCGCCAGGCCGAACTGCCTGCGCGCCTCTGTGCCATCGCCCGCGTCCATGGCGGCGAGGCCCGCCGCACGCGCCGCGCGCAGGGTCGCCTGTGCTCGCTGCTCGGTCGCCTGGAGGTCCTTCTCCGCCTCGCGCAATGCAGCCAAGGCAGCGCCGAAGTCGCGCTTGCCGGCGGCGGCGTCGGCCTCCGCCAGTCGCTGCTTGCCTCGGGAGAACTGTTCCCCACCCCAAGTCGCCGCGCCGCGCCCCTCGAGCGCTGCAAGCCGGGCGGCGGTCGCGGGACGCGCCTCGTCGAACTGCCGCTTCAACTCGGCAAGCTGCTCGAGGTTCGGTTCGGGAGCGGCGGGCGCAGCAGGCTCGGACCTCGGTGAAGCCGCAAGCGGTGCGGCCACGGTCGGACTGCGGCGCTCGACCCACTGCGGCAGTACGAAGAACACGCCGCCAGCCACCAGCACCAGGAACAGGAACGCGGCAGCAAGCAGCCCGCGCCGGAAGCCCTGCGAGCGCAACTCTGTGGCGCTCGGGCCGGACGACTTCGGTCGCGTCCACCGAGGCTCGATCGCCGGCGGCGGTGGCGTCGGCGCGCGAAGCACGACGCTGTTGGCGTCCGGCGCCGCGGGCGCGATCGCGTCCTGCGGCAAGGATACCGACCGGAGCGTGCTGAGCACATCGCTCATGTCCCGCGGTCGGTCCTCTGCACGGCGCGCGAGACAGCGGCGCACGAGATCCTGCAGCCCGGCCGGCACCGTGCCCCGACCGGCCGGAAGTACCGGGGCCTCGCCGGCCGCGCGCGCGGCGTCCGCGTCCGGATAGAACGGCGGGTAACCCGAGATCAGCTCGTACGCCAGCGCGCCGAACGAGTAGACGTCGTCCGCGATCGCCGGCGGCGCGCCTGCCAGTTGTTGCGGACTCGAGGTGAACGGCGATCCGCCCGCGACGGCGGCGGCATCCCCGATGCGCGACGCGAGCCCGAAGTCCGTGAGCATCGCGCGGCCGTCCTCGGCGAGCAGCACGTTCGCCGTCTTGACGTCGCGGTGGACGAACCCGCGCGCGTGCACCGCGGCGAGTCCGCTCGCCACCTGCTCCAGGACCGGCAGCAACGAAGCGAGACCCGCGCCGCGCAGCCGCGAGCAGTCCGCGACGAGGCCGCCGTCGAAGACCGCGAACGTGATCCCGCCGTCGTGCAGTGCGACGCAGCGCAGGACGTTCGCGTGCTCGATGTCGCGCTGCAGCCGTGCGCCGCGCTCGAACTGCTCGCGCTCGTCAGTGCGCGCCGCCAGGTCCCCACGCAGGATCTTGAGCACGCAGTCCGCCCGGGTCTCGCGGTCGCGCACGAGCCAGGCCTCCGCAGTGCGGCCGTCGCCGACCTTGCGCAGCAGCGCGTACCGCGCAGCGAGTACCTGCCCGCTCTCGAGGGTCATGCAGGACCTGCCGCGCCGCTCAGGGCTTGGCAGCCCCGGGCTTCGCCCCGTCGGAAGCGACCGTGCCGGTCGTGGCCGGCAGGCCGGTCTCGTTCTCGTAGAGCTGCTTGAGCAGCTGTCGCCACTCGGTGTACTGCTCCTCGGCCGAGCCCTTGAGCTGCAGCGTGCGGCCCTCGACGTCCACGACCATCGGCTGCACCTCGGACTGGAACGAGTCGCCGAGCTGCTTCAGGGACTCGGTGTGCGTCTTGATCTCGGCGCGCTGGTCGAGGCCGCTCTTGAACGCGTAGATGCCGCCGATGACTGCCGCGGTGGAGGCGGCTGCCGCAGCGCTGCTGTTGCTGTTGCTCCCGGCGACGATGCCGCCCACGACGGCGACGGCCCCGAGGACCTGCCGCGTGAGCGCCTGGCGCCTGGCGAGGGACTGCGCCTCGAGCTCCTCGTAGCTGTACTTGCGCCAGTTCGTGTACGGGCCGGACATGCTGTCGCCGAAGTTCGTGTAGTACTCGTTCAGCGTGTCCACCAGCGCGTAGTCGCGCTCGCGGATCCGGTCCATGCGCTGCACGACCGGGTCGTCCGGCGCGGGCAGGCGCGTCACCGTGTACATGCCCTTGCGGTCGCGGGCGAGGTAGGGACCGAACGCGTACGGCGCGAGGTCCGCCGCGAAGCGCAGGTCCGCGATCTCGTGCAGCTGCACCCGCTGCTCCCGCGTGAGCCTGGCACGCGCGGCGAGCATGTCGTTCGCGAGCGTGTTGTAGACGTTCTCGAACGGATCGCGCGGCTTGCCGACCACGTCCTTGTATGCACGCGTGTCGGCCTCGCCCTCGTAGGTCTTGCGGTACCAGACTCGGCCGGACGCGTCGCTCACGGTGACGTCGAGCTCGAGGTCGCGACCGTCGGACTGGAGGATCCTGCCGTCCACGTACACGTCCATGTCGGTCGAGTCGCGCGGCAGCACCCGAACCTGCCCCCACTCGCCGGTCCCCTCGAGCGTGTCGCGGATGACGACCGGGATGTAGCGCGACTCGGCGTTGCGCACCTCGGGGTAGATGCCCTCCGCTTCCTGCTTCTTGGGATCGGTCGGGACGTTCGGGTCGAAGAGCCGCACCGCGACGTCGAGCAGCTCGTCCTGCGGGACTTCCGTGGTCGCCTTCTGCGCGCGGACGCGCTCCATCGGGCGCTGGTCCTGCACCATGCAGCCCGCGACCAGCGACGCGGCCGCGAACGCCAGCAGCGCGACCGCACTCCGACCGGATGTCGCGAGTCGTCTCACTGCGTGCTCTTCTTGTACTGGCGGTACTCTTCCCAGAGCTTTTCGCGCAGCTCCGGGTCCGTCTCCTTCATCGCCGCCTCGCGCAGCTGGCGCGCGACGATGTCGTCGTCACGGCCGTCCGGGATATCCGGGGGCACGGTGTTAGGGCCCGAGCCGCCCTTCACACCACCGCCGTAGCCGCCACCGCCACCCTGTGTGCCGGATTGGCCACCGGCCGATTCGCCGCGTCCGCCGGCGTCTCCGCCGCGCGCGCCGCCATTCGAGCCATCCTTCCCCCCGCCGCCTGTGCCGGCCTGGGATCCCTCGCCGGATGCGCCCGCCTTGTCACCCGGGCCGCCCGAGCCGGAATCGTCGCCACCCTCGCCCGTCCCGCTCGCGCCGCCGGTGCCGGACGACGATCCGCGCGCCGCGCGCTCCTGCGAGACGGCTTCCTGCTCCTTGCGCATGCGTTCGTCGAACACGGCAAAGGTCTCGTCGAAGCGCCGGTCGATCTGGGCACGCCTGTCCTCGGTAGTCATCGGGCCGCCGCCGGCACCACCCTGCGCACCGCCATCTCCGGCGCGCGATGACCCGGAAGACCCGGACGCGCCAGATCCGCTGCGAGTCCCGCTCGAGCCAGAACCGTTGCTGGTCCCGCCCGAACCAGCACCGCTGCCGGTGCCGGCGGTCCCGGAACCGCTGCGCGCCCCGGCGGCGCCGGGTGCGGAGCCGGAAGATGTCCCGGCCTGCGAACCGCCGCCGGGCGATTGCCCGCCGGACGTGCCGCCAGTCGAACCCGCGGACGGCGGCGTCGGCCACCCCGCCGCGCGCGGCGTGGGCGCGCTGCCCGATTGCGAACCCTGGCTCGAGGACTGGCCGCTCGAAGACGCCTGGCCCTGCGAACCGCCGCCCGACTGGGTTGAGCCGGAACTCGACTGGCTGCCACTGGAGCCACTGCCGCCACCACTCGTCTGCTGGGACGGGAACGGCGACTGGCTGCCGCTGCCCGACTGGCTCTGGGTGCTGCCCGGGCTGCCACCGGGCGACGACGGCGCGGAGGAAGGCGAGGAACTCGGCACCGACGGCATCGACGGCATGGAGGTCTGCGTGGAGGTCGTCGTCGAGCAACCGGCCAGGGCCATCGCACAGGCGATGGGCCAGAAAAGGCCGTGGACGTTGGACAGTCGCATGATTGCTCGGGTCTCCCGGGGGATGCGCGCGGCCTCAGGCTGCCCGACAGCGCGGGCCACGCTCAACCCCTTTGATCAGGCCAGCCGGCCAGTGGTTCAACCGCCGCCGCTGCCGCCCGCCGCGCCCGTCCCGCTCCCCTCGAGATCCGAGCCGAGCAGGAACGACCGGAGCTGGTCGGACAACCGGTTGCAGGCCGTGCTCTGCACCGGTGTGATGATCGGGATCGGCACGACGGCGCCGATCAGGACCGATGTCCCCGTGACGTCGGAACTCACCGAGCCGATTTCGCTCGCCGTCTGCATGTCCCAGACCGAGGCCACGTAATCGGACGACTTGTCCCACCAGCCGACGCCGAAGCACCCGGCGCCGCCCGGTCCTGCGGCACAGGCGACGCTGCCGCCGCCTCCCGTCTTCTTCGTGCTGCCGTCCAGCCACACGACGTAACGCACGCCGATCTGCTGCAGGCGCTCGGCCACGCCCGGACGCGCGAGCAGGCTCTTCAATCCCGCCGCGTTTGCCGGGGCCGTGCTCGGCTCGAACCAGGGGAACAGCGCATCGGTGAATTCCTGCTCGCCGTAGATCTTGAAGGGCACCGCGTTCTTGTCCTTGGGTGCCTTCGAGCTCTGGCCGTCGTGCGGATGGACGAGTTCCCCGCCGAGGTTCTCCTGCACGCAGCTCAGGAACTCACCCTCGGTGCCGACGCCCTCGAGCTGGGGCTTCTTCAGGATCACGATGGACTCGTTCGCCTGGATCGCCGCCGCCACCTGGCGGGTCTCGTCCACCTTGGCGGTCATGCAGCCGGCGGCGAGCGCGCCGAGGAGCGTGATTCCGGCAATGAGGCGGATGCGCGGCGTTCCTGCGCGCATGGCGGACGATCCTTGTAAAGCGACGTTCATGGCGACCCTCGGCCGGCGGAGGTCAGGCGGCGCTGCAGGATTGCTGGGCCCGAAGTATACGACAAGGGTCCGGCGCCCAAGTCGCTCCGGATTGTGACGCTCAGCTGAACAATTCGCCCTGCTGCGGCGCGGCCGGGTCGCGCAGGAACAGCGTCGTGTCGAGCGCGACCCGGCGCTCGTGGTTGAGGCCGAGTCTCCGGCACGCGGCCGAGAACCGCGCCGACATCAGTTCGGCGTAGGGCCCTTCGCCACGCATGCGGTGGCCGAAGCGCGGATCGTTGAGCCGTCCGCCGCGCAGCTCGCGAAGCAGGTTCAGCACGCGATCCGCTCGCGCCGGGTAGTGCTCGCGCAACCACTGCTCGAAGAGCGCGGCCAGTTCGTGCGGCAGTCGCAGCAGCATGAATCCGGCTCGCCGGGCGCCGCCGCCCGCCGCGGCTTCGAGCAGGCGCTCCATCTCGTGGTCGTTCAGCGCCGGAATCATCGGCGCCAGGAGCACGCCCACCGGCACACCCGCGTCCGTGAGTGTACGAATGATCCGCAACCGCGCCTCGGGCGATGCGGCCCGCGGCTCGAGCACGCGCTTCAAGGCGCCGTCGAGCGTCGTGAGGCTGACGTGCACGGTGACGAGTCGCCGGCTCGCGAGCTCCGCGAGCAGGTCGACGTCGCGCAGGATCAACGCGCCCTTGGTCACGATCGTGACCGGATGCCGATGCGCCAGCAGCACCCGGAGGATCTCGCGCGTCGTGCCGTGCTCGCGCTCCGCCGGCTGGTAGGGGTCGGTGTTGGCGCCCAGGTTGATCGGCTCGCAGACGTAGCCGACCGCGCTCAGTTCGCGGTCGAGCAGCTGCGCGAGGCCCGGCTTGTGGAAGATGCGGGTCTCGAAGTCGAGCCCGGGTCCCAAGTTCCAGTACGAGTGCGACGGCCGTGCGAAGCAGTAGATGCAGCCGTGCTCGCACCCCTGGTACGGGTTGACGGACTGGTCGAAAGGCACGTCGGGCGAGTCGTTGCGCGTGATCGCGCGCCGCGGCCGGTCCGCGACGAGGACGGTCTCGGCGCGCCGGGGCGGCTCCTCGAGGCTGCCCCAGCCGTCATCCGCCGCGTCGACACGCGTGCCTTCGAACCGGCCGGCGGGATTGGTGACCGCGCCGCGTCCCTTTTCCACATGTGACCTGTCGGCCCTCCGCATTGGCGGAGAATACTGTATGCATATACAGGCGTCACTCCCCGGAGCCGGGGAACCGGTCCATCTTCCATATCTCCGGGAAGAGCTTCGTCCAGGTGGCGGCGACGGCGAGCGTCGCGCAACCGCCGACGATCACGGCCGGCACGGTCCCGAACCACGCGGCGGTCAGCCCCGACTCGAATTCGCCGAGTTCGTTCGACGCGCCGATGAAGACGGCGTTGACTGCGCTCACCCGGCCGCGAATCTCGTCCGGCGTCTCGAGCTGCACGAGCAGGTGGCGGATGTACACGCTCACCATGTCTCCGGCCCCCATGACCGCGAGCGCCGTGATGGACACCCAGAAACTGGTCGAGACGCCGAACACGAGCGTCGCCAGCCCGAATACGAAGACGCCGCCGAACATCCAGCGGCCGACCTGCCGCGAGATGGGTACGAGGCCGAGGACCACGCCGGTGACCGCCGCTCCCATGCCCGGAGCGGTTCGCAGCAGGCCGAGGCCGCTCGGCCCGACGTGCAGCACGTCGGCGGCATACACGGGCAGCAACGCAGTCGCGCCGCCGAACAGGACCGCGAACAGGTCGAGTGAAATCGCGCCGAGCACCGGGCGCCGCGAGCGCACGAATCGCAGGCCGGACAGCAGCGTGTACCAGCCCGGCGGTTCCGCCGATGCCGCGTGCTCCCCGCCGCGGCGCACCAGCAGCGTCAGCAGCACCGCGATCGCCAGCAGCACGGCGACCGCCGCGTAAACCGTCGCTGCGCCCGAGAGATAGACCACGCCGCCGAGCGCCGGTCCGGCGATCGTCGCGACCTGCCAGGTGGACGAGTTGAGCGCGACGGCGGTGCTGAACTGCTCGCGCGGGACCAGATTGGGCAGCAGGGCCTGTCCCGTGGGCATGGCGAACGCACGCGCGATCCCGAACAGCACCATCACCGCGAACACCGGCCACGCCGAGCTGAGCCCGCGCCAGGCAAGCCCGAGCAGCAGCACCGCGCAGATGCACTCGAGCGCGAAGCACAGCGTGATGATGCGGCGGCGGTCGTGGTTGTCGGCGATGTGGCCCGCCGGCAGGATCAGCAGCACGAACGGCAGGAACTGCGACAGCCCGATGAGCCCGAGGTCGAGCGGATCGCGCGTGACCGCGTACACCTGCCAGCCGACGGCCACGGTCTGCATCTGCACGGCCAGCGTCGCGAGGAAGCGCGCGGCAAGGAAATAAGTGAAGTCGCGGTTGCGCAGGACCGCGAGGCGCGGGGCCGTAGCGGCGCTCATCGGGCCACGCCGGGCGTGATTGCATTCATGGGTCGTGGCAGCATAGCGCGCCGCGCGGCGCATCGCGCAGAACGGAACCGGAGCAGGACATGCACACCATGGTCGCCAGGCTCGCCACGCTCACCGTCGCCCTCGCGGCGCTGGCCCTCCCGGTCGCGCAGGCTTCGGCGCCTGCACCGTTCGCAGCGGACAGGAAATTCGAGGCACTCGGCAAGCGATACGTCGACGAGTTCGGGCGTTACTCGCCGGTCTCCGCAACCTCGCTGGGCGACCACCGCTTCGACGCCGAGCTCGACGACGTCGGCGCCGCCGGCCGCGCGAAGGCCCTCGCATGGAACAAGGCGCTGCTCGCGGAGCTCGGCGCCATCGACCGCGCGAAGCTCTCGCGGGCCAACCAGGTCGACGCCGCGGTGCTCGACAACCAGCTGCGCTACTCGATCTGGACCGAGGAGAAATACCGCGACTGGTCGTGGGACCCGCTCGTCTACACCCAGCTCGCGGGACAGGCCCTCTATTCGCTGCTCGCCCGCGACTATGCGCCGCTGCCCGAGCGCCTGCGCTCGGTCACCGGGCGACTCGAGCAGCTGCCGCGACTGCTCGAGCAGGAACGCGCGAACCTCGTCCCGGGGCGCGTGCCGTCCATCCACGCCGAGACCGCGGTGAAGCAGAACCCGGGCGTGCTGAGCCTGGTGGACGAGCTCGTCGTGCCGAACCTCGGCCAGCTGCCGCCGGCCGACCAGGCGCGCCTCAAGGCCGCGATCGACGGCGCCCGCGCGGCGGTGCAGGCCCACCAGAAGTGGCTCGAGACGGAACTCAAGCCGCAGGCGAAGGGCGACTTCCGCATCGGCCGCGAGCTCTACGACGAGAAGCTCGCCTTCGCGCTGATGTCGCCGCTCTCGCGGCAGGAGATCCGCGCACGCGCCGAGGTCGCAGTGGCCCAGACGCGCGGCCAGATGTACGAGGTCGCTCGCAAGGCACTCGCGGGCCGGCCGGATGCGCCGGCGATGCCCGACGACCCGACGCTCGAGCAGCAGCAGGCGGTGATCGCCGCAGCCCTCGATCTCGCCGCAGCCGAGCGCCCGGCGCGCGATGCGGTGGTGGACCGTGCGAGGCAGGCGCTCGCCGACACGACCGCGTTCGTACGCGCGAAGGACTTCGTGTCCATGCCGAGCGAGCCGCTCGAGATCATCCTGATGCCGGAGTTCCAGCGCGGCGTCGCGGTGGCCTACTGCGACTCGCCGGGTCCCCTCGACAAGGGGCAGCGCACGTTCTTCGCGGTGTCACCGATCCCGGCCGACTGGTCGCAGGCGCAGGTGGACTCGTTCCTGCGCGAGTACAACGACCGCTCGATCGAGAACCTCACGATCCACGAGGCGATGCCCGGCCACTACCTGCAGCTCGCGCACTCGAACCGCTATCCTTCCGTGCTGCGCGCCATGCTGGGCTCCGGCCCCTTCATCGAGGGCTGGGCCGTCTACGCCGAGCGCGTCATGCGTGAACAGGGGTTCCACCGCGACGACCCGCTCATGCAGCTCGTGCAGCTCAAGTGGTACCTGCGCGCGACGACGAACGCGATCATCGACTCGGCCATCCACGTGGACGGCATGACCCGCGACGAGGCGATGAAGCTCATGACCGAGACCGGCTTCCAGGAGGAACGCGAGGCCGCGGGCAAGTGGGTCCGCGCCCAGCTCACCTCGGCGCAGCTCTCGACGTATTTCGTGGGCTACCAGGAGCACTCGGACATGCGCGCGGAGGCCGAACGGCGGCTCGGCGATCGCTTCGACCTCAAGGCGTACCACGACAAGGTGCTGTCGTTCGGCTCGCCGCCGGTGCGCTTCGTCCGCGCGCTCGCGTTCGACGAGCCGATCCGCTGATTCGAGGTCAGTCGGGATCGACGCTCAGGAGCGTGTTGAGCAGGTTGTTCTGGAACGTGGGGTTGCCGGTGAGCGCGCGGTGTTCTTCGCACAGGAAGACGCTGTTCGCCACGTCGAGCGACTCGATCTCCTCGCGTTCGGCGGCGACGTTGAGCGTACGACGGCCGAGCAGCGAAGAGCGCGTGACGACGGCATCGCCGGGCTCGAACATGAGCGACTTGTAATCCACGCCGGGCTTCGGATTCGCGATGTCGGCGACCCGCTCGCGCGCCAACATGTGCCCGTTCACGGGTTCGAGCACCAGGCGCGCGACGGTGAGCTCGCAGTCGGCGCCGAACACGAAGGGGCGCGGCTCGCCCGGGCCGGCCGGCACCGCGAGCGACTCCATGAAGCGCCGGCCGAGCAGCAGGTGTTTCGCCATGTACTCGCGCAGCATCGCGAGGTAGCGGCGGCCGTCCGCTCCGCCGCCGTGCTGCTCGATCGTCCGCTCGGCGACGCGCTCGGAGAAGATCGACCAGCCGAGGTCCTGCCAGGTCCTGATGTCGAACAGCGGGAGCGGCAGGTTGCGGCCGTCGAGATCGACGATCCAGGGGATCGCCGGGTGCGGCATCAGCTGCGGCGCGCCGGTGCAGGTTGCAACGACCTCCTGCGGGATCTTGCGCAGCCCGATCTCCTCGCCGCGGATGTTGCCGAGCACCGGTTGCATGGTGCCGAGGTTCGGCGTCCCGACGAGCAACAGGCGCCGGATCGCGGTGGCTCCCGCCTGCGTGGGACGGAAGTCGCCGGTCAGCGGCAGTGGATCGGTGCCGTAGCGTGCGTAGTAGCGCGCGAGCAGGCCGCCGTTCGAGTGCGCGAGCACGTCGACCTTCAGCCCTGCATCGCCGTAGTCCTTGCGGATGCGCTCGATGAGCTCGTGCAGGCCCCGCACCGCGGTGACGTTGTCGAGCCGCCAGTCATAAAGGTACACGTAGAACGTTCGTCGGCCCGGGTGCGGCGGCTCGCCTGCGCGGCCGCGGGCATAGCCGCCCGCATCGTGAAGGGTGTCGAGCACCCTTCCATAAAAGTCGCGCCCGAGGCCTTCGCGGAACACTTCGTAGGCTTCCACGTCGTTGGCGACGGGCTCCAGGGTCGCGGGGTCGATTTCGAGCTCCAGGCCGCGGTAGTTGCTCACGAGCAGCTGCGGACTGGTGCCGGGCCAGATCTCGCGGCCGGTGCGACGGTCGCGCAGGCTCGAGCCGAACGCACCCGGGATCACAACGAGCGGCGGCTGGTCGGCGCTGTCGCGTGTTGCCCGGTAGATCGGGCCGAGGGGTGGGCGCTCGGGAACCGAGCACCCGGCCAGCGTGACGCCGGCGGCCAGGAATCCACGTCTCGTCCAGCGGGCCATGCGGGACTCCTCCGAGCCGCTAGGTGCGATCGAGGAACGCCTCGATCTCGCGCGCGAGCTCTGCCGGCCGCTCGTGGTGGATCATGTGGCTCGCGTCGCCGATGACGCACGGCTCGAGCCGGCGTACGAGGCGTGCCATGGTGTCCGGCCGGGCGTCCGCGCCGAGTCGCGGCATGAAATCCGACTGGCCGGCGATCACGTAGAGCACGGGCGCGATGATCTCGCGCCAGCAGGCCTCGGCCTCCTCGCGGCGGTACAGGACCGCGTTGACCCGCTTGTGCGCGGGGTCCGACATGACGCGCACGCTCCCATCCGCGGCCTGCGCGGTCCACGCGCGCGCGATGAAGCGCGCCCGCTCGGCAGTCAGGCGTGGATTGCGCCGGGCCAGCAGGTGCGCGAAGGCCTCGAGCGACGGGAAGTCCGCGAACGTGGGCGGCTCGCGCAGCTGCCGCAGCCACTCGCGATAACGCCCCGGGGCCTCCTCCGGCTGCGTGCGCGCAAGGCCGAATCCCTCGATGCAAACCACGCGGCGCACTCGTTCCGGCCGTATGCCCGCGTAGAGGGTCGCGATGTTGCCGCCCATGCTGTGGCCGATGAGCGTGACCGGCTGGTCCGGCGACCAGAGGTCGAGCAGCGCGTCGAGGTCGCCGAAGTAGTCCGGGAACCAATAGCCGTCGGGCGGCCATTCCGTGCGACCGAAGCCGCGCCAGTCGGGCGCGACGAACGCGTGCCGGTCCGACATCGCGTCGACGAGGAACTGGAACGTGTCGCCCGTGTCCATCCAGCCGTGCAGCAGCACGTGCGTCTCGCGCTCGGCGCCCGGCCAGCGCGTCACGTGGTGGCGCAGGCCGCGCACGACGACCTGCTCGTGGCTCGGCGTGCGCCGCGGTTGGTACGTCTCGGTCATTCTCGATCGTCCCGGGCCTGTCGCGAGCATACCGGACGGCGCCTGGCGGCGGGCGCAGATGCTCGCTCCTCGCGACCGGCGCGGCGTGCCGATATAGTTCGCGCGTCCCGAGCCCCACCGACGACATGCGCAAGATCCTCGTCTTCCAGCACGTGGCCTCCGAGCCGCTCGGCCACCTCGACCCGCTGCTGCGCGAATCCGGCTTCCGCATCCGTTACGTGAACTTCGGCCGCGAGCCGCACGCGAGGCCCGACGTGGGCCGCTACGACGGGCTCGTCGTGCTCGGGGGCCCGATGAACGTGGACCAGGCCGAACTGCATCCCCACCTGGAGACGGAGATGTCGGCGATCCGCGAGGCCGTGAACGCCGGCAAGCCGATGCTCGGGATCTGCCTGGGTGCGCAGCTGCTCGCTGCGGCGATGGGTGGCGAAGTGCACCCCAACCACGTCCCGGAGATCGGCTGGTATCGACTGCACACCCTCCAGGCGGCGCACGAGGACCGACTGTTCCGCCACTTCGAACGGCGGCCGCATTACGTCTTCCAGTGGCACGCGTACACCTTCGCCCCGCCCCCCGGCGCGGTGCCGCTCGCGTGGACACGCAACTGCCGCAACCAGGCTTACCGGCTCGGCGAGAGCGCGTGGGGACTGCAGTTTCACCTCGAGGCCGACGCCGCACTGATCGGCCGCTGGCTCGCGAGCGAGGGCGGGCGGGCCGAGATCGACCGGCACTGGAGCCTGCGCCGCATCGCGCAGATCCGCGCGGCGACGCTCCGGCACCTGCCGACGGCGCAGCCGCTCAGTGATCGCGTCTTCGCGGAATTCGTGAGCCTGCTGGCGCCGCGCTCGAGGGGCGTGGTGCTGCCGTCGCGCTAGTCCGCGTCAGTCGGCGACGAGCCTGCGGGATTTCTTGAGGAAGCGCGTGGTGGCCCAGCCGATCACCGCGACGACGGCGACGGCCTGCAGCCACCGCGAGGTGTCCGCGCGCATCGCGGGCGCGCCGTGGCGCCAGAGGTTGTACGCGACGATTCCGCACCAGACCAGGATCCACGCGGTCGGGGTGCCGTATTCCTTGACGATCACGCGGCGCCAGCGGAACTGCATGCTCGCGAAGGTCTCGCGGACGCCCGCGAGCTTCGGCAAGAAGCGCGGCACCTTGCGGCAGTACTCATCGAACGCCGCGCCGAACTTGCGGCGCAGGAAGTCCTCTTCGGCCGCCACGATCGCGCGGTAGATGAGGGCCGTCACCGGGATGGCGACGAGCACCGTCGTCCAGCAGTTGGACGTGATCGCCATGCCCGAGAGGATCAGGAGGTTGCCCACGTACATCGGATTGCGGCAGTGGCCGAACACGCCCTCGGTGACGAGGTCCTCGGCGTAGACCTGGCGGTTCCTGCCGCCGCGGATGATGTAGACGAGGCCGATCGTGCCCGCGCGGACGACCTGCCCCGCGAGCGCCACCAGGAACCCGATCGCGGCCGCAACGAGGTCGTCCTGCAGCATGCGCGGCCCGGGCAGGAGGACCAGCAGGCAGGCGAGCGGAAAGACGTAGAGCCGCGTGCGGTAGAGGACGTTGCCCAGCCGGACCATCACTTGACCGCGATGATCGCGCAGAAGTTGTACCACTTGAAGAACACGTCCACGTGGCGGAAGCCCGTGCGCAGCAGCATCTCGCGGTTCTCGAGCAGCTTGTACGGCACCAGCACGTTCTCCAGCGCCTCGCGCTTCTGCGTGATCTCGAGGTCGCTGTAGCCGCTGCGGCGCTTGAAGTCGTAGTAGTGCTCGATGAAGAGGCGGTTGAAGAGCGACTCCTCGCCGAGCACCTTCTCGACCAGGATCAGCGCCCCGTTCTCGTTCATGCCGCGGAACACGTCCTGGAGGAGGCGCTCGCGCTGCAGGGGGCGGATGAACTGCAGGGTCAGGACCATCAGGACCAGCGACGCGTTGTCGACGCGGCACCCCTGGTTCAGGTCCTGGAAGACGAGCTCGTAAGGGTGCCTGAAGCCATGCTCCTGCAGCTTGGCGCGGCACTTGACGAGCATGTCCTCGGAATTGTCCACGCCGACGAAGTTGACGCCCGGCGCCAGCAGGCGGTCGAGCTCGATCATGGTCGTGCCGGTCGAGCAGCCGAGGTCGAACACGTTCGTGCCCTCGACCGCGAAATCGGCCGCCAGCTCGCCGATCATGCGCTGCGTCTCGGCGTAGAACGGCACCGACCGCAACAGCATGTCGTCGAAGACGTTGGCGACGTCCCTGCCGAACTTGAAGTCCGCCACCCGCTCGACGGGCGCGGCGAACACCTGGTCTCGTTCCTGTGCGCTCATGACGAACCTCGACGCCGGCACTGTTGTGTCGTGGTAGCCGGCGTGCCCCCAAAATAAAGCCGCGTACCTTAGTCGCGGCACCGCCCGAACACAATCACTCCGTTCGGGGGGACTGGCCTACAGTATTGTTTCTTAAGGAGTTCTTCCGCCCAGGTCGCGACCGAGGAACATCCGGTAGGCCGGGTTCGCGGTCTCTTCCGTGTAGGCGTAGCTCAGCTCGCGCAGGTGCAGTGCGAACTCGTCGGTGTCCGCCGGGGCGACCTGCACGCCCGCCAGCACGCGCCCGTAATCGGAGCCGTGGTTGCGGTAGTGGAACAGGCTGATGTTCCAGCGCGAGCCGATCGCCTGCAGGAAGCGCAGCAAGGCACCGGGGCGCTCGGGGAACTCGAAGCGGAACAGCCGCTCGTGCTCGAGCCCGTGCGCGTGGCCGCCCACCATGTAGCGCACGTGCAGCTTCGCCATCTCGTCGTCGCTCATGTCGAGCACCTTGTAGCCGGAGCCGGCCACCAGCTCGAGCAGCGACTCCTTCTCGCGCCGGCCCTCGTGCAGCGCGATGCCGACGAAGATGCGGGCGACCGAGGCGTCGTCGTACCGGTAGTTGAACTCGGTGACGCCGCGCCGGCCGAGCAACTGGCAGAACCGCAGGAAGCTGCCGGGCTCCTCCGGGATCTCCACCGCGAGCAGCGCCTCGCGTTGCGCGCCGATGTCCGCGCGCTCCGCCACGTGCCGGAGCCGGTCGAAATTGATGTTGGCGCCCGAATTGAGCGCGACGAACGTCTTCTCCGTGCACTGCTCGCGGGCCACGTACTTCTTGATGCCCGCGACGGCCAGCGCGCCCGCCGGCTCGGCGATGGTGCGGTTGTCCTCGAAGATGTCCTGGATGGCGGCGCAGATCTCGTCCGTGCTCACCAGGACGACCTCGTCCACGTACTTCTGCGCGAGGCGGAACGTCTCCTCGCCCACGCGGCGCACGGCGACGCCGTCGGCGAAGATGCCGACACGGTCGAGCGTCACCCTCGCGTCCGCGCGCAGCGAGTCGTGCATGCTCGCGGCGTCCTCCGGCTCCACGCCGACGATGCGGACCTGCGGATAGAGCGACTTCACGTAGGCCGCGATGCCGGCCACGAGGCCCCCGCCGCCCACGGGCACGAAGATCGCGTCGAGCGGACCCGAGTGCTGGCGCAGGATCTCCATGCCGATCGTGCCCTGGCCCGCAATCACGTCGGGGTCGTCGAACGGGTGGACGAAGGTGAGGCCGCGCTCGCGCGCGAGCCCGACCGCGTGCTCGTAGGCGTGATCGAAATCATCGCCGTGGAGCACCACCTCGCCGCCGAGGTCGAGCACCGCCTGCACCTTGATGTTCGGAGTGGTCTGCGGCATCACGATCACGGCCGGAATGCCGCGCCGGCGCCCCGCGAGCGCCACGCCCTGCGCATGGTTGCCGGCCGAGGCGCAGATCACCCCGCGGCGCGCGACGGTCTCCGAGAGGTGCGAGACCTTGTTGTAGGCGCCGCGCAGCTTGAAGGAGAAGACGGGTTGCAGGTCCTCGCGCTTGAAGAGGATCCGGTTGCCGAGGCGCCGCGACAGGCGCGGGGCCGCCTCGAGCGGCGACTCGATGGCGACGTCGTAGACGCGCGCCTTGAGGATGCGTTCGATGTAGGTCTCTTGCATGGGGAGGCAGGACGGTGACGGCCCGCCTAAATTAGCAGGAATGCGGCACGCAGGCGGCGTGAAGTGGCTTCTCCTTTGCGCACGCCCGCCGCATACTTTGCCCGCGCGCGGACACCACCCGACCGTCGGTTCGAAGAACTCCACGTCATGAATCATCGCGTTTCGCGCCGGGACTTCCTCGGCGCGCTCGGCACCGGTTCACTGCTCCCGGCCGTCGCGGCGGGCCAGGCGTTCTCCGCCGTCGACGCGCCGACCGTCTCGCGCGATCTCTGGGCCTGGATGCGTGCCCAGCTCGTGCTCGAGCCCGGCCTCGCCTGGCTCGACACCGCCGGTTTCGGGCCGGTGGTCCGCGCTGCCATGGCCCAGGGGTTCCGGACGCGCGAGCGGCAGAGCGAGGACTTCGCCGCCTTCGAAGCCGAGGCCACGAACGCCGATGCAATCCGGCGACGGCTGGCCGATCTCGGCGATTTCATCGGCGCCGCCACGGACGACATCGCGTTCACTTCGGGGGCGGACGAAGGCCTCAACATCGTCGCGCACGGCCTCGACCTGCAGCCCGGCGACGAGGTCGTCACCACGACCCAGGATCGTCCCGGCGCCATCTACCCGTGGCTGCTCGCGGCAAGGCGTCGCGGGATCACGGTGACGCAGGTGGCGCTGGCGGGCGTTGCCCAGTCTCCGGACGTGATCGTCGGTCGCTTCGTCTCCGCGCTCTCGGCGAAGACCCGGGTTCTTGCCTTCGCACACGTGCAGGCCACGGACGGCACAGTCATGCCGGTGCGGGAGCTTTGCGCCCTCGCGCGCAGCAAGGCGCTCTTCAGCGTCGTGGACGGGGCGCTGGCGCCCGGGATGCTCGAGTATCGCGTCGCGGACCTCGGCTGCGACGCCTATGCGCTCTCCTGCCACCACTGGCTCAACGCGCCATATGGCACCGGGGCGCTCGTCCTCACGCGCGAAGCCCGGGCGCGCGTGTGGCCGCTCGCGGTGGTCGAACCCTCGGGCTGGCAGACGAACGATCGCACGGGCGCGGCGTTCTCCATGGCGGGCGCGCCGGAGGCCCAGGCCAGGTACGGCGCGCTCACGCGCTATCGCACGCCCGACCTGCAGGGAATCGGGCTCGCGCTTGAACTGCAGCGCGCGGCCAGCCGCAGCCGCGTGGCGTCGCGCATCCTCGAGCTCGCGACCTCCGCGCGACGGCAACTCGCCGCGCTGCCGGGCGTCGAACTGCTGACGCCTTCGCACCCGTCGCTCTATGCGGGCATCGTCTCCGCCCGTTTCGCCGGACGCGACCACGCCGCGCTCGTGAAATCGCTCGCGGATGAGGACCGCATCGTCGTCGGCCACGTCGCGCAGGGTCCGGGCTCGGAGGCGATTCGCCTCAGCCTGCACGCGGGCAACGACCTCGACGAGATCGATCGATGCATCAACGCGCTGCGGCGCCGCCTCTGAAGGGGTTCGCGCGATGCCACGCATGGAACTGCTGATGTGCCTGATCGCGGGCTTGAGCGGCGGGCTCGTGGGCGTGCTCTGGGACGGAATGGTGTCCACGCCTTTGCTGGCGCGGCAAAGCCGCAGCCACCCGCCGTACCGTGCGGCAGGGGCCGTGGCCCTCTTCGGAGCCACACTCCTGCTGGCCGCCGGTGGCGCCGCGCTCGGGTTCCTGTTCTGGCTCGGCTGGGGCCTCATCTCGCTGGTGAACGCGCCGTGGTACCTCACGGGCCTGCTGTTCGGTCTCCTGACCTGGGCCGGGATCGCCGTGCCGCTGCTCGGAGGGCTGGCGCTGCGGCTGCAGGACTTCGGTCGCACGGCAATGGTCCTCGCCCTGGAGTGGCTCGTGACCTGCCTTGCGATCGGGCTCTTCTGCGCGCTGGCCTGGCATCGCTATGCCTGAGACCGGGCGGCGCGCGGTCGCCGTGCTCACCGTCGCGCAGGCACTGTCGGCATCCGGGATGATGACCATGACGCTGCTGGGGGGCATCCTGGGCAGCGAACTCGCCCCTTCGCCCGAGCTCGCCACGCTCCCGGTGTCGTGCACGATCCTCGGCCTCGCGCTCACGACCATGCCGGCGGCGCTGGTCATGCAGAGGATCGGCCGCCGCCGCGCCTTCATCGGCAGCGCCCTGCTCGCGGCCGTTGCGGGGAGCATCGTCGCGCTCGCGATCGTGCAGCGGCACTTCGCGCTGCTCTGCGGAGGAGCGCTGGTGCTCGGGTCGAACCTCGCGTTCCAGCTGCAGCACCGGTTCGCGGCCGCCGAAAGCGTCCCGCTGCATCGGGTGAGCCAGGCCGTCTCGCTGGTGATGATGGGCACGCTCGCAGCGGCGCTGATCGGGCCGCGGGTCGCGCTCGCGCTCAAGGACCTCGTCCCGGGCCACGAGTACGCCGGCTCGTTCGTCGGCGTCGCGCTGCTGTGCGTGGCAACCGCCGTCACGCTCACCGCATATCGCCCAACCGCTCCATGGCCCGGTCACGACGCCTCGGGGCCCGTTCGCCCCCTCGCGGCGATCGTGCGCCAGCGCGACTACTTCACGGCGGTGCTGGCGGGCATCGTCTCCTACGCGGTCATGAGCTTCATCATGACCGCCACCCCGATCAGCATGCACGTGCACGACCACCACTCGGACTCAGCGACGGCGTGGGTGATCCAGAGCCACCTGCTCGCGATGTACGCGCCGTCGCTCTTCAGCGGACGCCTGATCGCGCGCATCGGCGTGCGTGCGGGGATGACGGCCGGGCTGGTATTGATGCTCGGCTGCGTCCTCGTCGATACCTCGGGCCACGACCTGATGCACTACTGGTGGGGACTCGTGACGCTCGGCGTCGGCTGGAACCTGATGTTCGTCGCCGGCACCTCGCTGCTCACGACGACCTACCGGCCGGCGGAGCGGTTCCGCGCGCAGGCGGTCAACGAGTTCGCCGTGTTCGGGTCGCAGGCGGCCGCGTCGCTGCTCGCCGGGCCGGCGATCCACGCGCTCGGCTGGCGGACGCTCAACTTCGCGGCGCTCGCGCCGCTCGGCCTGCTCGTGCTGGCGCTGCTCGCTCAGCTGTCTCAGCGGTCGAAGAACTCGCGCGCGTAGCGCGCCACCTCGGCCACGCCCGTGTCGAACAGGCCGCCGTTCTGCTCGGGCAGGTCGACGCGATGGGCGTCGCGCAGCAGCGAGTCGGCGCGCATGGTCATTTCCCAGAACTCGTCGCGCGGCCGCAGCACCAGCACGGGCTGGCGGAGCAGCGGCAGCCGCTCGCCGGCGGCATAGTTGGCCGCGGCCGACGGACCCCACGCCGCGACGTCGCCGGCGCGCAACGCGCCGGTCAGGTCCTCGCCGAGCCGGGACAGCGTGGCATGCACTCCCCGCGAGCGGCGTATGCGCTGCCACTCCTCCACGAGGTGCGAGCCGTCGTCCCGCGGCCGCGCCGGCCACGGGCGGGCGTTGAATGCCTCGCGTTCCTTCGCGTCGAACACCGGCACGCCGGCCAGCATTACGCGACGCACCTGCTCCGGGCGGGCGAGCGCGAGTTCGGCCGCGGCCAGCGCGCCCGTCTGGTAGCCGAGCACGTCCACCTGCCGCAGCCGCAGCGAATCGAGCAGGTCGCCGACGGCCCCGGCGTAGTCGGACACCGACGGCGCGGTCTCGGGCGCGTCGGATTCGCCGTATCCCGGCAGGTCCGGGGCATAGACGCTGCGGTCCTTGCCGAGGTCCGGCAGCAGGCCACGGAAGACGCGACCCGAGAGCGGGCTCGGGTGGATGCAAAGGAGCGGCGGGAGCTCGTCGAACCCGCCGCTCGACGGGAATGCGGTGTGCACGTGGAGCTGGCCGAAGCGGCAGTCGACGTACATCTTGCGGAGGTGGACGGTCACGGGTGGCGACTTCCTGGTCGAGAGACTGGCATTGCGGGCAACTGTGCGGCGGGTCGTGGTTGTCACGGTTCGTGGACCTCGGGGTCGGTGGTCATCGTGCGGTCGCCATTCTCCGCGCCGCTGCCCCGGGTCACGTTGACTCAACTCTCACAAAAAGGCCGATTCACCTGACTTAATGCGCGCGTGTCGTCCATCGCGGGTGCGCGCCGGCGCACGCGCCCGGTTATGTCGCACGCTCAGGTCGTGTCGAGATACCACTCGTAATCGCGGTCCGACACGAGAGCGCCGAATCTCTCGCTCTCGCGCCGCTTGATCGCGAGGAAGATGCGGTGAAAATCCGCGCCTAGCGCCCACGCGAGGAACTCCGATTGACCGGCGCGCTCGAGCGACGCGCGCCAGTCGGTCGGCAGGTCGCCGCGCGGCGCCTGGTCGTAGCCGTTGCCGACCACGGGCGGTCCCGGATCGATCGCGCCGTCGATGCCGTGCTGCATGCCGCTCAGCACCAGCGCCGCAACCAGATACGGGTTGGCATCGGCGCCGGCGACGCGATGCTCGACATGGCGACTGGCGGGCGGTCCGGCCGGGACGCGCAGGCTGACGGACCGGTTGTTGACGCCCCAGGTCGGCGCGACGGGCGCGTAGCTCATCGCGCGGAATCGCCGGTAGGAGTTGGCGTTGGGCGCGAACACCGCCATCCCGTCCGCGAGCGTGCTGCGCAGCCCGCCGATCGCGTGCCTGAGCAGCGGCGTGCCGGCGGGATCTTCCGCCGCGAACACGTTGCGGCCCTGCGCGTCGGCGAGGCTGGCGTGCAGGTGCATGCCGGTACCCGCCATCCCGGCGAACGGCTTCGCCATGAAACAGGCGATGCAGCCGTGCCGTGCGGCGACGCCGCGGATGGCCCGCTTGAATAGCAGCGCTTCGTCCACGGCCAGCAGCGCATCGGCCCGGTGCTCGAGCGTGATCTCGAACTGGCCCGGCGCGTACTCGGACATGAGCGTCCGCACCGGCAGGCCCTGCGCCCGCGCGGCGGCATAGACGTCGTCGAACAGCGGCGACATGTCGTCGAGTCGCCCGAGGCCGTACGCGTCGATGCGGCTGCCGGAGCTCTTCGATACGAAGCCACGCGCCGGCCGCAGCTGGCCGTCGTCACCCCTCTGCAGCAGGTAGAACTCGAGCTCCACGGCGATGACCGGGGTCAGGCCCCTGGCCTGGAGCCGCTCGACGGCGCGCGCGAGCACGTGCCGCGGATCGGCAGCGGCCGGCCGGCCGTCGAGTTCGTACATCGTGCCCAGCACCTGGGCCGTCGGGCGCGCGAGCCAGGGGGCGCGCGACAGCGATCCCGGAACCGGCCGGCAGGTCTGGTCGGCGTCACCGACCGACCACACGAGGCCCGTCTCCTCCACGTCCTCGCCGGTGATGTCGAGACCGAGGATCGAGCCCGCGACGTTGCGCCCGCTGCGGTAGAACGATTCGACCTCCTCGCGCGCGATGTTCTTGCCGCGCCCGACGCCGTTCGCGTCGGTGATCACGAGCTGCACGGCCTCGATGTCCGGGTTGCGGTCGAGGAAGGCTCGCGCCTCTTCCTGGTTCATGTCGTGGGCCTTGGATGGCCGCCCGGTCCGGGGGCCGGGAGATAGTGACGGAACCGCGTCGCGAGTGGCAAGCTCGCGGCTCGTCGCCCTCCCGGAGATCCGCATGAAGCTCTACGGCTCGCTCGCCTCGCCCTACGTCGCCCGTGTCGTCCTGTTCGCGAAGCTGAAGGGAATCGACCTGCAGCCCCAGATGCCCGAGGGCGGGATCAAGTCCCCGGAGTACCTGGCGAAGAACCCGATGGGCAAGATGCCGACGCTCGAGGTGGACGGTCTCGCGCTGCCGGAGTCCGAGGTCATCTGTGAATACCTGGAGGACGTGTACCCGGGCAGTGGCGGGCTGCCGACGAGCCCGGCCGACCGTGCCCGGGCGCGCCTGATCGCGCGTGTCCAGGATCTCTACGTAGGGCCGAGCGCTACGACCTTCATCCGCAACCTCAACCCGGCGAAGCGCGACGAAGCCGCGGTCTCGAGCGCGCGTTCGACGATCGAGACCGGCTTCGGCTACCTCGAGCACTTCCTGGCGGCGAACGACTACGCGGCGGGTCCCGAGCTGAGCATCGCCGACTGCGCGATGCTGCCGGCCTTCACGATGATGCGGAAGACCATCGTCCCGCTGTTCGGGCTCGCCGACCCGACCTCGGGTCCGGGGAAGCTCGGCCGCTGGTGGTCCACGGTCGCGACGGATCCGGTGACCGCGCCGTTCATCGAGCAGTATTCCGCGGCCGTCGATGCGTTCATGAGGATGATGGCCGGCCGGTGACGCGCGCCGGGCGCCTGCCGTTGGGTCAGTCGGCCCGCTCGAGGATCACGCGCAGGCGCGTTGCGGGGCGGCGCGTCTCGACCGACACGCTGAATCGCTTCGACTGGCCCGCCGGTACGACGGCGCGCTCCCTGTGCTCGCCGACGATCTCGCGGGCAGCGACCGAGTCGCCCGCATACGCGCGCACGAGGACGAGCAGTGGCTGGTCGCTCGAAGCATCGGCGCTCACCCGGAAACTCGCGGTGCAGCGCGCGCTGCCGCAGGCCCAGTTGAGGTCGCTGACGGTCGCGTTGGGTTCCTGCCGCGAGCAGGCGACCGCCAGCAACACCCAGGCAAGGAGCCCGAGGCATCGGAGTTGATCGCGAGCGGTCCGTGGCATAGCGTTCCCCGTGCTGCGACGGTGCGAGAATAGCCGAGCATGACCGAAGCGTTCACCCTGGTGCGCGATGCCCCGCTCGCGGCGTTGAACACGTTGCGCGTTGCGGCGGGCGCCCGGTACCTCGCGACGCTCGACGATGCTTACCTCGTACCGCAGGTGCTGGAGAGCCCGGAACTGCGTGACCTGCCGCTGCTGGTGCTGGGGGAAGGAAGCAACGTGCTGTTCGCGGCAGACTTCGACGGCCTCGTGCTGAGGCCGGCCTGGCGCGGCGTGCACATCATCGACGACGACGGCACTCACGCGACCGTGCGGGCTGACGCAGGCTACGGCTGGGACGCGCTCGTGGACTGGACGCTGGCGCAGCAGCTGGCCGGCCTCGAAAACCTTGCGTTGCTCCCCGGCCTGGTCGGCGCGGCCCCGATCCAGAACATCGGCGCGTACGGCGCCGAGGTGCGGGAGTTCGTTTCCGGGGTTGAGGCCTGGGACCGCAAGCAGGGCCAGCGGGTCCGGCTCGACCCGGACGCCTGCGCGTTCGCCTACCGCGACAGCGTTTTCAAGCGCGATCCCGATCGCTGGATCGTCACCGCAGTCGAGTTCCGGCTGCCGCGTGCGCGCGAGCCGAACCTCGGCTACGCAGGCGTGCGCGAGGAACTCGAGATCATGGGCTTCGCGCGGCCGACGCCCGCGCAGGTCGCGCAGGCAGTGCGCCGGCTGCGTCGGCGCAAGCTGCCGGACCCGGCGACGCTCGGCAATGCCGGCAGCTTCTTCAAGAACCCGATCGTGCCGGCCCATCGCGCGGAAGAACTGCGCGCCGCGGATCCGGGGCTGCCCGTCTATCCTGCGGGGGACGCAACCCGCAAGCTCTCCGCGGCCTGGCTGATCGAGGCCTGCGGCTGGCGAGGGTTCCGCGAGGGAGACGCCGGCGTCTCCGCGCAGCACGCGCTCGTGCTCGTGAACCATGGCCATGCCACGGGAGCGCAACTGCTCGCGCTGGCGCGTCGCGTCGCCGACTCGGTCGGGCAACGCTTCGGAGTGCGGCTCGAACCCGAGCCGCGTATCGTCGGTGCCGAATTCTGAACAGGGAGAAGACCATGCCCGCGCGCCGCCATCCTGACCCAGCCACGCTGGCTGCCGATGTATTCGATCGCCGTGACTTCCTGACGCGCGTGAGCGCCGTTGCCGGCCTGGCCGGACTCGGCCTCGCCGCGCGCGGCGCCGCGGCGGCCACCGAAGGTCCCTCGGGCACGATCTCCATGAACACGGACGGGACCTACCCGGTAGTGCCACTGACGAAGGAGACGCTGGGCATCGCGGTCATGCAGACGCGCGTGCGCCCGGTCGATGCGAAGAACCCGGAGCCGGGGCGCCGCGAGAATCTCGACCACATGCTCGAGCTGATCGACAACGTCCAGAACTACGGTCCGACGAAGGACCTGCTGCTGTTCCACGAGTTTCCGATCACGGGTTTCCGCTTCGAGTGGGACCGGGCGGACGTGCTGCGCGCCGCGATCGAGTTGCCGGGACCCGAGTCCGAGACGCTCGCAAGGAAGGCGAAGCAGTACGGCTGCTACATCGTCTTCGGCTCGTATGTCCGCGACGACAAGGACTGGCCGAACCACATCCTCTCGATCACGACCATCCTCTCGCCCGACGGCCAGGTCGTCGCGAAGCACTGGAAGGCCCGCAACATCATGGGGGTCTTCACGGCGGGACGGACGCCCATCGAGCTCATGACCTCGACGATCTACAACTGCCTGGATCGTTACACCGAGATGTACGGGGCCGACGCGGTGATCCCGGTGACGCGCACGCCGTGGGGCAACTTCTGCACGTCCTCCGTGCAGCGCGAGCCGGAGCTCTTCCGCGCCATGACTCTCAAGGGAGGCGAGCTTTTCCTGCGCACGGCGACCGGTGGCTTCACGCCCGCGGACATCCAGGCCTGCGCGATGTACAACGGCGTGTACACGGCGATCTGCAACAACGCGATCTCGCCCGGCAACCGCGGCATCTGGGAAAACGCCGGCGGCGGCGGCAGTGCGGTGTACGACCCGCGCGGCGAAATAATGGCCAAGGCCGAGTCCGGCGCGGAACAGGAAGTGGACGCGACGATCCCGATCGGCGCCTACCGGGCGCGCCACAGGCTGCCGGAGATCAGCTGGCCGATGTACGCACCGGTCTATGCGCGGTACGTGAACAACTATCCGCCGAGCATGTTCACGAAGAACCTGCCGCCCACGCTGGCGGACGCGGCGAAGTTGCTGCGGGACCCGAAGAACCGGAACTGGAAGTAGAGCGGTTCGCGACCAGGCGCCCTACCAGGGCAGTTCGCGCCCGTCCCACTGCAGGAACCGGCCCGTATCGGCCGGCGTGAGCTCGGCGATGACCCTGCGCACCCCGGTCACGCTGGTCGTCACGTCGAGCTCGCCCCGCGGGCCGCCGATCTCCGTGCGGACCCATCCCGGGTGCATCGGCAGCGCGATGATGCCCCGCGGCCTCAAGTCCACGGACATCGCCTTCATCACGGCGTTGGCCGCGGCCTTGCTGCTGCGATACGCATAGAGCCCGCCGAACTTGCTCTGGCCGATCGAGCCCACGACGCTCGTGAGCGTGACGATCTTCTTCTGCCGGCTGGCTGCGACGTTCTCGACGAACGCCTCCGCCATGCGCATCGGGCCGAGCACGTTCACGCGCATCGTGCGCAGCCAGTCCTCGTAGTCCGACTGGCCGAACATCTGCGTCGCGAGGCCCTTCTCCGCGAAGCTCTCGCGACCCATCGTACCGGCGTTGTTCAGCAACAGGTCGACGGCCATGCCGTCGAGTTCCGTTGCGAGCGTATCGATCTCGGCGGGCTCGGCGACGTCGAGGACGTGGACGGTCACGAGTCCACCCGAAGCGCCTGCAAGTTCGTTGAGCGCCGTCGACTCCTCTGGTTTGCGCGCGCACGCGACGACGCGCCAGCCGTCGGCGGCGTACTGCCGGGCGAACTCGAGCCCGAGGCCGCGGCTGGCCCCGGTGATCAGGACGGTGGGCATGACGGTTCCTTCTTCTTACCACGCACCGACATTGGGCATGCTCTGCCAGGGCTCCTGCGGCGGGAGTGCCGCGCCCTTCTGCAGCAACTCTACCGAAATGTCGTCCGGTGAACGCACGAACGCCATGCGGCCGTCGCGCGGCGGCCGGTTGATGGTGACGCCGTGCTCCATCAGCCGCCGGCATGCGGCGTAGATGTCGTCCACCTCGTAGGCGAGATGCCCGAAGGCGCGGCCGATGCCGTACTGCTCGGGATCCCAGTTGTACGTGAGCTCGACCTGGGCAGACTCGTCGCCCGGCGCCGCGAGGAACACGAGCGTGTAGCGGCCTTGCGCGTTCTCGTAGCGGCGCACCTCGCGCAGGCCGAGCGCGTCGCAGTAGAACCTGAGCGACTGGTCGATGTCCGTCACGCGGACCATGGTGTGCAGGTACTTCATCGTCGTTTGCCGCAAGCGCGGGTCCTGCCCGCGGGCCCAATGTTACCCTTCTATCGTCGAAATCCGGGCGTCGGATTCAGCGGGTCTTGCTCGTCGGCCCCGCAGCGGCGCAACCTGTGCGACCTTCGCGTCGTACCCGGACCTGCCCATGCGCCTGAACACCACCCTCACCCTTTGCCTGTTTGCGTTCGTCGGCGCCGGCTGCGCTGCCAGCGGCGGCCACGAACCGGCGGCCGGGCACGGCCATCCCAACCCGCCCAACGTCCTCGGCCGCGCGGGCGCGCCGGTCTCGATCATCGAGTTCAGCGACCTGCAGTGTCCCTATTGCGCGCGTTTCGCCCTGGACACGTTCCCCGAGATCCGCCGCAACTACGTGGACACGGGCAAGGTGCGTTACGCGGCGAAGAACTTCCCGCTGCCGTTCCACCTGTTCGCGATGCCCGCGGCCGTGGCGGTGCAGTGCGCCGGCGAGCAGGGCAAGTTCTGGGAATATCGCGAAGCGCTCTTCGCGCGCCAGGCCCAGCTGCCGTCGCAACCGTACGACGCCCTCGCCGGGGAACTGAAGCTCGACGTGCAGAAGTTCTCGACCTGCCGCAGCGACGGCCAGGCGCAGGCCGCGGTCCGTGCCGACGTGGACGCCGCCAGGGCGCAGGGCATCTCCTCCACGCCCACCTTCGCCATCGGCCACATGGTCGACGGGAAGTTCGTGGGCGAGACCTTCTCGGGCGCCGAGCCCTACGAGAAGTTCGCCGCGCGCATCGACGCGCAGCTCGCGGCCGCGAAGTGACGTGTGAGGGCGGGCCCTTGCCCGGCTCATCGGCCGGGCGTGAGCGCCGTCAGAACATCCCGGTCGGGCCGGCTTCCGTCGGCCCGGGGCCCTTGCCCCGCTCGCGCGACTCGATGAAGTCGCCCGTGATCATCTCGTCGTAGGCCTGACCCGGGCCGACCATCGGATACACGCCCGCGTCCGGGTCGATGATCACCTCGAGGAACGCCGGACCCTTGAACTCGACGAACTCGCGCACGACGCGGGGCACGTCTTCCTTGCGGTCGAGGCGCACGGCGAACGGGAAGCCGTCGGCCTGCGCGGCCTTCACGAAGTCCTTCTTGTGCAGCGACTTGTCGCTCGCCGACAGGCGCCCCTTGAAGAAGAGCTTCTGCCACTGCTTGACCATGCCGTCGCCGAAGTTGTTCAGCACGATCACCTTGACCGGCAGGTCGTAGGTCGTGACGGTCTCGAGCTCGCCGAGGTTCATGCGCATGCTCGCGTCGCCGTCCACGTCGATGACCAGCCGGTCGCGGCGCGCGAACTGCGCACCGATCGCCGCCGGCAGTCCGAAGCCCATCGTGCCCATGCTGCCCGACGTGAGCCACTGCCGGGGCTCGCGGAAGTCGAAGTACTGCGCGGCCCACATCTGGTGCTGGCCCACGCCGGTCGCGATGATCGCCTCGCCCTTGGTCAGGCGGTTGATCTCCTCGATCA
>VEPJ01000075.1:8132-46107 GCA_012026925.1 Gammaproteobacteria bacterium | reverse complement strand
GCCGAGCCCCAGGCGCGTGGCGCGGCCGAGGAATCGCGCGCAGAACTGGCGCGGGGCGGCGTGCTTGAGTCGCGCCTCGCGGAGCTGCAGGCGAGCCGCGCGCAGGCGCAGGCTGCGGCGACGGACGCCGAGCGGGCATTGCGCGCGCACCCGCTGCCGACGCTGCTTTCGGACATGGAGACGCACGAGCTGCGCGCGGTCAGCGACTCGGCGGCGGCGCTGCTCGGGATCGCACCCGGGAAGCTGCAGGGCCGCTCGATCGTCGAACTGCTGCCGGGTTACGCGCCCGGCGAGGACCCCGCCCGCGCCGTGGACCTCGCGTTTGCCCGACCGGACGGCACGCCGGCGATCCTCGAGTTGCGCCGCGTCTCGGTGTCATACGCCGGCCGCGCCTGCTGGCTCACGACGGGGCGCGACGTCACGGCCGAGCGATCGGAGCGCGCGGCGCAACAGATCGCGGTCGCGCACGCGTCGGCGCTCGAGGATGCGCCGATTCCGGCCTGCATCGTCGACCCCTCGGGCCACATCCAGTACGCAAACGCGGCGTTCCACGCGCTGCTCGGACTCGAGGCCGGCAAGGTGGAGGGGCTCCCGGTCCAGCAGTTCGAGCAGGGCGCCGCCGGCGAATCGACGATCCGCAGCGTCGCGCTCGGCAGCGCAGGCCAGGTCCTGCAGGAAACGCGCTGGCGCAGGCCCGACGGCTCGGTGTTCGACGTCGAAGTCGCGAGCTCCTTCGTCGGCGGCCCGGGCGGAAATCGCATGCTCGCGGTCCGCGATGCCTCGGCTCGGCGCCGGGCGCAGGAGCGGGCCGATCGCGACCTGCGGCGCGCACTCGGATTGCTAGACCTCGCCCAGCACGCGCATTCGTACACGGAATCCGAGACGCTGATGCACGCGCTCGACCTGCTGCAGCAGCTCACCGGCAGCGACTCCGGCTACCTGTTCATCGCGACGCACGAGGCCGGGCAGATCGAGCTCGCTGCGCGGCGCGACGGCGAATCCACCGCCAGGGAATCTTCCCCGCTCACGCGCTGGCGTGGGTTGCCCCCCGCCGACACCGCGCTCTACGAGTGCCTGAGCTCGCAGCGCCCGATCGTCCGCGAGGGCGAAGAGGGCACCGGCAGCCTGCGGCAGGCGGGGCTTCCCGGCGCACTGCGGCGCCAGCTGGCGGTGCCGATGCTCGATGGCGGGCGCCTCGCGGGTGCGCTGGTGCTCGCGAACAAGAAGGAGCCCTTCGACGACGACGATCACCGCCACGCGACGCAGGTCACGGACACGCTGGCCAGGGTGCTGCGCCGCCGGCGCTCGGACGCCGAGGTCGTGAGCGCCATGGATCACATGGAGCGCGTCATGCTGGGCGCGGTGGACGCGATCGGCGCGCTGTCGGATGCACAGGACACCTGCACGACGGGGCGTGCGAAGCGAGTGGGCGAACGCGCCGCCGGCAGCGCGACGGCGATGGGCCTGCCCGGGCACTCGGTGCGCGGCCTGCGTGTCACCGGCCAGCTGATCGATGTCGGCATGCTGCAGATCCCGCGGGAGATCCTGTGGCGGCCCGGCACGCTGACGCCGGCCGAGTTCGAGCTGGTGAAGTCGCACGCCGAGCGCGGCTACGAGACGCTGCGACGCATCGAATTCCCATGGCCGGTCGCCGAGGCCGTACGGCAGCACCACGAGCGCCTCGATGGCTCGGGTTATCCGCGCGGAATGAAGGGCGAAGAGATCCTGCTCGAAGCGCGCATCGTCGCGGTCGCGGACGCGGTCGAGGCGATGCTCTCCCCCCGGCCGCAGCGCGCGGCCCTGTCGCTCGCCGCCTGCCTCGAGGAACTGCAATCGCAGGCCGGTCGCCGTTACGATGCGAGGGTGGTCAAGGCCTGCGTCCGGGTCCTTCGGGACCGGCAGACGCAGCCGGAGCCAGAAGCTCCGGCCGGCCAGCGAATCGCCTGAGGCGAGCGGATGCACCTGGAGTTCTTCGGCGCGGCCGGTGAAGTCACCGGCTCTTGCCACATACTCGACGTTGGCGGGCGGCGCCTGCTGCTCGATTGCGGCCTGATACAGGGCGGCGCCGCGCCCGACGAGCGCAATCGCGCGCCGTTTCCCTTCGATGCCGCCGCGATCGACGCGGTCATCCTGAGCCACGCGCACATCGATCATTGCGGCCGCCTGCCGCTGCTGCGCAAGCGCGGCTTCCGCGGGCCGGTGTACGCGACGACTGCCTGCCGGGAGCTGGCCCGCATCCTGCTCATGGACAGCGCGACGATGGCCGCGCGGGACGCCGAGCGCGAAAGCCGCCACCGCCAGCGCGACGGGATGAAGGGCCGCGTCGAGCCGCTCTATACGCCGGAGGACGCGGAGGCGACGCTGCGCACGATCCGCGCGGTCCAGTACGGCAGGGCCTTCGAAGTGGTGCCGGGCGTCGAGCTCACGTTCCGCGATGCCGGGCACATCCTCGGCTCGGCGTGCGTCTGCCTTCGCCTCGGCGAAGGCGGGATCGAGCGGCGGCTCGTGTTCAGTGGCGACCTCGGCCAGTACGACACCCCGATCCTGCGTGATCCGGAGGCCGGGCTCGCAGCCGACGCCGTCGTCATGGAGAGCACCTACGGCAATCGCCTGCACCGCGATCGCGAGGCGACGCTGGTCGAGTTCGGCGAGATCCTGCGCGCCGCGCGCGCGGACGGCGGCAACGTACTCATTCCCGCGTTCGCCGTCGGGCGCAGCCAGGAATTGCTCTACGAGCTCGGCGCGCACTTCGACGCGTGGCGTCTTGCCGACTGGCGGATATTCCTCGACAGCCCGATGGCGATCGAGGCGACGGGCGTGTACTGGCGCCACGCCGAGCTCTTCGACGAGGAAGCTCGCGAGTGGCGCACCCGTTCCGAGCGCATGCCGCTGCTGCCGAACCTCACGCTCTGCCGGACGGTCGATGAGTCGATGACGATCAACCGGATGGCGGGCGGCGCGATCGTGATCGCGGGCAGCGGCATGTGCACGGGCGGTCGCATCGTGCACCACCTGAAGCACAACCTGTCGCGCCCGCAATGCCACGTGGTGTTCTCGGGGTTCCAGGCCCAGGGCACGCTCGGGCGCGCGATCGTGGACGGCCGCGAGCAGGTCCGCGTCAACGGGGCGCCGATCCCGGTGCGGGCGCAGGTCCACACGCTCGGCGGCTTTTCCGCGCACGGCGACCAGGCGGATCTCCTGCGCTGGTACGCGGGAGTGCAGGGCAAGCCCCCGGTGTGGCTGGTGCACGGCGAGCGCGAGGCGTCCGAAGGGCTGCGGGACAAGCTGCAGCAGCAGGGTGTCCGCGCGGAGATCGCCCAGCGCGGGGCGCGAGTCGACCTGGGAACGGTGGCGTGAGGCGCGCTCTCGCGGGAGCGATCAACGCCAGGCCGCACGAGCTTGGCGGCGCACTCGCTGCATTCTGCTGCGCCTTCTTCATGTTCTCGGCGTACGCCATCCTGCGCCCGATCCGGGAGACGATGGGCCTTACCTCGGGCGTCGAGACGCTGCCCGCGCTCTTCTGGGGCACGTTTGCCGGGATGCTGCTCGTGCAACCCCTGTACGGCTGGCTCACGTCGCGCTACCGGCGCTCGGCGTTCCTGCCCTGGGTGTACCTGTTCTTCATCCTGAACATCGTCGGCTTCCACGCCTGGTTCAACCTGCAGCAGGACCACGCCTGGATCGCGCGCGCGTACTTCGTCTGGGTGAGCGTGTTCGTGCTGTTCGTCGTGGCCGTGTTCTGGAGCCTGATGGCCGACGTGTTCACGCGCGAGCAGGCCGGCCGGCTGTTCGGATTCATCGCCGCGGGGCTCAGCCTCGGCGGGCTGAACGGTCCTTTCCTGGCGCAACGACTCGCGAGGCCGCTCGGCACCATCAACCTGCTGCTCGTCTCGGCCGCGTTGCTCGCGATCGCGCTCGGTTTCATGCTGCGTGTGCTGCACTGGCACCGGCACCATGGCGAGAACACCGCCGAGGGCGCCGATCGTGATGCGAAGCTCGGAGGAACGGCACTTGCCGCCTTCCGCCAGGTGCTGCAGTCGCGCTACCTCGCGCTCATCGCCCTCTTCGTCTTCCTGCTCACGTGGGTCTCGACGTTCCTGTACCTCGAGCAGCAGGCGATGGTGGCGGAAGTGTTCAAGGACCGTGACGCCCGCACCGCCTTCTTCAGCACGATCGACTTCTGGACCCAGGCCGGCTCGCTCGTGATGCAGCTCTTCCTGTTCGGCAGGCTCTACCGCTGGTTCGGCTTCCGCGCGCTGATCGTGAGCATTCCCCTGCTCATGACCCTGGGCTACGGCGTGCTGGCGAGCGCCCCCACCTTCGTCGTGCTGGTCGGCGTGATGATGATCCGGCGCATCGGCGAATACTCGATCACGCGGCCCTCACGCGACGCGCTCTACACGGTCGTAAGCCGCGAGGAGCGGTACAAGGCGAAGAGCCTGATCGACACGTTCGTGTATCGGGGCGGCGACGCGACGGCGGCGTCCGTGCACGCCCTGGTGAAGTCCACGTTCGACCTCGGCGTCAGCGGGATCGCCTGGTGCGGGGCCGTGATCGCGGCCGCCTGGGCGGTCGTCGCCTGGGCCCTCGGCGGGCAGCACGTCGGGCTCAGCCGTCGACGTTGAAGCGGAGCGTGACGACGGAACGGCGCGGGACCGGCTGGCCGTTCGCGAGCCGCGGCCTGAAGCGCCAGTTGCCCAGCGCCTGTGTCGCCGCCGATTCGAACACGCCGCGCGGCTGCGCATCCACGACTTCGATGTCGCGCACGGCGCCCGTCTCGGTGATCGTGAACATCAGCTCGACCCAGCCCTCGATGCGGTTCACCAGGGCAGCGGGCGGGTACACCGGGTCGGTGGCGAAGATGCGGTCGTTCGCGTCCGCGGGCAGCGCGAGGGCGGCGACGGCGCCGGCGTCCGTGGCAGGCGCGGTGGCTGGAGCGGGCGCCGGTTCCGGGGCTGCATTCTTCACGTAGCCCGCGATGGGCAGGCCCGTGGAAATCGGCGCGCCGTAGCTCCGCACACGGCCGGCCCCGTGACGGCTCGTTGCATGCAGATCAGCGGCGTTGCTGTAGTGGGGGCTCAGAGGATCGGGAGCGACAGCCGGCCGGACCGTTACCTTGGCGACGGGCGCCTGCCCGGTCGGCGCCGCAGCAGGGGCCGCGGTCGCGCGTGACGCTTCCGCATTCGCCGTGACAGCGGCAGGCGCGGCCGCCGGTGGCGCGTGCGGGGCGAGCATGGCGGCCAGGTGATCCGCCGCGGCGCTCGATGGATCCGCGGCGCGGATGCGCTTCAGCAGCCGTTCGGCTTCCGTCCGGTCACCGGTGCCCGCCGCCCTCTCCGCGGCGGTCACGAGGTGCGCGACGGTCTTGTCGAGGCCGGCACGCGCCTCTGCCTGCGACGGCTGCGCGAGCAGCACCGCAGCGTACAGGTCGAGCGCGTTGTTGCCGGCCGGTGCTTCATAGCGCCCGGCGGCCAACGCAGCGCGGGCGCGAGCAAGCACGGGGTCGGCTCGAGCCGTGTCGGCCACGACGGCCGGGGTCGGCGTACGCGACCCGGTTTCCGGGGAAACCGTATGCGCATTCCGCGACGGGCCCCCTGCAAGCAGCCAGCCCAGCCCCAGGAAGATCGCGAGGCCGCCCGCGACGAACAGCCATTTCCGCGGGTCGGCGCGCGTGGGCAACACGCTCGAGAGCGGCAGCAGCGGCTGGGAAGTGCGGGACTCGCGGCGTTCCACATGACAACGGGTCGCCGCGCTCAGGAACATGCCCGCGCGCTTCGCCGTCAGCGGCTTGTGCATGAACCGGTAGACGAGCCCCTCGCTGATCAGCTGGGCGAGCAGGGCCTCGTCCTCGCGCCGGCCGGCGACCACCACCACGACGTCCGGGAACTGCTCCGCGATCTGCTGCACGAGCGTCGCGGGACGCGTCGAGACAGCGGCCAGGTCCATCAGGAGGACGCCGCAGCGGCCGGTCAGCAGCAGATCGACGGATTCCTCGGCCGAGCGCGCTCGCCACACGGGGTTGCGCTCACCGATGGCGGCCTTGATGGCGTCGAACAGGACCATGTCAGACGACAGCACGACCACGTCCACGAGCACCGCGGCATCGCGGTCTTCGGGAACGGGGGAGGGTCGTCGCTGCAGTGCTGGGCTGGCCACGGCGTGATTGCGCACCAGTCGCGCGTCAAGGTCCACGAGCAGCGATCAAAAACCTGAAGCAATTCAAAGTTCAGAGAACGAACGGTCGTCGTTCTGGACCGGGTCCAATGAGGCTTCGCAGCAGGCGGCCCCGGACGGCCGGGCTCGACATAACCCGTGCCCGCGAGCATGATCGCCGGCAGTCCCGCAGAAGGCCGGTCCACCGGCCCCGACGGAGCATGAGGACACCGGTCAGTTTCACCTCGCGGATCGCCGTCGAGCATCGCGTCACGCTCGAGCAGCTGTTGTTCTTCAACGCCTGCCAGAGCCGCGTTGCGAGCGGCATCGTGGACGCGATCGACAAGTACGGGCCGCCGGAGATCCACGACGACAATGGGTGGCTCCGGGTCAAGGTCGCCGGCTTGCCCGAGGTGCAGTCGCTCTTCGTCGTGGACAATGCCACCGGCCTGCCGATCGGCGTGGCGGTCTATACCCGCGCGGACCTGGAGCACATCACGGTCCTGCACGTCGGCCTGGCCGAGGAGTTCTGCGCGGGAGGTGAGCGCGAGAGTCTCAACCTCCTGCTCCGGCTCATGAAGGAGATCCGGCGCTCGTCGAAGCGCATGAAGGGCGTCCGGCGCCTGAGCGTGCACTACGGCACGCAGCGCGTCCGCGCCCAGGCCTGATCAGCCGCGCGGTTCGCCGAGCAGGTCCCCGATCATCAGCCGCACGGCCGCCATCTGCGGCCCGGCCTTCACCGCGTAGCTCTCGCCCTCGTAGCCCCACCAGTCCCAGCAGCCCATCGGGTTCAGCGGCTGGTAGCTCGCCTCGATCTGCGGGAACAACAGCACGGTGTCGTTGCCCGCGGCGGCCTCCAGGAAGCCCGACTCCAGGATGAACTCCCTGCCGACCAGGGAGGCTCCCTGCTTGCAGCCGTGGAACACGACGTGCAGCCGGCAGTGCGGCTTCCCCCCGCCCCTGCAGGTCTTCGGCACGAAGATCCAGCCGCGCTTCGAAAGCGCCGCGCTGCCGGAGGCCCGGGCGTACGGTCCCTGGTCGAACTCCGTCAGCTCGCCGCGCTCGGGCGCACGCCCGGGCCGCAGTTTTCCGTACAGGTGGCCGAGCAGGGCCGCGGCGCCGTCGAACCCGCAGTTGCCGACGAACGGCGGCTCGCTTCCCTCGCAGGCCTTCGCGGCGGTGTTCGCACTCGGGAAGTTGTGCCCGGCCCTGGGGTGCTCGACTCTCGCCACATTCGCCGGGTTGACCAGTGCCTGGTAATACGCTTCGAGCGCGTCGGCCACCGGCGGCGCGACGTATGGATCGTTGGCGCCGTGGAAGATCCAGACGCGGTCCTGCGCCAGCTCCGCGATCGGATCGACGGCGTCGTCGAGCGCGAGCTGGCTCGTGAGCCCGACCAGGTCGCCGACCGGGATCTCCTCGTCGCCCTTCATGCAACGGCCGAGCGCGTCGGCCATCGAATTGGCTGCGCAGTAGTACGGCGCGCCCGCGACCAGGCCCGCGCCCTGGACGAGGGCGGAATACGCGACGTGGAACTGCACGGCCATGTTCGCGCCCGCAGAGAGGCCCGACACCGTCACCGAAGCGGGGTCGATCGGCAGGGCCGCCAGCCGACCGTCGTCCTGCGAGGGCCTGCTGCAGCCAGCGAGCAGCAGGAGGGCAGCCACGGCTGCGAGCCGGCGGCTCATCGCACCGTCCTCGATGCGAAAAGGGTTCTCGAGTGGACCATCGTGCAGCTCTTCGGACGGGATCGATCGGCAGCGATTCTGGGCACGCAGGGCGTTGGCTGCAACGCGACCGCGGGAGAGACCGACGCAGTCGCAAGTCGGGCTGCTCGCAGACGCGTGGCGCGGATGGCAAGATCCCGGAGCGCCGATTCCGCGCGCAATACACGCGCACCCAAGAGGTGCGGGACGGGGACCCCTTGAGTGCGAACGCCTGGCAGGATCGTTACTTTGCGTCGGCCGACGGGCTGCGGCTCTACTACCGCGACTATCCGGCCGCGGAATCCGGCCCCGTGCCGGTGCTGTGCCTGCCCGGACTGACCCGGAACAGCCGCGACTTCGAGGCCATTGCGCTCCGCATCCAGCGCAGCCGCCGCGTCCTGAGCGCCGACCTGCGCGGTCGCGGCCGCTCGCAGCACGACCCGAACTGGCGGAACTACCATCCGGGCACGTACGTCGCCGATGTCGCACGGCTGCTTGCGGATGCGGTCGTGCCACGAGTGATCGTCCTCGGCACGTCGCTCGGCGGCATCCTGGCCATGATCGTCGCGGCCACCGCACCGCAGCTGCTCGCGGGCGTGATCCTGAACGACGTCGGGCCCGAGGTCGCGCCGGAAGGGCTCGAGCGAATCTCGACCTACGTCGGCAAGAGCCCGGCGGTCCGAACCTGGGAGGAGGCCGCCGCGCAGGCGCGCGCGACGTACGGCCTGGCCTGGCCCGATGCGACCGACGAGGACTGGATGAGCTTCGCCCGACGCAGCTACGAGGAAGTGGACGGCGTGCCGCGGCTCGCGATGGATCCCATGATCGGAGAGGCCGTGCGTGCCGCGCCGGCCGGTGCCGCGCCGGACCTGTGGCCCGTCTTCGCGGCGCTCAGGCCGATTCCGACGCTCGCGCTGCGGGGTGAGCTGTCGGACGTCCTCTCGCGGGAGACGTTCGATCGCATGGCCCGCGAGAAGCCGGACCTCGTGCGCGTCACCGTACCGCGCCGCGGGCATCCGCCGATGCTGGACGAGCCGGAGAGCGTGCAGGCGATCGAGCAATTCCTCGCGCGACTCGACTGATCGTCCGTTGGGCGATCGCCATCGGCGCCGCGCGGCGATTTGCGGCCCATAATGCACGAATGATCCGCCGTCTCGATGTTCGCGAGTGGGTCCGGATCGCCCTGGGTGGACTGTGCCTGGCGACGCTGTTCGCGCTGGCGGCTCCCCTCGGCTGGCCGTTCGAGCTCTTCAGCCACTTCCGGCCGCAGTACGCGGCTGCGGCGTTGATTCTTGCGCTGCTCCTGGTGCTGCTGCGCAGGCCCTGGCCTGCAGTACTGGCGGGCCTGCTCGCGGTTTTCCACGCGCTGCCGGCGATGCAGCGGACCGTCGCGGACGAACCGGTCGCTGCCTGTTCGGGGCCGGAGTTCACGGTCATCACCGCGAACCTGCAGTTCAGCAACCACGACACACGGCCTTTCCTGGCCTGGCTCGCGGCGCATCCGGCCGACCTGGTCGTCGTGCAGGAGGTCACTACGGCCTGGGCCGGGGAGCTGTCGCGCGTCGCAACCTATCCGCACCAGGAGCTCCTCGTTCGCGAGGATCCCTACGGCATCGGCGTCCTGAGCCGCTGGCCATTGGAAGCCATCGAGCCGGAGGACTTTGCCGGCGACGGCCTGCCATCGCTCTCTGGTCGCGTCGCCATCGGCGGGGCGCCGCTCCGCTTCCTCGCGCTCCACACTCACTGGCCGATCGTGCCGAGCCTCGCGAGGGCCCGCGACGAGTCGCTCGGGGCCGCGGCGGAGTTGTTGCGGTCCGGACAGGGTCCGGCAGTCGCGCTGGGCGACCTGAACCTGACGGTGTACTCGCCGGAATTCGCACGCCTCCTGACCGCAAGCGGGTTGCGGGACTCGATGCACGGCGCGTGGTGGCGGCCTACGTGGATGGCGGGTTTCTGGCCGCTGGCGCTCCGGATCGATCACGTGCTCGTGTCACCCGCCGTGTGCGTCGAGAGTACGGAGGTCGGGCCGTCGATCGGGTCGGATCACCGGCCGGTGATTGCGCGGCTGCGGCTCGCTGCGCCCGTGACGAGCTGATCGCAGGCCAATTCCTTCCGACCACGCTCGACGAACAGAGGAGCGCCCCGTGGGTGACGACAGGATCTCGACAGAGGACGTGCGACGCGAGGAGCACGGCGCATCCGGCGGGCGGTGGGTCGCGGTCGTGGAGGGACACGAAGCCGAAATGACCTATTCGCGGGCGTCGGCGGCGCTCATCATCGTCGACCACACGGGAGTGCCGGACGCGCTTCGTGGCCGTGGCGTCGGACAGGCGCTGGTCCGGCGCGCGGTCGAGGACGCGCGGCGCGAAGGCTTCAGGATCATTCCACTCTGTCCATTCGCCAAGGCGCAGTTCGAGCATCACGCGGAATGGCGGGACGTCCTCTCCGCCTGAAGACGACGGAGCCGACGTGTGCGCTCACTCCGCCGCCAGCGTCTCCCCCGTCGGCGGCGGAAACTCGCGGCAGCACTCGATGAGCCACCCGCGGAAGCGCACGACCTTGGGCAGCGAGAAGTGCTCGGGCGGCGCGACGAGATACCACGCATTGCGCTGCTGCACGCTCGGCATCATCGGGCGCACGAGCCGGCCTGCGGCGAGGTCGGCCGCGACCAGCGACCAGCGGGCGAGCGCAACGCCCTTGCCCTGCTCGACGGCGGCCAGCGTTGCGGCCGAGTCCTCGGCCATCGGGACGGTCTCGGCCCGCGTCGTGTCGCCACCGACGCGACGCAGCCAGTCCACCCAGGGCTCGGCGCGGCTGTGGATCAGCGGGTAGCGCGAGAAATCGTTCAGCGTCTCGATCGGCCCGAGCTTCGCGAGCAACGCCGGGCTGCAGACGGGGAAGACCCACTCGTCGAGCAGGCGCTCGGACTTGAGGCCTGCCCAGTTGCCGGAGCCGTAGAGGATGGCGGCGTGAAAGTCGTCGCGGCTGAAGTCGAGGCCCGCGCGCGCCGGTCCGAAGCGGACCTCGATCTCGGGATGGCGGCGCGTGAACTCGCCGAGCCGCGGCAGGAGCCAGCGCTGCAGGAACTCGCTCGGCACGCTCAGGTTCAGCATGCCGCCGACGCGCTCGCGTCGCAGTCGATCCACCGCGCGGCGCAACTCGTCGAGGCCGCGCCGGACGCCCGGCAGCAGCTCGGCGCCTTCCTGGGTCAGCGCGACGGCGCGCGTGTGACGACGGAACAGGGGCACGCCGATGTCGGCCTCTAGCGACTTGATCTGCGCGCTCACGGCAGCGGTCGTGACCCCGAGCTCCTTGGCCGCAGCCGTGAAGCTGAGGTGGGTCGCGACGGCCTCGAAGACGCGCAGCGCGTTCAGGGGCAGGCGACCGGATTCCGCTGACATCAGCTCCGCCTCGAGTAAACTATTGATTAACAATACGGATCGTGGGCCTTGTGTGCAAGGCTCGTGCATCCGATCTTTCGAGGGAATCTGAAAAAAGGAGCCGCCATGGCGCAGCCCGGCGACCTGAGAATCGAGCCCGCCCGGCCGGAGGATGTGCCCTCCATCATCGGGCTGATCCGCGAGCTCGCCGAGTTCGAGCGCCTCGCGCACGAGGTGCAGATCGAGCCTGGTCCGCTCAACGAGCACCTGTTCGGCGCGCGCCCCTATGCCGAGGCGATCATGGCGCGGGTAGGCGCGGAGACCGTCGGCTTCGCGCTCTTCTTCCACAACTACTCGACGTTCGTCGGCCGCCCGGGCCTGTACCTCGAGGATCTCTACGTCCGGCCCGAGTATCGCGGTCACGGCTACGGCGAGGAACTGTTGCGGTACCTCGCCGCACTCGCAGTGGAGCGACGCTGCGGGCGTCTCGAGTGGTCCGTGCTCGACTGGAACGAGAAGGCGATCGCGTTCTACCGCAAGCTCGGTGCCGTTGCGATGGACGACTGGACGGTCTACCGGGTCGCCGGCGATGCACTCGAAAGACTCGCGAGCAAGGGGGCCATGACATGAGCGAGCGACGGAACATCTCGACCGGGACGCCCTGGGAACCGATCGTCGGTTATTCGAGGGCGGTGCGCGTCGGGTCCTTCGTGTGGGTGGCGGGCACGACCGCGACCGGCCCCGATGGCCGGATCGTCGCGCCAGGCGATGCCGCGGCGCAGACCCGGCAGGTCCTGGCGAACGTCCGCTCCGCCCTCGAGCGCGCCGGGGCGAAGCTCGAGCACGTGGTGCGCACGCGCATCTACGTGCGTGACATCCGCGACTGGGAAGCGATCGGGCGCGTACACGGCGAGTTCTTCGGGGACATCCGCCCCGCGACCGCGATGGTGGAGGTGAGCGGTCTCGTGGATCCGGCGATGCTGGTGGAGATCGAGGCCGACGCCTGCGTGCCGGACTGAAACCAGCGGCTCCGGCGCCGCGAATGTGGTGGGCCCGGAGGAACTTCCATGGTCATCGCCCGATCCGCTGGCGTGATCGCCGTCGCCGCCATGCTGTCAGCCTGCTCGTCCGCCCCGACCATCCCGACCGCGAAGAGCGTGGACCTCCCGCGCTTCATGGGCGACTGGTACGTGATCGCCAACATCCCGACCTTCGCCGAGAAGGACGCGTACAACGCCGTCGAGTCCTACCGCCTCGACAAGGACGGCTCCATCGCGACCACGTTCACGTTCCGCCAGGGCGGCTTCGACGGGCCGGAGCGGGTGATGCACCCGCGCGGCTTCGTGCGCGACCACGAGTCGAATGCCGTGTGGGGCATGCAGTTCGTCTGGCCGATCAAGGCGGAGTACGTGATCGCGCACGTGGATCCCGACTACACGGAGACGATCATCGCCCGCAGCAAGCGCGACTACGTCTGGATCATGGCGCGCAAGCCGGTGCTGCCGGAGGCGGACTACGCACGGCTCGTCAGGATCGCGGCCGAGCTGGGGTACGATACGAGCAGGCTGCAGAAGGTCCCGCAGCGCTGGTGAGCCGGGCGCTGCGGCCGGGCCTCCCCATCGACTCTCGAGGAGATCGGTCATGAACCACAAGGCCTTCGTCTGCTTGCTCGGGCTGCTCGCCTTCCCCGGTTTCGCTGCGGCGCAGTGGTCCACCACGGCGCCCGCGGCCCCGGCCGCTGCCCCGCCGGCCGCCGCGAAGTCGATGCCCCCGCCGATCACCCAGGACCAGTTGCTCGAGCGGCAGGCGAAGCACGATCCGACGCTCTTCCTGATCGATGCACGCACGCCGCAGGAGTACGCCGCCGGCCACGTGCCGGGGGCCGTGAACATTCCCTACGACCAGGTCGCCGCGCACCTGGGCGAGATTCCGAAGGACAAGGACGTCGTGGTCTATTGCCACTCCGGGCGTCGCGCCGGTCTCGCGGCCGAGACGCTGGAGAAGGCGGGCTACAAGCGGCTCCTGCACCTGCAGGGCGACATGCAGGCCTGGCAGAAGGACGGTCGGCCGGTCGAGGCGGCTGCGGAGACCAAGCCCGGCGGCTGAGGCGGGCTCAGGCGCCGAGCGCCACGTCGAGGTCCGCGATCAGGTCGGAGGCAGCCTCGAGGCCGATCGCGACCCGCAGCAGGTTCTGCGGTGTACGGCTCAGCGGCCCCTCCATGGACGCACGGTGCTCGACCAGGCTCTCCACGCCCCCGAGGCTGGTGGCACGCGTGAAAATCTTCGCCCGCGCTGCGACCAGCATCGCTTCGTTCGCGCCTCCCGGCACCTGGAACGACAGGACGGCGCCGAAGCCCCCGCTCATCTGCCGCGCCGCCAGTGCGTGTCCCGTGTGATCGACGAGACCGGGGTAGTAGACACGCTCGACGCGGCGGTCCTGGCTCAGGAACTGCGCGACGGCGGCCGCGTTCGCGGACTGCGCGCGCACGCGCAGCGGCAGCGTCGCGAGGCTGCGCAGCACGAGCCAGCAGTCGAACGGTGACGGCACGCCGCCCGCCGTCGCCTGGAATTCCCGCAGCCGGTCGAGCATCGACCCGCGCTCGCGGACGACGAGCACACCGCCGAGCACGTCGCTGTGCCCGCCGAGGTACTTGGTCGTGCTGTGCATGACGAGGTCCGCGCCGAGAGTGAACGGCTGCTGCAGGATCGGGCTCGCGAACGTGTTGTCGCAGGCCACGAGCGCGCCGCGCGCGAGCGCGAGCGCGGCCAGGGCGGCAATGTCGCTCACGCGGAGCAGCGGGTTCGACGGCGTCTCGATCCAGAGCATCGCGGTCGGCGACTCGAGCGCCCGCGCCACCGCGCCCGGGTCCGTCGTGTCCACGAACTCGGCCCCGAGGCCCCACTTCGGCAGCAGCTCGCGCAGCTGCTTTGCCGTGCCGTGATAGCAGTCGGAGGAACACACGACCCGCCCGCCGGGGGCCGCGAGCGAAAAGGCCGCGAGCGTGGCGGCGGAGCCCGACGCGAACGCGACCGCGTCGGCGCCTCCTTCCAGCGCAGCGATCGCGCGCTCGAGCGAGCTTCGATTCGGATTGCCGGCCCGCGTGTAGTAGTGGCCGTGCGGATAGGAGCCGTCCGCGTTGCGCTCGAACGTCGTCGATAGATGGATCGGCTCGCGCAGAGCGCCCGTCGCCGGGTCGGGCTCGCGGCCGGCGTGCACGGCCAGTGTCTCGATCTTCACGGTGGACCCTCGTACTCCTGCATCGCGACCACGATCAGCCCGGGCCCCCCGTGGACGCCGAACGCGCTGCCGACCGGCAGCACGCGGTCGTAGACGACGTTGTCGGAACGCAGGCGCCCGAGCAGCCACTTCGCGTCGGCCTCGCAGTTCGCGTGGCCGACGAGCAGCCGGTACCTGCAGCCCGAGTGCATCCGTCGCCGCAGGAAGCGGGCGAATTTCTCCTTCAGGTTGCGGCGCCCGAACAGCGCGCCGCCCACGGTCACGCGCCCCTTGTGGGCATGCAGGATCGGCATGATGCCGATCGCGTCCGCGAAGTTCTTCACCCAGCGTGGGACGCGTCCGCCGCGCACGGCCCACTCGAGCGAACCCACGAGTGCGAACGTCCGCGTCTTCGGCAGGATCGCGCGGGTCGCTTCGACCACGCGCTCGGCGTCGTAGCCCGCCTGCGCGCATTCCGCCGCGTACATCGCGACCAGCCCTTCGCCGAGCGAGGCGTTCTCGGAATCGAGCACCGTCACCTTGCCGTGCGCCGTGATTCGCGCTGCAGCGCTCTCCGCGGCGCCGCAGGTGCCGCTCACCAGCCGCGAGATGTTCACGGACACGACGGACGGATAGTGCGAGGCCAGGAACTCGAAGGTGCGGCGGAAGTCGCCGGGCGGCGGCTGCGAGGTCTTGGGGTGGTGCGGGTTGCGCTGCAGTTCCTCGTAGAACTCCTCGGGCGTCATGCCCACCTTGTCGAGGTAGCTCTGCTCGCCGAAGTGGACGCGGATCGGCACCATGTGGATGTCGAGCCGGTCCATCTCGTCCTCGGGGATGTCGGCGCCGGAGTCGGCCACCACGGCGACCTTGCGGCCGACGACGTGTGCCGCGTGCTGCTGCCGCTGCATGTCGTCCGCCTTCTCGCCCGAGACCTCGCCGTAGCGCCCTGCGATGCGGAAGACCTCGGCGGGATCGTTGACGTGGATGTGGACGCGGACCTTGTTCTGCAGTCCCGCCACGACGAGGCTGCCGCCCACGGCGGAGAGTTCCTCGCGCAGGTGGCGCCGGTCGATGCGATCGCCCGTCACGACGCACTCGGTGCAGTAGCGGTACGCGAGGTCCTCCTCGCCGCCGGCCGTGACCTCGCTCGCCGAGTCGATGACCGCGGGCACCGGCGTGACCGGTTCCTCCTCGGCGCCACTCTCGATGTAGTCGGTGACGCCGGCGATGAATTCGACGAAACCCTGTCCCCCGGCGTCCACCACGTTCGCCCTGCGCAGTGCCTCGAGCTGCAGCGGCGTGCGCTCGAGCGATCGCTGCGCCGCGTCCACGCCCCGGCGCAGCAGCGCGCGGAAGTCCCGCACCCCCTCGCGCCGCACGCGCTGGACTTCGTGCGCGAAGTCGGTGAGCACGGTGAGTATCGTGCCCTCGCGTGGCTCGCTCAGGCTCTCGCGCGCGTAGGCCGCGCCGCCGTGGACGCCTTCCACGAAATCGTCGGCGCTCAGGTGGCGCAGGTGGCCGAGGCGGTCGCACACGCCGAGGAAGAACTGCGCGAGGATCGCGCCGGAATTGCCGCGCGCGCCGTCGAGCGCGGCGTCCGCCACGCGCGTGAGGGTCTTGCCCGCGTGGCTGTCGGGCCAGCGTTGCAGCGAGCCGAGCACGGCGCTCATCGTGAGTGCCAGGTTGGTGCCGGTGTCGCCGTCGGGCACCGGGAATACGTTGATCTTGTTCAGGTGCTCCTGGCGGGAGAGCAGCCGCAGGATGCCGGCCTTGAACGCGCGATTGAGGCGCAATCCGTCGAGGCTGTCCGCGACCACGACTGCCGAGTTCACCGCTGCTGCTCCCTGGTCAGTCCCGCGTCAGGACGAACTGCCGGCCCCGGTACTCGAGGATCGCGCCGTCCGGCGTGATCTGGCGCACGACGGGTCCCTCGACCATCGTGTCGCCCTCGCGGTACTTGTGTGCATTGATGAAGACCATCCGGTCCGCGGGCTTGTTCGAATAGACGTGCAGCTCGAGCTTGAGCGCCGGCACGCCCCCGGCCGCGGACACCTCGTCGGCGGTCGGCAGCTTCGGGCCCGCTGACGGTGCGGGGTTCGAACGCGGCTCCGCCTCGTACCGCGGCGACCCGACGGCCGACGAGTCCGGCAACGACTCGTAGACCACCGTGCCTCTTCCACTCGGCGCACGGGTGACGGCGGGCGGCCCCGGCGGCACGGCCGACGCCTGCGCGGCCATCCGCGGGTCGAGGGAGGGCTGGCCGCCCGAAACCTCGTCTTCGAGCGGATTGCGATTGTTCGCAGCCCCGGCTGGCTCGGCCTCGCGCGCAGGCTGCAGCATGGGCGGCGGACTGGGTGCCGAACTCGTCGCGGGCGCAGTCCGGGTCATCGAAACCTGTGCCGGGGGCACAGCCGCAGGTGCCGGCGCCGCCGGCGCGGGCTCGGTCGCGACCGCTGACGCAGCTGCTGGTTCGCGCGTGGCCTTGCGGATCAGGAGCACCCCGACCGCCACGAGATTCACCAGCAGCAGCGCGATCGCCGCGGTCGCCCACACGTTGCTGCGCGGCTTCGGCGGTGCGACGGCGACTTCCGCGAGTGCCGGACCCGTCTGTCGCTGGCGTTCGTGCTCGGACTTGCGCAGGGCATCGAGGATGAACGACATGGTTCAGCCTCCCGCGACCTGCGACACGATCGTCGGTGAACCCGTCGCGCCGATTGCGGTGTCGAGCACGATCTGCGTCTGCACGCCGGCGACGCCGTCCACGGTGAGGCGGTGCTGGCGCTGGAAGTCCTGCACGAGACGCGTGAGGTCTTCGTCGTAAGCGTCGCTGCCGCCTTTGACGGCAGGCAGGCCCTGGGCGGTGCGCAGGCTGTCCCGCAACCAGCGCACGTCGTCACCGCGCATGCCGGGCGCGAGCGACTTGGCGACGGCCATCGGTGGCCGCCAGAGCAGCAGGAAGTCGCCGAACCAGTACCGCGACGCGGTGGCGATCGGGACCTTGCGCGACTCGCCGCCCAACTCGAACGTCGCCGAGTCGTCGGAAAGCGCGGTGAGCAGGACCTGGTGGGTGCGGCCGAGGTCGTCGGTCAGGGTCAGGATCGCCGGCCGGTTCAACGTGCGGAGCTGCGCCCACGACCCCTTCTGGAAGAGGCACTCGAGGCCCTGCCGCGCGGCCTGGTCGCAGCCCTTGCCCTTCGTCGGGTCGTAGGTCACGCCCCAGAGCGTGAAGAGCCGTGCGAGCGCGGCCTCGGTCGTGGTGTCGTTTGCGTGCCGGGCCAGCAGTTCGTCGATCGGCACGACGGGCTCGGGTGCCGGCGCCGACGCGGGCGTTCCTGCAGGCGGCGGTGAGGTTGCCGGCGCACTGGCTGCAACTGGCGGCGCGGATGCAGGGGCTGCGGCCACGGGCGCAGGTTTGTCACCCTGTCTCGCCGAGATGAGGCTCGCGATGCCGACCGCGACGAGCGCGACCGCAGCGGCGACCGAGCCGGCCGTCGCCCACTTGAGCCACGGCGCCGGGACCGGCCGGCCGTAAACCTCGGAGGCGGCCTGCCGGACGAGCGCCCCGCCGGCGCGATGATCTTCCTGGGTGAAAGCGCCGAGCAGCGCGCGGTCGCAGATCACGTTGATGACGCGGGGCACGCCGCCGCTCAGGCGATGGATCTCGCGCAGTGCGGCCGGCGTGAACACCTCGGCCGTCGAACCCGCGACCCGCATGCGGTGCTTCACGTATCCCGCGCTTTCCTCGGCCGAGAGCGGGTTCAGGTGATAGCGCCCGGTGATGCGCTGCGCGAGCTGCCGCAGCTCCGGCTTGTCGAGCAGGTCGCGCAGTTCCGGCTGCCCGATCAGGATGATCTGCAGCAGCTTGGTCGTGGCGGTCTCGAGGTTCGTGAGGAGCCGCACCTGCTCGAGCGTCTGCGTGCTCAGGTTCTGCGCCTCGTCGACGATCAGCACGACGCGCCGCCCGCGCGCGTGCGTGTCGAGCAGGTGGCGGCCGAGCAGGTCCATCAGCGTCTTCGTGCTGCCACGGCCGGCCTCGGGCACCGGGATGTGCAGCTCCTCGCAGATGGTGAGCAGGAACTCGGCCGGCGTGACGCGCGGGTTCAGTATCAGGGCGACGTCCGCGTGCCCGGGCAGTTGCTCGAGCAGGCTGCGAATCACGGTCGTCTTGCCGGTGCCCACCTCGCCCGTGAGCTGGATGAAGCCGCCCGCCTCGTTGATGCCGTACAGCAGGTGCGCGAGCGCCTCCGCGTGCCGCTCACTGAGGTACAGGTAGCGGGGGTCCGGCGTGATCGCGAACGGCTTTTCCTGGAGTCCGAAAAAGCTCGTGTACATGCGGAGTTAGGCGGTTCCAGGTGGGCTGGCTGGGCCGTCAATGATGGCAGCCCGGGCGCCGGGTGGCTAGCCGGGATCGTTCGCGACGAGGCGGGCAAGCAGTTCCTTCACGAGCTTCGCGCCCACGGCGGCGGTGCGGCCGTCCGCGTCGCGGTCCGGGTTCAGTTCGACGATGTCGGCTCCGATGATCGGGGTCCGAACCCGGCGCAGCGCCTGCAGCACCTCGCGGACCGTGAGACCCCCGGGCTCGTGATGCGAGACGCCGGGCGCGAAGGCGGGGTCCAGGGCGTCCATGTCGAACGAGACGTACACCGGGTCCGGGCCGGACAGACCGGGCCAGTCCGCCACCGCCTCCGGGCGAACGATCTCCACGCCGAAACGCTGCGCTGCGTCCGCCTGGGCCGCGTTAAGCGTCCGGATGCCGAGCTGTATCAGTCGCCCGGCGAGCCCTTCTTGCATGACCCGGTGGAAGGGACTCGCGTGCGAGTCGCGGTTGCCCTCGAACTCCGGGTACAGGTCCGGATGCGCGTCGAAGTGCACGACGGTCAGGGCGCGCCCCTGGGCCGGCCGGGCGCGCAGCAGCGGCGCCGTGATCGAGTGATCGCCGCCGAGCGCGAGGATTCGGCCGCAGCGCCACGCGTCCGCCGCGAAGGCCTCGACGCGGCCCATGTCGCCGGCGTCGCCACGACAATCGACGTTGCCCCAGTCGCTCCAGCCGGCGTGCGTCCCGAGGTCCACGCCCGACTCGCTCGTCCAGTTCATGCTGCCGGCATTGAGGTACTGCCGGATCGCTGCGGGTGCCTTGCGCGCCCCGCGCAGGTGCGAACTGTTGTGGTCGAGCGGCACGCCCATGAGCGCGACACCTGCCGCATCCCTGCGAGGGCGCAGCAGCGCGCCCGTATCGGGCCGTGCGCTCACGGCCCCGTACCTCTCTTGGGCCGCGGTTCCAGCGCGCTCGCCGGCTTCAGGGCGACCTTGCCGAACTTCTCGCGGATGCGGTCCACCGTCGCGTCCAGCTCCCGGTTGCGGACGGTCTGCGGCGCGGTGAACAGGTCGAGCTGCGCGGCCGGCGACAGTTCGCTCACGCCGACGCCGAGCAGGCGCAGTGCAGCGCGCGGCTGCGCCGCGAGCCACGCGTCGAGGAGCTCGAGCGCGATCGCGGTCACGACGCGCGTCTCCTGCGAGGGCGGCTCGAAATGCCGTTGTCGCGTGTAGGTCGTGAAGTCCCTGCGACGGATCTTGACGGTGACGCATCCGGCCGTGAGCTCGCGGGCGCGCAGGCGTGCACACGCCTTGTCCGCCAGGCGCACGATCTCGGCACGCAGGCGTGCGTGGTCCGCGATGTCCGTGTCGAAGGTCTCCTCGGCGCTGACCTGCTTCTCGTCGCGGTCGGGCACGACCGGCCGGTCGTCGATGCCCGCGGCGCGCTGCTGCACGCGCTCGGTGTAGCGGCCGAAGATCGGTCGCAGGCTCGCGGGGTTCGCCCGACTCAATTCGCCGAGCGTCCGGATGCCGAGCGCCTCGACCTTCGGTGCCGTCTTCGCGCCCAGACCGAAGAGCCGGCGGATCGGCAGCGGATCGAGCAGCGCGCGCACCTCGCCGGGCCGCACGACCACGATTCCGTCGGGCTTGCGGAGGTCGGATGCGATTTTCGCGACGAGCTTGTTCGGCGCGACGCCCACCGAAGCGGTGAGTTGCGTACGCTCGCGGATGCGGTGCTTGATCTCGACGGCGATCTCCTCGGCCGGACCGAGTGCGCCGATGCTGCCGGTGACGTCGAGAAAGGCCTCGTCGAGCGACAGTCCCTGCACGAGCGGCGTGAACTCGTGGAAGACGTCGAAGATGCGGCGCGACTCCCCGGCATAATGCGAAATGCGCGGCTGCACGCACACGGCGTCGGGACAGCGGCGGAGCGCCTCGCGCATCGGCATCGCCGAGTGGACGCCGAACTTCCGCACCTCGTAGCTCGCGGCGGCGACGACCCCGCGCCCGCCGGTGCCGCCCACGATCACCGGCCGGCCGCGCAGCGCCGGATCGTCGCGCTGCTCGACGGACGCGTAGAACGCATCCATGTCCACGTGCAGGATCCAGCGCTCGGTTGCGGCCAAGGGCGTGCCCGCGCCGTCAGAGGGTCAGCGCCGTGTAGAACAGGAGTCCGACGGCGGTGATGGTCATGCAGAAGAGGTAGGCGACGCCGAGCGTCGAGTACTTGAGGAGCGTGACGAACCACCCCTGGCCGTAGACGCGCCGCATTGCGAGGTAGAGGTAGATGGGCGCGTAGATGACGAAGGCGGCGGTGAGAAGCCCGCCGGCCGCCGTCGCGCCCTTCTCGAAGGCCGTGCCCGGTGCGAGCCCTCCGCCGCGCTCGACGATGAGGATGACGAGCCCGCCGAGGAAGAAGAACGCGTGGTAGTGCACCACGAAGAGCAGGTGCTCGACGTAGTAGCGGCCGGAGCCGATGTAGAGCAGGTACATGACCGCGGCGATGAGCGGCAGGAAGATGAACATCATCTTCGGCGTGTTCTCGAACAGTGCGCGGCCGAAGCTCGGCGTGTCGGCCCAGATCTTCCGGCAGGCCTGGCGCAGGCGCGGCTCGAAGTCCTTGCCGAAGGCACCGATCTGCACCTTGAAGTTCTGCGAGCTGCACGGGTCGTTCATCAGCTGCTTGACCGGGGCGAGGTCGGCCTCCGGCATGGTGGCGAGCTTCGTCCGCAGTTCCTGCCGCACCCGCTCGCGATCCTTCTGGTCGACGCGCTTCACGACCGAGTCGATCATGCGCTCCGTCTCCGCATCGAGCTTGCGTGCGACGGGCGGCTTCGCCGGTGCCGCGGGTGCCGAGGGCCCGGTACCAGCGGCCGGGGGCGTCGCCGTGGAGCTTCCGTCATCGACCTTGATGCCGAGGCTCGCGCCGCCGTCCTTGTCGATCTCGAACTTGAAGGCGCTGCCGACGTCGTTGCCGACCGACGCGAGCAGGAAGAACGCGACGCTCAGCAGCAGGTACATGCGGAACGGCGGCGTGTAGCTCGCCCGGCGGCCGCGCAGGTATTCCTGCGTGAGGAGCCCGGGACGGAACGCGAGCGGGAACAGCGTGCGCCAGAGGCGCGAGTCCCAGTTCAGCACGTCGCCGACGACGTCTTTCGTCATGCCCCACAGCGAGAGCACGCGCACCTTCGCACGCTGTCCGCAGTGAGAGCAGTGCTGGCCGGTGAGCACTTCGCCGCAGTTCAGGCAGTTCTCGGTGGAGACCTTGCCACGGATGAACACCTCGCGGTGCAGGAGCACCCGGCGCTCGGCCGTGAAGCGGTCGCCGAACAGGCGAACCCCGGTCTCCCGCATGCGCGGGGCGTGGTTCTTCAGATAGTCGTCGAGCGCGGCCTGGTCGCGCAGGCGGTACTGCACGGTGCGCCGGATCCTGCCGGGCACGCTGCCCGCGTCCGCGAGCACTTCCGCGGAGAGGAACCCCGGGAACTGCAGCAGGTCGGCGATGTGGTCGCGCAGCCACGTGTCGAAGGGGCCCTCGATGGCGGCTTCTGCCTCGAGGTCCACCTCGTAGATCACGTGGCCGTCGCTCGGCAGGATCTCGCTCACGCACGCAAGGGTATCAAGGAGTCGGGCCGGACGGCGCGCTCACGAAAGCGCGAAACGCGACTCCGCGGTCGTGCCACGCCCGGGCCGCGTCCTCGAGGATGGCCACCGCCGTGTCGAACACCTCGGGCGCGGTCGCCCGGAGTTCCCCGGCATGCTCGAGGATGAGAACGTAACCCGGCGCCGCGCGCCAGCCCAGGTCGGCGAGGCAGTCGAAGAGCGCGTCCCAGTTGCCGCCGAACCAGGACGGAAATCCGAGGGCGCGCGACACGCGCTCGAGCAGGTCGCCCTTGCTCGTGCAGCCCGCGAGGTCGATGCGCACGCAGTCGAGGCCGAGCGAATCCGCCAGCATGCAGATCGCGTCCGTCGCCTCGTCGGTGAGACTCGAGACGCGCACGACGGCGTCGCTGGCGCCTGCGCCGTCAGTCGGCACGCCGCTCATCGTTCGATCTCCACGCGCCGGAACGTCCGGTAGTGATCGTCGGTGTAGTAGAACACCTCCGGCGGGTCGCCGCCGGCGACGATGCGCCGCGCACCCCGGTCGCCCGCGCCCGGCGTCTCCACCGTGTACTCGCGATAATAGCCGCGCGGTCGCCCGGGCAGTCGTCGCTCGCGGTTCTGGAAGACGACGCCGTCACGCGCATACGGGTAAGGCCCGCCGCGCTCGATCGCGTGCAGCGTCCCGATCGCCTCGGGCGGGAGGAATGTCGGATAACGGCCTGCCCTGGCGTCCGTTGCGCGTGCTGCGGCCGTAGCCGGCGCCGGCCTGTTCGTCGTGGACCACCACTCGAACAGCGCGAACGCCGCGAGCGCGATGAGAACGATGCGAAGGGCCCGGGACACGCGCCGATCTTAACGTCTCCGTGCCGCCGGCGGAGACCACCGGAAGCGAGGCACGGCTTCAGGCCGGGGCCGGCGCGGCGCCACCGGGTTTGGGCGTCTCCTCGAGCGCAACGGGCAGGATGACGAGTTCGACGCCCCGCTCGTTCAGCAGGCGCTGGATCGCGAGCGGCGTCTGGCTGTGCAGCCAGCGGTTCCAGGGATAGTCCTTCTCGAACACGAGCCGGCTCGCGAAGAACACGCTCTGCGGAAACTCCTCGCGCACCGCCAGCGCGAGCTGCTCGAGCTCGGCCAGGCGGTCGCTGCCGTACGCGTCCCGCCACACCGACGACTTGCCGCAGTACTGCGCGTAGTTCACGAGCGCGTCCAGCGTGGCTCGCGTCTCGTATTGCATCGTGCGCAGGGCCTGCTCGCTGCCGTAGGACTCGCTGTCGACGGTGCCGACGCTGAGGAAGACGAACGCGCGGAAGTGCCCGGGGAAGAGCGCCTCCACGCGCTCGGCCATGTGCTGGCCGATGCCGCGGTTGGCGCTCACCAGGAACACGGCCGTCGGTTGCGACGGGTCGGGCGGCGCCGGCGGAGAAGGCAGGTCACGCATGCGCCAGCGGTGCTCGCGCTCGAATTTCTCGGTGAGCTTGCGCACCCGCGCGTAGTGGTGGCGGATCATGAGGCCGATCCCGACCACCACCGACGTGATCACCAGCGTCACGCTGCCGCCCTGCAGGAAGCGCTCGATGATGATCACGACGAGGATGCCGGCGGTGATCAGGAGCGCGAGGCCCGACAGCAGCAGCCTGCGCGGCGCGCCGTCCACGTCGCGCCGCTGACGCCACCAGTAGAAAGTGAGGCCGAGCAGGGAGAGCGTGAAGGTGATGAACACGTTCACCGTGTAGAGCACCACCAGCAGGCTCACGTAACCCCCGGTCCAGACCAGGATCGCGAGCGCCGCGAGGCCCATCAGCAGCACGCCGTTGCGGGTCACGAGGCGCGAGGACAGCGCGCTGAACTGGTTCGGCACCCAGCGGTCCACCGCCATGTTCGCGAGCACCGCCGGCCCGCCGAGGAAGCCCGTGTTCGCCGCGACGAAGAGCAGCGCGCCTTCGAAGAAGAGCACGACCGTCAGCAGCGCGTGGCTCGCGGTGCCGTGGAAGCCGAGGCTGTCGATGATGCTGCCGAACACCACGGCATTGAGCGTCTCGCCCGTGTGCGAGGGCACGACGTCCCACAGCAGGTAGAGCAGTATGATGCCGGCCGCCGTGATGCTCAGCGAGAGCGCCATGAGCAGCATGGTCCACTTGCCGGTACGGACGCGCGGCTCCTTGAGCATGTTGACGTTGTTCGAGACGGCCTCGATGCCGGTGTAGGTGCCGCCACCCAGCGAGTAGGCCTTGAGGAAGATCGCGACGACGAAGAACCAGCCGGCCTGGCCGGCGAGCTGCGCCGTCTCCTGGAACGTCTGCTGCACCTCGGTCCCGATGCCTGCCTCGTGACTCACGATGCCGTAGGCGATGAGCGCGAAGTGCGTCATCACGAAGCCGATGAAGATCGGCGCGAGGACCTTGATCGATTCCCGCATGCCGCGGAGGTTGAGGTAGATGAGCACGCAGATGACGGCCACCTCGACCTCGAGCTTCACCGACTGGTGGACCGGTGGCACGAGGCTGAACAGGGCGTCCACGCCGGCCGCGACCGAGATCGCGATCGTGAGCACGTAGTCCACGATCAGTGCGGAGCCCGCCACGAGCCCGGCGTAGGGGCCCACGAGGCGCGTCGCGACCTTGTAGCCCCCGCCCCCGTTCGGGAACAGCTCGATCACCTGGTTGTAGGCGAGCGAGATCACGAACACGGTGAATGCCGTCGCGAACGCGAGGTAGAGCGCGAGCTGGCTGTGGGCGCCCAGCGCAATGTAGGCCTCGGCGGGGCCGTACGCGGACGAGGAGAGGCCGTCGGCGCCGATGCCGATCCACGCGAGGAAGGCGGCGAGGGCGATGTGCTTGCGCGTCTCCGGCGACATCGGGTCGCGCGGCGGACCGAACACGACGTCGCTCAGGCGACGCTTCTGCTCACCGGTCATGGTCTTGTGGTTTGGGACCGGGCGGCGGTTCCCCGACCGCCGCCCGTCCGCTCGCTCAGGTCAGAGCAGGTCCTTCACGCCGTCGCGCTCCTCGAGGAGCTCCTTGTGCGTGGCATCCATCTTGCCGCGGCTGAAATCGTTGATCGCGAGGCCCTGCACGATCTGGTAGTCGCCGCCCTTGCAGGTGACCGGGTAGCCGTAGATCACGCCCGCCGGTATGCCGTAACTTCCGTCGGAGGGAACGGCCATGCTGACCCAGTCGCCTTCCGGCGTGCCGTGCAGCCACGTGTGGAAGTGGTCGATCGCCGCCGACGCCGCCGATGCCGCCGACGAAGCGCCGCGTGCCTTGATGATGGCGGCGCCGCGCTGCTGCACGATCGGGATGAACTGTTCCTTGTACCAGGCGTCGTCCACGAGCGAGAGGGCCGGCTTGCCCTTGACCGTCGCGTGGTGCAGGTCGGGATACTGCGTCGCCGAGTGGTTGCCCCAGATGATGACCTTGCGCAGGTCCGTGGTGTGGGCGCCGGTCTTCTCGGCAAGCTGGGACAGCGCGCGATTGTGGTCGAGGCGCACCATCGCGGTGAAGTTGCGCGGGTTGAGGCTCGGCGCATTCTTCATCGCGATCAGCGAATTCGTGTTGGCCGGGTTGCCCACGACGAGCACGCGTACGTTGCGGTCGGCCACGGCGTCGAGCGCCTTGCCCTGCGCCGAGAAGATCTGCGCGTTGGCGAGCAGCAGGTCCTTGCGCTCCATGCCCGGGCCGCGCGGGCGCGCGCCGACGAGCAGCGCGACGTTGCAGTCCTTGAAGGCGACCCGCGCATCGTCGGTCGCAACGATCCTGTTCAACGTCGGGAACGCGCAGTCGTTCAGTTCCATCACGACGCCCTGCAGCGCCGCGAGCGCCGGCGTGATCTCGAGCAGGTGCAGGTTGACGGGCGTGTCCGGGCCGAGCATCTGGCCCGAGGCCACCCGGAAGGCGAGGGCGTAGCCGATCTGGCCCGCCGCGCCCGTGATCGCGACGTTGACAGGGGTCTTCATGGAGTCTCTCCGCTGTGTGCCTGGTTGCGTGCCCGGCGTCGACCCTGGGGAGGGCCAGACCCGGTCGAATGGCGATATTACAGCGGTCGTTCGCCGCGGCCGGTAAGGGTCTCCCGATGTCCGCCACGGTCAGCGTTGACATTGGTTTGGTGTTGTAGTTAACTACAACAGTAGTTCTTAACGATAGACCGAGGGGGTAAAAGGCGATGCGCGCGGCGAGCAGGATTGCGGCCACGGTCCTCGCGGGGGTCGTCTGGATCTATGCGGGCTTCTCGGTCGCGCCGGGTCCGCTCGCACAAACTGCCATGACGCCAGCGTTCCTGGATGCGGCTGTGAAGTGCGCCGTTGAGCTCGGTCACTGACCCCGGGTCGATACCGGGTGTTCTGCTACAGTAAAGCAGCCAATCACCTTGCCGTCCGGTCGCATGGACTCACACTGGAACGACACCCAGCCGATCTATCGCCAGCTCCGCGACAAGGTCGTGGCGATGATCCTGGAGGGCGTGCTGGCGGACGGTGATGCGCTGCCGTCGGTGCGCAGCGTCGCCGCGGACTTCTCGCTGAATCCACTCACGGTCCTCAAGGGTTACCAGCAGCTGGTGGACGAGGGGCTGGTCGAGAAGCGACGCGGCCGCGGGATGTTCGTGTCGGCCGGGGCTCGCACGCAGCTGCTCAAGGGCGAGCGGCAGCGCTTCCTCGAGCAGGAATGGCCGCGCGTCGCGGCGACGATCGAACGACTCGGGCTCGACGCCGACGAGCTGCTGCGCAGCACGAAAGCGGTTCGTGACTAGCGGTTAGCGGTAAGTGAAGAAGCGCCGCGGCGGGCGCTTGACCACTGACCGCTAACCGCTGATCACTAACCGCTTCCCCTACGCCATCGCCGCATCGCGCTGCTCCGGCCCCTTGGGCGTGATGGACGGCGGCAGCATCTTGTACATCACCGGCGTGACGAGCCGCCCGATCAGCGTCGAGGACAGCAACCCGCCGATGATCACGATCGAGAGCGGGGAGTAGAGCCCCGAGCCCTGCACGGCCAGCGGCAGCAGGCCGCCGATCGCGGTGGCCGACGTGAGCAGGATCGGCAGGAAGCGGATCTCACCCGCCCGCGTGATGGCCTCGTCGAGCGCCACGCCCTGCTCGCGCAGCTGGTTCGTGAAGTCGACCAGCAGGATCGAGTTCTTGATCTCGATGCCGATGAGCGCGACGAACCCGATCATCGCCGTGAACGAGAGCGAGTAGCCCGTCACGAGCAGCGCGACGAGGCCGCCCGCGACGCCAAGCGGGATGACTCCCGCGACGATCAGCATCGATCGGAAGCTGCCGAACTCCAGGATCAGCACGGCCAGGATGCCGAACACCGCCACGAGGACGGCCGTGCCGATGCCGCCGAAACTCTCCTGGCGCGCCTCGACTTCGCCGCCGGCGCGCAGCCTGTAGCCGGCCGGCAGCCCCATCGCATCGAGCCGCTTCAGGATGTCCATCGTGACCTTGCCGGTGTTGTAGCCGTCCACCGGGTACGCGCTCAGCAGGACCTGGCGCTCCCGGTCGTGGCGTTCGATCACGCTCACGCCGGCCGAGAACTCCGGCGACGAGATCTGGCGCAGTGGCACGGGCTTGCCGGTGGCGGAGGCAACTTCGATGAGGTTCAGCGCGTCCAGGGTCTGGCGACCCTGCATCGGCAGGCGGAGCGCGATGTCGTACTCGTCCCCGTCCGGTTCGCGGAACTTGCCGGCGCTCACGCCGGCGCCGGCCGCGCGGACCGTGCGATCGGCCTCGATGGGCGCGACGCCGAGCAGCGCCGCCTTCTGCGAGTCGCTGCGCAGGTCGATGTCCGTGCGCAGCCGTCGCAACGGATTGTCCACGTCGCGCGTGCCGGGCGTTCCCCCGATGATGGCCTCGGCCTTCGCGGCCAGCTCGCGGAGCTGCCCGAGATCGGGGCCCGTGATCGCGATCTCGATCGGCGCGTCGATCGGTGGCCCGTTCTGGTACGGCTCCGCGAGGATGCGTGCCCCGGGATACTGCGCGAACTTCCTGCGCAGCTCCTCGTAGAGTTCCGGGCTGCGGCGCGGGTCGAACTCGTGCAACTCCGCGAACACCTCGGCGACGTTCGCATTGGTCTCCTCGGGGAACGTGTTGTAGAAGACGCGCGGGTTGCCGTGGCCCAGGTTGGCGAAGTAGTGCTTGACCTCGGGGTGGCGGGCCAGCTCGTCCTCGACGAAACGCAGCGCGCGGTCCGTGTCCGCGAGGCTGGCGCCGTCGGGCGTCTCGATCGTGACGTGGAACTGCGGGATGTCGGCCGGCGGAAAGAGGCTGAAGCCGATCAGCGGCACGAGCGTCGCCGAGGCGGCCACGAAGCCGAGGGCTGCCAGGAGCGTCCGGGCCGGCCGCGCCAGTGCAACGCGCAGCGCGGGGCCGTACACCCGGTGGATGATGGCCATGACGCCCTTCAGGAACCTGTTGCCCTCGCCGGCCTCGCCCTCGGGCTTCAGGATGCGGCTCGCCAGGAAGGGGACCACGGTGAACGCGACCAGCAGCGACGCCAGGACCGTGTAGAGCACGGCCGCGGGCAACGATCGCACGAAGATCCCCGCGCCTTCCGGCAGGAACAGCAGCGGCAGGAACGCGAACAGCAGCGTGGCCGTGCAGCCGAGCACCGCGAGCGCGATCTGGTCGGTCGCGGCGATCGCGGCCTCGATCGGCGAGAAGCCGGCGCGCAGATACCGCGCGATGTTCTCCACCACCACGATCGAGTCGTCCACGAGCAGGCCGAGCGCGAGCACGAAGCCCGCGATCGACAGCTGGTTGAGCGAGAAGCCGGTGAAGTAGAGCAGCGACAACCCGATGGCGAGCGACAGCGGGATCGAGATCATCACGACGGCCGACGCGCGGAAGCCGAGCGGCAGCAGCGTGAGCACCACGAGCGCGATCGCGATCATGAAGTCGATGCCGAGACGGGTCAGGCGGTGGCTCACGTTGCGGCTCTGGTCGAAGCCGCGCTCGAGCGTGACCCCCTTCGGCAGGCTGCGCTCGAACGCGTCGAGCTTCGCGTAGATGCCGTTGCGCACCTTGAACACGTTGCTGCCGTCCTTGGCGTTCGCAGTGACGAACACCGCGTGCCTGCCGTTGAACCGGCCGGTATAGCGCTCCTCCTGGGTCTCCCAGCCGACGTCGGCGACGTCGCGCACCTTCACGAGCTTGCCTTCGCGACTGGCGACGACGGTCTCGGCGACTTCATCCAGCGAGTCGTAGCCGCCCGACGTCTTCAGGTTGTACTTCCGCAGCCCGACGTCGACGGAGCCGCCGGGCACGGTCGCGTTCTCGCCGCGGATCGCGTTCTCGACCTGGCCGAGCGTGACGCCCGCGCGCCCCATGCGCTCGAGGTCGATCGCGACTCGCACCTCCGGTTCCGGCACCGCCCAGTACGCTCCGCGCCGCACGCCCGGCACCGTCTCGATCGAGTCGCGCAGGTCCTCGGCGAGTTCCTTGAGATCGTGATAGCTCGCGTCCTCGCTCACGAGCGCGACCTGCACGATGTTGACGAGTCCGGACCCGGCCTTGCGCACCTCGAGCGAGGCGAGGTCCGCTGGCAGCTGCGCGCGGATCCGGTTGACCTCCCGCACGACCTGGTCGTATTTCTCGTCCGGGTCCGTGTCCCAGTGGAACTCGGGCTGGATGACGCCCACGCCGTCGAGCGAACGGCTGTCGATGCGCTTGATGTCGTCGAGTTCGTTGATCGCGTCCTCGATCGGGTCCACGACGAGGCGCTCGATGTCGACCGGGTCCGCGCCCGGGTACACGGCCACCACGGTCGGGATCGGCACGTGGAACTCGGGGTCCTCCGAGCGGGGAATGTTGACCAGCGAGTTGATGCCGACCGCGATCAGCAGGCCGAACAGCACCAGCGTGAACTGCCAGCGCTGGACGCTGAAGGCCCAGATGCGCACGGCCGCGGCCTCAGCCCTGCTGCCCGACGACGTGGACGGGCTTGCCGTCCGCGAGCCAGGCGGCGCCGTCCGTGACCACCCGGTCCCCCGCCGCAAGGCCGGCGGTGACGATCACGCGATCGCCGACGAGCGGCCCGACGGTGACCTGCCTGCGCCGGGCGACGCCGGCCTGTGCATCCAGCAGGTACACGGTCGCGACGGCGCCGTTTGCCTCGACGATCGCGGTTACCGGCACGACGGTGCGGATGCCAGCCGCGTCGCCGTCGCTGATGTCGAGCGACACCTTGGCAACGAGGCCCCGCACGAAGCGCGCGCCATCCGGGGCCACGTCGATCTCGACCTCGAACGTGCCCGTCAACGGGTCGGCGCTCGAGCCGACGCGAGTCACCTTGCCCGCGAACTCGCGCCCGGGGAAGGCGTCGAATGCAACCCGCGCGACGTCGCCGACGTTGACGCGCACCGCGTCGCGATCCGCAAGCGCCGTGCGCACGATCCAGCCCGCGCCCGTGCCGCCGAGGACCAGGACGGGCTGGCCAGCCTGCACGAGTTCGTTTGCCTCGGCGAGCTTCTGCAGCACGACGCCGTCCCCCGGCGCCTCGATGCGTGCAAAGCGCGCGTTGAAGCGCGCGGCCTCGAGGTTTGCGCGCGCAACGTTGTAGGCCGTGGTGAGGTCCTGTACCTGCTCCTCCGTGGCGACCTCGTCCGCGCGCAGCCGTTGACCGCGCTCGAGGTCGCGGCGTGCCTTCTCGGTCGCTTCGGACGCCTGCGCGACCGCGGCATCCACTTCCGCGCGCTTGATGAGCGCGAGCACCTGTCCCTTGCGGACGGCGTCGCCGGCATCCACCGCGATGCTGTCTATGACGCCGCCGACCTTGAAGGACAGCCGGAACTCGTCGCGCGGCGCAAGCACGCCGACGGAGCGCACCGCGTTGCCCACGTCCACGCTCTCGACGATTGCCGTGCGAACGGGAGTGGCCGCGGCCGGGGCGGGGCCGGGCGCCTGCGACTTGCCGCAGGATGCGAGCGCAAAGCTCGCGAGGAGGAGAATCGCAAGGCGGTTCACAACAGCTCCTTCCCGGTCGTCCGGGAGTCGCCGATCGCGAACTCGAGCTCGGCGAGACGCGCCAGGAACTCGGTCCGCACGCGGTTCAGGTTCAGCTGCGCGTCGGTCAGCGTGCGACGCGCATCGATGAAGTCGGTCTGGTTGATCTGCCCGAGGTCGCGCTTCTTCGTGGCGATTCGGAATGCCGCCTCGGCGGCGTCGGAGCGCTTCTGGGCGGTCTCGAGCGAGGCATCGGCGACCGCGAAGAGCTCGAGGGCGCGCTGGACTTCGAGGCGGACCTGCTGCGCGGCGAGGTCGCGCGTCGCGCGCAGCTCGTCGGTCACCGCCTTGGCCTCCGCGAGGGCGGCCTGGTCGGCGCCGCCGCGGAAGGCGTTCCAGCGCAGCACGACGGAGGCGAGGACATAGCGCTCGTCCGCGCCGACCCCATAGTCCTCGCCCTGGATCCCGGCCTCGGCGCCGACGCCGAGCGTCGGCTTGAATGCCGCGCGCGCGAGATCCTGCTGCGCGAGGCTGGCGGCAATGGCGGCGTCGAGGCTCTCGAGCTCCGCCCGCCGTTCGGTCGCCACCTGCTGCAGCTGCGGCACCTCCAGGCGGCGGCCCGCGAGCCGCTGCAGCAGACGCACGCGGAAACGCTCGACGGTCGCGGCGTCGATCGTCGCGCCGGGCACGGGCGAGGACAGTGGCACGTTGCGCAGCAGGTTCACGTAGCTCCGCGCGATGTTCACGCGGCTCGACACGGCCAGGCGCTGCTGCTCGACTTCGAGCAGGTCGGCCTCGGCGCGGTACACGAGGTCGCGCGTCACCTTGCCGTTGCGATAGAGGCTGTCGGTGGCAGCTACGTTCGACCTCGCGACCTCGAGCGTGGCGTCGAGCACGAGCGACTGCTGCTGCGCGGCGAGCCATTCGTAGTAGGCCTGCTTCGTGTCGCGGACCACGCGCGCGCGGAGTCCCGACAGGTCGGCCGCCGCGCGGTTCAGGTCCTGGCGCGATGCCTCGACGGCGGGACCGATGCGGGGCTCGTAGAGCGGCTGCGCCATGACCAGGCGCGTGTTCTGCTCCTGCGGGAGAAGCAGCCGGATCTGCTCGTTCTTGACTCGCGGGAACTGCGGCGGCTGTCCCGACTGCACCAGCAGTTCGTCGAGCGTCGCATAGACGGGATTCAGCAGGTCGCCGACCGGAAAGTCGATCGTGCGCCCGCCGTCGGCCACGGAGTAGCGGGCGTCGAAGTCGAGCACCGGCCGGTAACGCGCGCGCGCGCGATCGAGCGCCGCGACGCGCTGCTGCACGCTCGCGGCGCCCGCCTTGAGCTCGAGATTCGCAACGAGTGCGTCGTCGAGCACCTGTCGCAGGCCATCCTCGACCGTGCCGGCCGGCTCGATCGTCGGCTCCGGTGCGGCCGCCGTCACGGCGGGCGGGGAGACGGCCAGCAGCGAGCCCGTTATCACGGCCAGGCAGCCGACGCGGCGGGCAAGACGACGTGAGGCAAGCGCGGCCACGGCGAACCCTTCCAATCAGGCCTGCAGCGCGCCGAGGATCAGCGCCATCGAGTGGTCGAGGAGCTGCTGCACCGGCACGCCCTCGTGCTCGATCTGGCCTCCCTTGCTCGACAGGATCTGGATGACCCCGTGCGAGAAGGCCCAGAGCGAGAGTGCGGTGACGTAGGGATTGCCGAGGTCGGCGCGAATGGAGCCATCGGCGACGCCGCGGTTGAGCGAGTCGACCAGCACTTCGTGGACGTGATGACCGGCCGCCATGCAGGCGAGTTCGTTCGCCGGCACTTCGGCGTCGGCGCCGCTGCACGCGTGCGACTGGTAGCGCGCGCAGGCGTCGAAGTAGTGCGGCAACTCGCGGGCGTAGACGAGGTACTCGCGGCCGATCGCCTCGATCTCGTCGATGCCGCGCGCCTTGCCTGCACGGGCGGCCTCGAAGCGCTCGCGCAGGGTGGCGAGCGCGCGTTCGACCAGCGCCAGGTGCAGGTCGGCCTTGTCCTTGAAATAGACGTAGACCAGTGCGCGGCTGAGCCGGGCCCGCCGGGCGACCTGGTCCATGGTGACGGAGTCCCAGCCGGCCTCGGCGTAAAGGGCCTCGGCAGCGTCCACGATTTCGGCGCGGCGGCGGTCGCGCTCTTCCTGTCGGCGTTCGGCGATGTACGACATGCGCAAATCGTGTGTCAGGATTGACACTATGTCAATCTATGCACAGCAGTGCAGATTCTGAAACTTTGTCTGGCATACTGTTCGCGCTGCCCCGTCGGGCAGATGCATGCCAGGCTAACCTCATGTATCAAAAGCGTTTTGCAGGCCGGCGCCGCGTGCCGGAGCCGGCCACGCCCGAGGCGCTGCCAGTTGATCGACCGCGGGTATCGGCCCCATCGAAGGGTCCTGTTGGCCGCCCGGGCTCCGGGGGGAACAATGCAATCCCAGCCTCAAAGGCCCCCGGACCATCAGGAGACGCCATGCACAGCACGAGAATCGACCTGGCCGCGAAGACGCGGGCAAAGATGATTGCCCTGCTGAACGCACGCCTCGCGGACGCGCTCGACCTGCAACTGCAGGCCAAGCAGGCCCACTGGAACGTGAAGGGACCGTCGTTCATCGCACTGCACGAGTTGTTCGACAGGATCGCCGGCGAGATGGGCGGCCACTCGGACGAGATGGCGGAACGAATCGCCGCACTCGGTGGAATCGCGGAGGGGACCCTCCAGGCGATCGCCGGTCGCTCGCGCCTCGACCCCTATCCGATCGAGATCGCGGACGGGCGTGCGCACCTCGACGCGCTCGCAGCCGGGTTGTCCCGCTTCGGCAAGGGCGTGCGCAAGGCGATCGACGAAGCGGCGAAGGCGGGTGACGCGGACTCGAGCGACCTCTTCACCGGCATCTCACGCGCCGCGGACAAGAGCCTCTGGCTGCTCGAGGCGCACCTGCAGGCCGATCGCTGACTGTTCAGCGCAGCTCGGCTCCGGCGACGATCGCAGCCGCCGCCCGGCGCGCCTTTTCGCGTGCCGCGCCGATCGTCGCGTCACTGGCGAGCGCGACGCCCATCCGTCGCTTGCCGCGCACTTCGGGCTTGCCGAAGAGCCTGAGCTGGGTGCCGGGCTCGGTGAGCGCGCGCTCGACGTCGTGGAAGCGGACGTCGGCCGATTCCCCTTCGAGCAGGATCGCGCAGGAAGCCGACGGCCCGAGCTGGCGAAGCGCCGGAACCGGCAGGCCGAGGATCGCGCGCGCATGCAGCGCGAACTCCGAGAGATCCTGCGACACGAGCGTGACGAGGCCGGTGTCGTGCGGCCGCGGCGAGACCTCGCTGAACCAGACTTCGTCGCCGCATACGAAGAGCTCGACGCCGAAGATTCCGGCGCCGCCCAGGGCGTCGGTGATGGCCCGCGCGATGAGTTGCGATTCCGCGAGCGCCGCGGCGCTCATGACCTGCGGCTGCCACGACTCCCGGTAGTCGCCGTCGATCTGCAGGTGCCCGATCGGGTCGCAGAAGCTCGTGCCGCCCGCGTGCCGGACGGTGAGCAGGGTGATCTCGTAGTCGAAGCGGATGAACCCCTCGACGATGACGCGCCCGGCGCCGGCGCGGCCGCCCCTCTGCGCGTAATCCCATGCGTGCTGCACGTCGGCCGCGCTCTTCACGACGCTCTGCCCCTTGCCGGACGAGCTCATCACGGGTTTCACGACGCACGGCATCCCGAGCGCCGCGACGGCCTCGCGGTAGGTCGCCTCGTCGTCCGCGAAGCGATACGGCGAGGTACGTAGCCCCAGCTCCTCCGCGGCGAGCCGGCGAATGCCCTCGCGATCCATCGTGAGTCGCGCGGCTCGCGCCGTCGGGATCACCCTGAATCCCTCGCGCTCGAGTTCGAGCAGCGCGGTCGTCGCGATCGCCTCGATCTCCGGCACGACCAGCGACGGCCGCTCGCGCAGTACGAGGTCCCGCAGTGCCTGCGGATCCAGCATGTCGAGCACGTGCGAGCGGTGCGCGACCTGCATCGCCGGCGCGTTGGGATAGCGATCTGCGGCGACCACCTCGACGCCGAGGCGTTGCGCCTCGATGACGACTTCCTTGCCGAGTTCGCCGGCGCCGAGCATCAGCAGGCGCGTGCCGGAGGGAGAAAGCGGTGTGCCGATGGTGGACATGGGAGGGAAACGGAATTGGTGATCAGTGATCAGCGGATAGCGGATAGTAAGGTAAGCAGGTCCACCGGTCGGCATTGCCGGCCTCTTACTAACCGCTAGCCGCTAACCGTTAACCACCCTCCGCTCCCCTCCTCACCCCGTCAGCAACCTGCTCTCCTCCTGCTCGAGGTCCTCGGGAACGCCCCAGAGGATCAGCACGTCGCCCTCCCGCAGCTTCATCGCCGGGTCGGGATTGCGACCGACGATGCCGTCGCGGCGGATCGCGTTCACCAGGACCTTGCCTTCGTGCAGCCCGAGGTCCCGGATCGACTGTCCCACCGCCCAGGCCCCGGGGGGCAGCACGACCGTGCGCAGCTGCTGGCGCAGCGCATGGGCTTCGTCCAGGGGGCGCGCGTCGCGCTTGCGGAACACGCTGCGCAGTATCGCGTAGCGGTCGTGCCGGATGTCCTCGGTCGTCTCGAGCACTTCGGGCGCCGGCACGTCGAGGACGAGCAGCACGTGCGCGACCAGCGACAGGCTCGTCTCGAACGTTTCCGGGATCACCTCGGTCGCGCCCGCTGCCTGCAGAGCGTCGAGCCTCGAGTCGTCCTCGGTCCGTACCAGCACCGGCAGGTCCGCCCGCAGCCGCCGCACGCGCCGCACGATGCGCAGCGCGGTCGCGGTGTCGTCGAACGAGACCACCAGCGCGCTGGCGTGCTCGAGCCCCAGCGCGCGCAGTACCTCCGGTTCCGAGGCGTCGCCGTAGACCACGGGGTCGCCGGCCTGCCGGGCGTCGCGCACCCGGAAAGGATCGAGGTCGAGCGCGATGAACTCGATGCCGCGGCGTTCGAGGACGCGCGCCAGGTTCTGTCCCACGCGCCCGAAGCCGCAGATGATCACGTGCTCGCGCTCCGCAAGCTGCCGGGTGGCGGCCGTCTCCAGCGCGACCTCGGAGGGCTCGACGGTGCGCCGCCGCTGGATACGGTCCGCGATGCGGCCGTTGTAGCGGACGAGCAGGGGCCCGAGCAGCAGGCTGAGCGCGATGACGGTGAGCAGTGGCTGGACCAGCGCAGCGTCCACCACGCGTCCCTTGAGCAGCAGCGTGAGCAGCGCGAAGCCGAACTCGCCGCCCATCGAGACGACGATGCCCGTGCGCAGCGCCTTGCGCGTGTTCGGTACGAACCAGCGCACGACGGCGAGCACCACGGCCGCCTTCACGACGAGCAGCGCGGCCAGCAGCGCGAGCACGAGCGGCAGCTGCGCGAGCAGCAGGCGCAGGTCGAGCAGCATGCCGACCGAGATGAAGAACAGCCCGAGCAGGATGTCCTGGAACGGCTTGATGACCGCCTCGGTCTGGTACTTGAACTCGGTCTCCGCGAGCAGCATTCCGGCCAGGAAGGCGCCGAGCGCCATCGAGAGGCCGAGCCCGTGGGTGGCCCAGGCACCGCCCAGCGCGACGAACAGCACGGTGAGCGTGAACGTCTCGGTGCTCTGGTGCCGCGCGATCTCGTGGAACAGCGGCCGCAGGATCCATCGCCCGAGCACGAGCACGACCAGCAGGGCAGCCACCGCGCGCCCGGCCATGCCGAGGACCCAGGCCGGGCCGAGCGCCTGGCCGGCCTCGCTGATCGACGTCGCCAGGGCGAGCAGGGGGGCGAACGCCAGGTCCTGGAAGAGCAGGATGCCGAGCGCGAGCCGCGAGTGCGTGCGGTTCAGCTCGAGCTGGTCACCCAGCTGGCGCAGGACGATGGCGGTCGACGACATCGCCAGTGCGCCGCCGACGACTATGGCCACGGCGGGATCGATGCCGGCCGCCCATGCGGCGACGGCGAACAGCGCCGTCGTTAGCAGCATCTGCAGGCCGCCCACGCCCAGCACCTCCGCCTTCATCGCGATCATCCGCGCGAGCGAAAACTCGAGCCCGAGCGTGAAGACGAGGAACACGACGCCGATCTCGGCCAGGAGGGCGACCGCCGCGGCATCGGAGGCGAGATCGAGCGCGTGCGGCCCGAGCAGCATGCCCACCAGGAGGTAGCCGAGGATCGGCGGCAATGCGAAGCGCCGCACCAGGCTCAGCACCAGCACCGAGCCCGCGAGCAGGATCAGGATTTGCGAAAGGACCGTGCCCGCCATCACCGCTCACTATCGACCTTGCCCGATGCTAGCATTCCCTCACCCGGCGACGGGCTGTCTAGGAGCGCGTGACATGACGGAGGCGGTGTTGGCTGGCCGTGCACCGATGCCGGTGGACGTCGAGGCGGGCAGGACTTACTGGTGGTGTGCCTGCGGCAGGAGCTCGAAGCAGCCGTTCTGCGACGGTTCGCACAAGGGATCGGGCCTGGCGCCCGTCCAGTACGTGGCGACGGAATCGAAGACGGCCTGGTTCTGCGCCTGCAAGCGAACGGCCGGCCCGCCGCTGTGCGACGGATCGCACAAGAAGCCCTGAGGCCGCCGGGATCACATCCCGGGCCGTGGCGCGCGCGCCCCCGCCTGCGCTCGTCATCGACCTGACGGCCGCGGGTGCGTTCGAC
>VEPJ01000075.1:0-8122 GCA_012026925.1 Gammaproteobacteria bacterium | reverse complement strand
GGATCACATCCCGGGCCGTGGCGCGCGCGGCGAGGGCGCGCGTGACTGACCCGGCTCGGTGACGCATGGAGTTCCAGGCCAGCCTGAGCGAAGCGCGCGACCGGCTGCGGATCGCGGGGGATTGCCGCATGGGCGACGCCCCGCGTCTCGAGTCCGGACTCGACGAATTGCGTCGCGCGCCCCCGCCTGCGCTCGTCATCGACCTGACGGCCGCGGGTGCGTTCGACATCGGGCCGTCATGGCTCCTGCACCGGGCATTGGCGCAACTGCGGGCGACGGGCACGGACGTACGCATCGAGGGAACACCGCCCGAGCACTTCGCGTACCTCGACCGCCTCATGCGCGAGGGGGCCGGGCAGCCCGCAGCCGAGGCGGGTGGCGGCGACAACTGGCTCGTCCATTTCGGCAAGCGGATCGAGTCGCGCTGGTTCAGCTGGTACGAGGCGCTCACGTTCGGCGGCGAGACGCTCGTCACCGCGGCGACGCGGTGGACGAGCCTCCGGAGGCTGCGCATCCCGTCGATCGTGCGACACGTGTACGAGACCGGCGTGCAGGCGATCCCGGTCGTGTCCCTGATCGCCTTCCTGATCAGCGTGATCGCCGCGTACATCGGTGCGCAGCAGCTGCGGCCGTTCGGGGCCGAGATCTTCACGGTGGACCTCGTGACGATCGGCGTGCTGCGCGAGCTCGGCGTGCTGCTCACCGCCGTCATGGTCGCGGGTCGCTCGGGCAGCGCCTACGCCGCCGAGCTGGGCGTCATGAAGCTCAACGACGAGATCGACGCCCTGGAGTCGATGGGAATGAATCCCTACGAGCTCCTCGTGCTGCCGAGAGTCCTGGCACTGGTCATCGCGATGCCGCTCCTCACGGTCGTTGCCGACGCGATGGGCCTGGCCGGCGGCGCGGTCCTCACGCGCTACCTCATCGACCTGCCGTGGCCGCAGTTCATCACGCGGCTCCAGTCGGCGGTCGGCGAGACGACGTTCTGGGCCGGTCTCGTCAAGGCGCCGGTCTTCGGAGCGCTGATCGCGTTGACCGGCACGCTGAGGGGGCTGCAGGTCCGTGAGTCGTCGCGCGAGCTCGGCCGCCTCACGACCGTCGCGGTCGTGCAGTCGATCTTCCTCGTGATCTTCGCCGACGCGCTGTTCGCGATCCTGTTCCTCGAGATCGACTTCTGAGGCCCGCCGTGCAGCCGCTGATCTCGCTCCGCGACATCGTCAACCGCTTCGGCGCGCAGGTGGTGCACGACGGGGTGAGCCTCGACGTCCTGCCGGGCGAGATCTTCGGCATCGTCGGCGGCTCCGGCAGCGGCAAGTCGGTGCTGCTCAAGACGATGCTCGGCCTGCGCCGTCCGACCTCGGGAACCGTCGAGGTCGAAGGACGCGACATCACCGCGATGAACGACGAGGAACTGCGCGAGGTGAAGCGGCGCTACGGCGTCACGTTCCAGCAGGGCGCGCTGTTCACCTCGCTCACCGTCGCGGAGAACGTCGCGCTGCCCGTCGCCGAAGCGATGGACCTCGAGGAGGAGGCGCTCGCGAGCCTCGTCGAGCTGCGCCTCAGGATGGTCGGCCTGCCGCTCGATGCGGCCGGCAAGTACCCGGCCCAGCTCTCGGGCGGCATGGTGAAGCGGACCGCGGTCGCGCGGGCCCTCGCGCTCGATCCCGTGCTGCTGTTCCTCGACGAGCCGACCGCGGGCCTCGACCCGATCGCGGCCGAGTCGTTCGACACGCTGGTGCTCTACCTGCGCGATACGCTGCACCTGACCGTGGTGATGGTCACGCACGATCTGGACACCCTCGCGCGGACGTGTGATCGTGTCGCCGTGCTCGTCGACGGCAAGGTCATCGTGGACACGCTCGAGGGCATCGTACGGAACGACCACCCGTGGATCCGCCAGTACTTCCACGGTGCGCGCGGTCGCGAGGTGCTGCCGGCGGTGGAGGAACGACGTGGAGCGTGACGCGAAATACGCGGTGGTCGCGGCCTTCGCGCTGCTCGCGATCGCGGCCGCGGTCGCGTTCGTGTGGTGGTACTCGGGCCGCGGCGAGCGGCGCGACTACGCGCCGTACGAGATCTACTTCGACGGCTCCGTGAGCGGCCTGTCGCGCGGCAGCCCGGTGCGCTACCTCGGCGTGGACGTCGGCCGCGTGCGGGGTCTTTCCATCGAGCCCGCGCACCCCAGCCGGGTCAAGGTGATCGCGGAAATCGATTCCGACGCGCCGGTTTCCGGGGCCACGCAGGCGCGGCTCGGACTCCTCGGTCTCACCGGGCTGCTCTACATCGACCTCCAGAAGGACCCCACCGCCGATCCGAACCGACCGCTGGCGCAGGGCGAGCAGTACCCGGTGATCGCGTCGCGCAAGGGCGACATCGAGGCGTTCCTCGAGAAGATGCCGGACCTGCTCGGACACGTGGCGGGCGTCGTGGAGCGCATCGAGAAAGTGCTCGACGATCGCAACATCCAGGCGCTCGACACGACCCTGAGGAACGTCGAGGCCAGCTCCAACGACCTTCCCGCCATCTCGCGCGACGTCGCAGCGCTCGCGGCCGACCTGCGCCGGACGGCGACCGAGGTGAACGAACTCACGCGGAAGCTGCAGGTCGTGACCGACAAGGCCGGCCCCCAGGTCGACGCGACGCTCGCAAGTGTTGCCTCGAGCGCCGAGAAGCTCGGCCGCACCGCGGACAGCCTCGAGCGCATCGTGGTCGGCAACGAGGCGACGCTCTCTCAGTTCGCGGGCAGCGGCGTCGCCGACCTGCAGCAGCTGATCGTGGACCTGCGCAGCGCGAGCGACGAGGTGCGCGCGCTCGCCCGCAGCCTGCGCGACCAGCCCTCGAGCCTGCTCATCGAGCGCAAGGAGACCGGCATGGAGATTCCGCGATGAGGCTCGCCGTCGCCGCGCTCGCAGTGGCCTGGCTCTGCTCCGCGTGCGTCGGTTCGGCGTTCAAGTCGGACGCCGCGCCGCCCGATCTCTTTCGGCTGTCGGGGCCGGCGTCCGCCACGCGCGGCGCCAGGCTGCCGCTCGCCATCGCGGTCGCCCGCCCGGTTGCCGCGCCTTCGCTCGACACGGAACGGATCGCCGTCGTGAAGCCGGGCCAGGGTTTCGACTACGTCGCCGGTGCCCGCTGGGCCGATCCCGCGCCGCGGATGGTGCAGCAATTGCTCGTCGCGTCGCTGGGAGCCGAAGGCGGTTTCGCCACTGCGGTCGCGGGGCCGAGCCGCGTCCCGACGGACCTGTTGCTCGACGTCGAGCTGCGCCACTTCGAGGCCGTCTATGCGGATCTCGACTCGGCGCCAGGGGTCCGCGTCGAGTTGCTGGCGAACCTGGTCGATCCACGCAAGGGCGTCCGGGTCGCGAGTTTCGTTTCGAGCGCCGACGTCGCGGCCGAGCGCAAGGACCTCCGTGCCGTGATCGCCGCGTTCGAGCACGCGACGGACCAGGCCGTCCGGGACGTCTCGGCACGGGCGCGGGAAGCGGCCGCGGCCTTCAGGCGCTGAACCCAGCGCCCATGCGGCTCCCGGGCTCGTTGCTGCGCGCGGGCGTGCTGGTGCTTGCGTGCGCGGCCGCCGTCGGGTCGCCCGCGACGATGACCGGGACGGCGAAGCGCGTGCTCGACGGGGACAGCCTGATCGTCGTCGCGGAGGGGCGTGAGATCGAGGTACGGCTCGCCGAGATCGACACGCCGGAGAAAGGCCAGCCGTACGCCGAGACATCGCGCAAGGCGCTGCAGGGCATGGTGCTCGGCAAGCGCGTGCGGCTCGAGGTGCTCGACACCGATCGATACGCGCGCACCGTGGCGCGCGTGTACCGCCAGGTGGACGACCTCTGGGTCAATGCCGAAATGGTGCGGCGCGGCCACGCGTGGGCATACCGCCGCTACGTGCGTGACCCGCAGCTGTACGACATCGAGCGTGAAGCGCGCGCGCGCCGCGTCGGCCTGTGGGCGCTGCCCGAAGCGGAGCAGGCGCCGCCGTGGCGCTGGCGGACGGAGCATCCGCCGCAGCATTCGCCCGCGCCAACCGCCGACTGAAGGCGTGCGTTCAGGCAGCGAGCATGTCGAGGCGACGGTCGAGCTCGAGCGGGGCGCGAACGCACACGCAGCCCGGCGGCAGGGCGTCCTTGTCGAGCAGTTGAGCGCCGGATCCCCCGATCCACACGGTGGTGCCCGGTCCGAGCGACGCCGCGAGCGTCCCGAGTTCCGCCGGGACGTCTCCCAGCCTTTCCTGCAGCACCACGCTCAGCGCGACGATCGACGCGCCGACTTCGCGCGCGAAAAGAGCGATTTCCTCCGCCGGCAGGTCCGGCCCCAGGTAGTGCGTCCTGAAGCCACGGCTCGCGCACACGATCGCGGCCATGAGCAGCCCGAGCTCGTGGCGCTCGCCCGGCAGCGTCGCAAACACGATGTCCTGGCGGCGCGCCGTCCGGTCGTAGGAGTCGAGCACGAGGCCGAGGTGGCGCCGGACCGTGCTCGAGACGAGGCGCTCCTGCGAGATCGCGAGGTCGCCACGGTGCCAGCGATCGCCGACCTCGCGCAGCAGCGGTTGCAGCACTTCGGTGAAGAGCTGCGCCGGCGGCAGGAGGGCGATCGCGAGCGTCAACGCCTGTTCGCATTCGGCGGCACGGAAGTCCCGGGCCGCGTCCAGGATGCGGCCGGCAAACCCGCCCGGCCCGGCGGCCCGGGGCGCGGACGCGTTCTCCTCCAGCAACCCGGACAGTTCGGCGTCACCCAGCCTGGCGAGGCGCCCGATCGGATGGCCGCGCTCGGTCGCTTCACGCAGCAGCCTCAGGCGCAGGACGTCCTCCGGGCCGTACACGCGACGCCCGCTCACGTCCCGCCGGGGCACGACGACACCGTAGCGGCGCTCCCAGGCCCGCAGGGTCTCGACGGTCAGCCCGGTCGCCTGTGAGACGGCCTTGATGGAGTACATGGCCCGATCATACTCATCCATCCCGTCCTGTAAAAGGTCGGCAGAGTGTCAGGCTGTACAAAGTATTGACATCGATGTCGGTGCCCGTAAGCTCCGGCCGGTCAACGATGACCCCCGTTCGGGCGAGCCTCGGCTCGCCCTTCTTTTTCCGGGGCCGTCGGGACACGCGGGTCCGTCAGGCCGGCAGGCGCAGCACAGGGTGCTCGCCGGTCGCCTGCCTGAGGATCGTGTCGAGGAATTCGGCCGAGGTCATCGGCTCGCCGAAGAGGCGGCCCTGCCCGAACTGGCAGCCGCTGTGCAACAGGAACTGCCGCTGCTCCTCGGTCTCGATGCCTTCGCCGAGTACCTGGAGGCCCAGGCTGCGACCCATCTCGATGATGGTGCGCACGATCGTCGCATCATCCGGGTCGGTCGCGGCGTTGCGCACGAAGGACTGGTCGATCTTGAGCGTGCCGATCGGGAACTGCTGCAGGGCGCTCAGGCTCGAGTAACCCGTCCCGAAATCGTCGATCGACAGGTGCACGCCCATGGCGCGCAGTTCGTCGAGCAGCGGCAGCGTGCGCTCGGCGTCGAGCATGAGGGTCGTCTCCGTGATCTCGAGCTCGACGCGCCCCGGCGACACGCCGTGCTTCTCGAACACCGAGCGGCAGCGCGGGATGAAGCTCGCCTGGCTCAGCTCCTTGAGCGATAGATTGATCGCGACGAGGCCCGGGTCCGCGACCCTCTTCTGCCACGTCGCGTAGTCGCTGCAGACCTGGTTGAGCACCCAGGCCCCGATGTCCAGGATCAGGCGCGACTCCTCGGCGAGCGGGATGAACTGCGCGGGCGCGATCTCGCCGTGCCCCGGCAGCCGCCAGCGGAGCAAGCCTTCCGCACCGACGACCAGGCCGCTCGCGAGATCCACCTTGGGCTGGTAGCGCAGCACGAACTCGTCGCGGTCGAGCGCGCGGCGCAGCTTGCTCTTGAGCAACAGACGCTCGACCGCGGCCGCGTTCATCTCCGGCGCGTAGAACACGTGGCAGTTCCGCCCCGCGCGTTTCGCGTGGTACATCGCGGCGTCCGCGTTGCGGATCAGGTCGATTACGTTGTCGCCGTTCTCCGGGCAGGACGCGATGCCGATGCTCGCGGTCACCTCGAGCTCGTGCTCGCCGACGTGCTGCGGCCGCGCGATCTCCGTGAGCAGCAGGCGCGCCAGCGACGCGGCCTGCTCGTGCCGGTCGCGTTCGCCATCCACCGTTTCGGCGAACACGGCGAACTCGTCGCCCGCGAGCCGGCCGACGACCGACTCCTTCGGCAGGATGCGGCCCAGGCGCTCGCTCATCGTCTCGAGCACGCGGTCGCCCGCTTCGTGGCCGAACGTGTCGTTGATTTCCTTGAAGTTGTCGAGGTCCACGTACAGCAGCACGAGCCCCCGCCCCTGGCGCAACCCGCGCGCGATCGCCTGGTGCAGCAGGTGCTGGAACTGCATGCGGTTCGGCATCTTGGTGAGCGTGTCGAAGCGTGCGAGGTAGCGGATGCGGCGCTCGGCGCGCTTGCGCTCGGTGATGTCGCGCAGCACGTAGATGCGGCCCTGGAATTGCGGATCCTGGCTCGAGATCCCGGAGGCGGTCACGGACACCGGGATGGTCTGCCCCCGCGCCGTGCTCACGACCGTCTCTCCCGGCTCGTTGAGGATTCGCTCCGGATCGAAGGCCGCGCGATGCTGCTCCGCCACCAGGGACGTCAGGTCGAGCCCCACCAGCCGTTCCGCCGCCTGGCCGAGGAGAGCGGCTGCGGCCGCATTGGCCGTGCGAACCCGGCCATCCGGTGCGGTCACCAGCACGGCGTCGCTCATGCTGTTGAGCAGCGTGTTCAGGTAGTCGCGCGAGATCGTCGTGCCGGCGCGCGCCTGGCGCATGCGCTCGAGCGAGTCCTCGAGCGCGGCGATCTCCGCGACACCGCTGTGCTGCACGGGTTCCGCGTGGCGGCCGCTGCCGATGCGCTCGGCACCCTGCATGAGCGAGACCATCGCCCGGTCGATGCGCGCGATGAGGCGCGACGTGACCCAGCCGGCGAGCAGGGAGAGCGCCACGCCGATGGCCACGATCAACGGCACGCGGATCGAGTAGACGTCGCTGAGCAGGAAACCCGCTTCGCGCACCATGACGTCGAGCGCGGCTGAGGCATCGGTGGCACGCAGCTCGGCGACCTGCTGCAGCGCGTGGCGCAGGTGCGTTTCCTCGCGTCCTTCCGTCAGCAGGATCATCGTCACCACGGCGGCCGTCAGCAGCAGGCCGATGCCGACCACCGTGAAGACGTAACGGAATTTGAGGCGACTGCCGCGCATGTACGACTGGCCTGGCCTGCGACTGCCACCCTCGCAGTCGTTATTGTTCTGGAAGGTTCCGACCGTCTGCGCATGATAGCCCCGCTCGCCGGGGCCGGCGACAGCACATGTGTGCGGATTCGCCGACAAACTGGCAAGTTTTCCGACACCGGGCAAACCGAGGGTGCACCGGCAGCGGGCCCGGGTCCGGTATGCTTCAAGTCCGGGAGTCGCAACGCATGAACGAACTCGAACTGACCGGGCGCGCCCGGACGCACATCGTGGAGCTCGAGGGCCCGCGGTGCGCCCTGCATTTCGGGGCGGTGACGTCTTTCCTCGCGATGCGCGACGCGGCGCTCGCGACCGGCATCGACCTCGCCGCGGCTTCGAGTTTCCGCGACTTCGACCGGCAGCTCACGCTCTGGAACCGCAAGTGGCGCGGCGAGCGGCCGCTGCTCGACCGGGCGGGGCGGGCGATCGACCCCGCCACCCTCGACGATGCAGGCCGCCTGGACGCGATCCTGTGCTGGTCCGCGGTTCCCGGCGGCAGCCGGCACCACTGGGGCACGGAGATCGACGTCGTCGATGCCGCGGCGATGCCACCGGGGTACCAGGTGCAGCTGGTGCCGTCCGAGTATGCGGAAGGCGGCGTCTTCGCGCGCCTGGACTCCTGGCTCACCGGGAACATGGCTCGATTCGGGTTCTATCGGCCGTACGCGACGGGAAGCTGCGGGGCCGGGATCGAGCCCTGGCACCTGAGTTACGCACCGGTGTCCTCGGAAGCACTCGAGGCGCTGACCCTGCCGGTGCTGCGGCGCGCCATCGCCGGGAGCGAACTGCTCGGGAAGGCCCTGGTGCTCGAGCGCCTTCCCGAGATCTACACC
>VEPJ01000104.1 GCA_012026925.1 Gammaproteobacteria bacterium | reverse complement strand
CGTGGCTGAACAGGCGGAGCACGATGCCGAGCAGGACGTTGATGGCGAGGGTGGTGTCTAGGACCAGCAGTACGCGTTTCATGTATCCGGGTCTCCAGGACTTCCTTCAGTGGGCCGGGGCGAGGGTGGGGGCGGGGCCATCGCTTTCAAGATCCGGGGCCACCGCCTTTCGCAGCCCGCATCCGGCGCATCATGGTTTCGCGGATCCGCGCGCCGCGGTTTCAGCGGTAACCTCGCCGTGATATTAGGAGCGACAGGATGAGAGCCCCGCGACCCAGGAAGCCGATCGCCGCGTCGCAGCTTGCCGACGGCAGCCGTCGGGTCGAGGTGGCGTTGATCGAGCAGCAGAGGCTGCTGCGATCAGCGGCCGAGCGGCTGGGAACCGCGGGCAGTACCGATATCCATCACGGGCGGGTGGCAGCGCGCCGGCTGCGGTCGCTGCTCAAGACCTACGGGCCGTTGCTCGACGAGCGTCGTACCCGGTTGATGCGCGCGGACCTGCGGAGTTTCGCGCGGACTCTCTCGGCCGTGCGCGAGGCGGATGTGCGCCGGGACCTGCTGACGTCGCTGGTGCGGAACGAGCCCGGCGTGGCGCCTTCCAGCCTGAAACGATTGATGATCCGCCTCGAGGACCTCTGCCTCGAAGCCCGTGCGTCGCTCCGTCGGCACGCAGCGGAGCCGCACTGGACCGCGCTGCGCGCCGCCGTCGAGGACGAAGCAGCCATGCGCGGGCTCGTCGTTCGCCGCGATGCCGGCCTCGACGACCTGCTGGAGCTGGTCGAGGAGTCGTGGCGCAAGGCGGTTCGCCTGCTCGAGCAGGAGCCCAAGGAAGCCGCGGAGCTGCACGAGCTGCGTCTCGCGCTCAAGCACTGCCGGTACGCGCTCGAGTCGGTCGCCGACGTCCAGCCGAAGGCGGTCGCGAGGCTCCTGCGCCGCCTGCGCGGTGCCCAGGACAGCATCGGGGAGCATCGCGACACGCTGCTGGCCGACCACTGGGTGCGCCTCAACGAGCGCTCGCTGGGCCGGCCATTGACCGGGCGGTTGCTCGAGCTGTTGAAGCAGCACGAGCGGCGCACGCGGAAGCGTGCTGCGGGGCGGGCTGCGAAGGTCCTGGCGGCCTACGGCGACTGGCGGGCGGCGATCCGGCGGGTCAGGAAGGGAACGAGGACAGGTCGAGCGTAACGCGGACCAGTCCGCCCGAGTTGGGCTCGGTCTGCACGCCGAAGCCGAAGCGCCGCGCCCACGCGTGGATACGCTGGTTCTCTCCGAGCGTGGCGCCTTCGAGGAAGCGGATGCCGCGCGCTCTGGCGGCCGTGCCGAGGGCGCGCATCAGCTCGGTGCCGAGCCCGCGACCCTGCCAGGCATCGGCCACCACAATCGCGCACTCGGCGCGATCCGTATTTTCCACCCGCGCGTACCGGCTGACGCCGACGACCGTAGGATCGGCGGGATCGCCGACGAACGCGCCCATCGCCAGCATGTCGCGGTAATCGAGTTGCAGGAGACGCGCGAGGTCCGCACGGCTGACGCCCTTCGCGGAGTACTGCAGGCGGAGGTGCAGGGTCTCTTCCGAGAGCCCGTTGACGAAGGCCAGTTCGCGGTCGAGGTCGTCCGGGCGCAGTGCCCGCAGGACCACGGGCGTGCCATCGGAGGCGCGCCAGGTGCGTTCGAGGTCAGCCGGATAGCCCGGCGGCAGGGCGGGAGGCTGGGAACCCGGTGAACCGCTCACTCGCGGTCACGATATTCGTCGTCTTCGTCGTCGTAGTCCTCGGCTTCGTCGTCGTCCCAGTCGTCCTCGTCTTCGTCCTCGTCCCAGTCATCCTCGTCCTCGAGGTCTTCTTCTTCTTCCTCGCCTTCCTCGTCCCCGGCGTCCTCGTCGACCCAGCCCTCCGGCTCGTCCGCGAGCTCGAGGTCCATCTCGTTCCAGGCGTCAAGGTCGATGTCCTCGACCTCGCTGTCGAGCCACTGGATCCGTACCAGCTCCTCGTCCGGGTCCACGGACAGGACCTTGAAGATCTCCTCGGTGTCGAGGTCTTCGTACCATTGTCCCGGTTCCGGGTCGTAATCGCGGCTCACGCTGGCATCCTCGGCTGGGAATTTCCAGAATCTTCGCGGAACTTGCCTGCGAACAACTATACGGGCGCCCTGCGACGGCAGGCAACCGGAACTCACTTACGGCCGTTGCGTCGCGCGTCGCGTAAAATCGGCTCGAAGTTCACACTCAGGAAGGCGACACCGTGTACTCATATCGCGCACCGCTCCGTGACATCCGCTTCGTGGTCCATGAAGTCCTCGATTTCGAGGACCACTACCGCCATTTCGGCCGGGACGACCTGAACAAGGACCTGCTGGAAGGCATCCTCGACGAGGGGGCGAAGTTCGCCGAGACGATCCTTGCGCCGACCAACCGGACCGGCGACGAGCACGGCCTCAAGTTCGAGGATGGCAATGTCAAGACCCCGCCCGGGTTCAAGGAGGCCTACGACCGCTACTGCCAGGACGGGTGGATCACGATGACCGCCAGCCCCGAGTGGGGCGGCCAGGGCCTTCCGGGCGGCTTCTCGCTGGCCTTCAGCGAGATGCTCATCTCCGGCAACATGGCCTGGAAGATGTACTCGGGCCTGACCGAGAGCGCCTCCCTGACTCTCGCCGCGTATGGCTCGGACCAGCTCAAGCAGACCTACCTGCCGAAGATGGTCTCGGGCGAGTGGGCCGGCACGATGTGCCTGACCGAGGCCCAGGCCGGCAGTGACCTCGGCATCATCCGGACCAAGGCGGACCCGCGCGCCGACGGTTCCTATTCGATCACGGGCACGAAGATCTTCATCACGGCCGGCGATCACGACCTGACGAGCAACATCGTCCACCTCGTGCTGGCCCGCACCCCAGACGCACCGCCGGGCACGAAGGGCATCAGCATGTTCCTGGTGCCGAAGTTCCTGCCGGATGCCGGCGGCAACCCGGGCAAGGCGAACGGCGTGAGCTGCGGCTCGATCGAGCACAAGATGGGCATCCACGCGTCGCCCACGTGCGTCATGCACTTCAACGAGTCGACGGGCTGGCTGGTCGGCAAGCTCAACGAAGGCCTGGTGGCGATGTTCATGATGATGAACCACGCCCGGCTCGGCGTGGGCCTGCAGGGGCAGGGGCTGTCCGAGCTCGCCCTGCAGATGTCGGTCGCCTTCGCGAACGAACGACTGCAGGGCCGTTCGCTCACCGGGCCCAAGGCCCCGGGCAAGCCCGCGGACCCGATCATCGTGCACCCCGACGTGCGGCGCATGCTGCTCACGCAGAAGGCGCTGGTCGAGGGTGGCCGGGTGTTGTGCTTCCTGACCGGCCGCGAGATCGACAGCTCGCACCTGAACGAGGACGCGGACGCCAAGAAGCGCTCGCACGACCTGATCGCGTTCCTGACGCCGATCGTCAAGGCGTTCCTTACCGACGCCTCGATGGAGGTGACGAGCCTCGCGGTCCAGGTCCACGGCGGTGCGGGCTTCATCCGCGAGACGGGCGTCGAGCAGCTGATGCGCGACGCGCGCATCACGCCGATCTACGAAGGGACCAACGGCATCCAGGCGCTCGACCTGCTCGGCCGCAAGGTGTTCGGCACGGGCGGCAAGAGCGTGCAGATGATGATCGCGCGCATCCAGGAGGCCATCGCGAAGTTCGGCGGCCTGGCGGAGGTCGCTCCGCTCGCCACCGAACTCGGCAAGCGCCTCGAGCAGTGGGGCAAGCTCACGATGGAGCTCGGCGGTGCAGCGATGAAGGACCGCGAGGAAGTCGGGGCCGCGGCAGCCGATTACCTGGCCTTCTCCGGCTACGTGTGCCTCGGCTGGTGCTGGCTCGCGGCCGCGGGCGTCGCATCCAAGAAGCTGGCCGAAGGCGCGGCGGACGCGGATTTCTACAAGGCCAAGCTCGTGACCGCGAAGTTCTACTTCGACCGGCTGCTGCCCCGTTGCGACGCGCACGCGGCGGCCGCCCGAGCCGGCGCAGCGGGCATCATGTCGCTGCCGGCCGAGCACTTCGCGTTCGCATGACCCGGTCGGCCGCGGCTGGCAAGTCCCGCCTCGCCACGGCCAAGCGGGTCGTCGTCAAGATCGGTTCCGCGCTCCTGGTCGAGAAGTCGACCGGGCGCGTGAACCGTTCGTGGCTCGAGTCCCTCGCCGAGGACATCGCGCGCCTGCGCGCGCGCGGTCAGGAGGTCGTGCTCGTGTCCTCCGGCGCGATCGCGCTCGGGCGGCGGCAGCTCGGTCTTGCGCCGGGCAAGCTCAAGCTCGAGGAGAGCCAGGCCGCCGCAGCCGTGGGGCAGATCCGCCTCGCCCACGCCTGGAAGGAGGTGCTCGAGCATCACGGCTTCACCGTGGCCCAGGTGCTCCTCACGCTCGGCGACACCGAGCAGCGGCGCCGCTACCTCAACGCGCGCAACACGCTCACCGCACTGCTCAGGCTCGGATCGATTCCCGTCATCAACGAGAACGACACGGTCGCCACGGCCGAGATCCGCTACGGCGACAACGATCGCCTCGCGGCGCGCGTGGCGCAGATGGTGAGCGCCGATTGCCTCGTGCTGCTGTCGGACGTGGACGGGCTCTACACCGCGGACCCGACCCGCGTGCCGGGCGCGCAGTTCATCCCTGAAGTGCCGCGGATCACGCCCGAGATCGAAGCCATGGCCGCGGGTTCGGCTTCGGACGTCGGTTCGGGCGGCATGACGACCAAGGTGCTCGCCGCCAGGATCGCGGTGGCCGCGGGCTGCCACATGTGCGTCACCGCGGGTCGCGAGTCGAACCCCCTGCGCCGCGTCGAGTCCGGCGCGCGCTGCACGTGGTTCGTCGCCGACGGGTCCCCGGTCGCGGCGCGCAAGCAGTGGATTGCCGGGATGCTGAAGCCGGCGGGCGAACTCCGGGTGGACGAGGGCGCCGCGCGCGCGCTGCAACAGGGCAAGAGCCTGCTGCCGGCGGGCATCTTGCAGGTGGGCGGCCGCTTCGATCGCGGCGACGCGGTGGTCGTGCTCGATCCGGCCGGTCGCGAGATCGCGCGCGGCCTCGCCGCCTATTCGAGCCTCGATGCCGAGCGCATGTGCGGGCGGCAGAGCCGGGAACTCGAGGAACTGCTCGGCTATCGTGGCCGCGACGAGATGATCCACCGCGACGACCTGGTGCTCACTTGACCTCCCACGAACTCGCTTTACTGATGGACGGGATCGGGCGCGCGGCCGTCGCGGCGGCCCGGTCGCTCGCGCTCGCGGACCGCGCGCGCAAGGACGCGGCGCTGCAGGCGGCCGCGGTTGCCCTGCGTCGGCGCTCCCCTGAAATCGTGGCGGCGAATGAGAAGGACATGCAGGCTGCACGGGCTGCAGGCCTCGGTGGGGCCATGCTCGATCGCCTGAAGCTCGACGAGTCCCGCGTCGAGGCCATGGCCGCCGGCGTCGAGCAGGTTGCGGCCCTGCCGGACCCGATCGGCACGGTCATCGCCGAGTGGACGCGGCCGAACGGTCTGAGGATCCAGCGGGTGCGCGTGCCGCTGGGCGTCATAGGCATCATCTACGAGAGCCGGCCCAACGTGACCTGCGACGCCGGCGCGCTGTGCCTGAAGTCGGGCAATGCGGCCATCCTGCGCGGTGGCAGCGAGAGCCATCACTCGAGTGCGGCGGTCCACGCGTGCCTGCTCGACGGCCTTCGCGCGGCGGGACTGCCGGAGGCCTGCATCCAGCTCGTTCCCACGACCGATCGCGCGGCGGTCGGCTACATGCTGGGCGCGATGACCGATTACGTCGACGTCATCGTCCCGCGCGGCGGCAAGAGCCTGATCGCGCGCGTACAGCAGGACGCCCGCGTGCCAGTGATCGGGCACCTCGAGGGCAATTGCCACGTGTACGTGGATCGCGCGGCGGACCTCGGCATGGCCCGCGCCATCGTGAAGAACGCGAAGCTGCGCCGCACCGGCATCTGCGGGGCCGCCGAGACGCTGCTCGTGGACGAGGGCTGCGCGACGACGCACCTCGCGCCGATCGTGAAGGACCTGCTCGACGCCGGATGCGAAGTGCGCGGCGACGAGCGCGTTCGGGCCGTGGATCCGCGCGTGCGACCGGCGGTCGAGGACGACTGGTACACGGAGTACCTCGACGCCGTCATCGCGGCCCGGGTCGTGAGCGGGGTGGAAGAGGCGATCGGGCACATCGCGAAGTACGGCTCGGCCCACACCGAGTCGATCGTGACCGAGGACCCGGCCGCGGCCGAGGCGTTCCTGTCGCGCGTCGACAGCGCGATCGTGCTGCACAACGCCTCGACGCAGTTCGCCGACGGCGGCGAGTTCGGCATGGGCGCCGAGATCGGCATCTCGACCGACCGCTTCCACGCGCGCGGCCCGGTCGGCGTCGAGCAACTGACGAGCTACAAGTACGTCGTGCGCGGCTCGGGGCAGGTCAGGCCCTGATCGCCGCGAGTCCGCCGCGCATCGAAAAGACCTCGCGTCGTCCCTGTTCCCGGAGCTGTTCCGCCAGCGCAAGGCTGCGCACGCCGTGCGCGCACACGATGAGGTAACGGCCGTCGGCAGGGAAGGCGGCGCGGCCGTCGAGCAACTCGCTCAGCGGCAGGTGGATCCCGATGCGCATAGCGGGCCGGTCGAACTGCCTTTCCCAGCGTTCCCGGACGTCCACGAGTTCGAATCCGGCCGCACGCGCGTCAGCCAGGCTGGCGAACTCGATCTCGAGCGGTTCGTCGTCTTCGACGGCCTGCCACGGGCCCGGCGCGTGCTCGCATCCCGCGCGCCGCGCAGCCCGGAGGTGGCGGCTCTGGAGGGTCAGCAGGTCCACGACGATCAGTCCGCGCGCCGGGCCGGGCTCGAGCCCGAGCAGGATCTGCAACGCCTGCATGGCCTGCATCGCGCCCAGCGTGCCCGCCACGGGGCCCAGCACGCCGGCCTCCGCGCATGTGCCGACGATGCCGTCGCGCGGCGCGTCGGGCCACACGCAGCGCACGCAGGGCCAGTCCGGCACCGGAAGATAGGCCTGCAACTGCCCTTCATACTGGTAGATGCTGGCGAAGACGGCGGGCCGGCCGGCGCGCACGACTGCGTCGTTCACCAGGAATTTCGCACGCAGGTTGTCGGTGCATTCGACGACGAGGTCGTACGCCGCGACGTGCGCGGCGATGTTGCCGCGACTCGCGTGCGCGGGAATCGCCTCGCATCGAACGTCCTGGCTGATTTCGGCGAGGCGCTCCGCCGCCGCCGCGGCCTTCGGCCGGCCCACGTCGCGGATGCCGTAGAGCGGCTGCCGGTGCAGGTTGCTCGGCTCCACGACGTCGCCATCCAGGATGCCGATGCGGCCGACGCCGGCGGCGGCCAGGTACTGCAGCACCGGCACCCCAAGGCCACCGGCGCCGATGACGAGCACCGAGGAACCCCGGAGCCGTGCCTGACCCTCCGGACCGACGTCCGGCAGCGCAACCTGGCGCGAGTAGTCGTGAGCGAAGGGCGCACGCACGTCGTGATGATGGTGGGCGTGCGAGTGATCGTGCTCCTGCTCGCGCGCGGGTTCCGCGCAGCGCTCGCAATTCACCCAGCCGGAGTCGCCGTCCTCGTAGTGCTCCTTCTTCCAGATCGGGACGCGGTGCTTCACCTCGTCGATGATGAAGCGGCAGGCGCGGAAGGCCTCGTCGCGGTGCGCGGCGCTCACGCCGACCCACACCGCGAGCTCGCCGATCCCCAGTTCGCCGAGCCGGTGCACGCACGCAGCACGGCTCACGCCGAATCTCTCGATCGCCGCCGCGACGATGCGCTCGCCCTCTCGCAGCGCCAGCGCTTCGAATGCCTCGTATTCGAGGCGCTGCACGCGACGGCCGTCGTTGTGGTCGCGCACCCAGCCTTCGAAGCTCGCGTAGCCTCCTGCCGCCGGGTCCTCGAGCAGGGCCCGGTAACGCCCGGGCTCGAGCCTGGAAGTGCTGAATCCGAAGGCCTGCATCAGCCGCCGGCGACCGGAGGAATGAAGACGACGCGGTCGCCGTCCGCGAGTGGTCGATCCCAGTCCGCGAAATCCTCGTTCACGGCGACGCGCAGCAGCGACCGCGGCAACTCGAGGCCGTGGCGCAGCCTGAGTTCTTCGTAGAGTTCGCCGGGGGTTGCCGCGGTGGTCGTGACGGCTTCCGAGCTGCGGCCGGCCCGCTCGCGCAGGATGGCGAAATACTGCACGGTCACGCGGCGGTTCACGGCCGCGAGCCCTCGACGACCAGTCGCGAAGCGGCGGCGGTGAACTCTTCGGGCGTGTTCACGTTGTCGAGCGCGGCCGGGTCCGGCTGGTCGAGCAGTGGCACGCCGCTCACGATCACGAACTTGCGCGGGCAGTGGCGACCGCGGGCGATCGAATCGAGGATGGCCTCCCGCGTCACGGGCTCGTAGATCGCGCAGAGCGGTTCCGGGAGCCCGTCGTGGGTGCTGCGAAAGGCCGTGACCGGTTGCGTCCCTCGATGCGCCACGAGGTGCGCCAGCGTCTCCTCGGCCAGGAACGGGAGGTCGCACGCGACGACGAGCCACGCGGCCTCGGGGTGCTCCGCCTGCGCGGCCGCGATGCCGGCGATCGGCCCCGCGTCCCGGATCTGGTCGACGATCTGCGGAAAGGCGGCGCGCACCGGCTCCGACGCCTGGTCGGGCCGTACCGACACGAACGTCCGTTCGCAGTGTCGCGCGACGATGCCGAAGACCCACGACAGCTGCGGACGGCCGCGATATTCCAGCGTCGCCTTGTCGCGACCCATGCGGCGACTCGCGCCGCCGGCCAGCACGAGTCCGTAGAGCGGGGCGAGCGTGCTCATGGCTGAGACACCTCCCGGCGACCGCCGTGCTTCTCGAGCAGGCGCAGGTCGGCGATCACGATTTCGTGCGACAGCGCCTTGCACATGTCGTACACGGTCAGCGCCGCGACCGACGCCCCCGTCAGTGCTTCCATCTCCACGCCGGTACGGTGATGCACGCTCACGGTGCACTGGATGATCGCGGCGTCGCCGTCCATTTCCACCTCGACCCGGCAGTGGTCGATGCCGAGCGGGTGACAGAAGGGGATCAGCTCGTGGGTTCGTTTCGCGGCCATTACGCCCGCGATGATCGCCGTCTGGAACACCGGCCCCTTGCTCGTGGCGAACCCGGCGTCGCGCAGTGCCTGGGCAACTTCCGCGGGGAAGCGGACGCGCGCCTCGGCGACCGCGGTGCGCTTGGTGACCGGCTTGCCGCTCACGTCCACCATCGAAGGCTGGTCCCGCTCGTCCACGTGGCTGAACATGCGTCTCACCCGCCGATGTAGTTCATTTCCACTTTCGGCAGCGGATGCTCGACCACCCCGCCTGCGTCACGCAGTTCGCTGTAGCGGTCCACGCGGCGCGACCAGTCGCCCCTCAGGAGCGCGAGCAGGTCGTTGTCACTGGCCCCGGCGCGCAGCGGTGAGCGAAGGTCGGTTCCCTGCGACGCGAAGAGGCACGTATAGAAGGCGCCGTCGGAGGAGAGGCGCGCCCGGCTGCAGTCGCCGCAGAACGGTGCGGTCACCGAGGATATGAAGCCGATCTCGCCTGCGCCGTCGTCGAACACGTAGCGCTCGGCGACCTCGCCCTGCGTGCGCCCGGCCGTGGGCGTCAAAGGCCAGCGCTCGCGGACGCGCCGCAAGAGCTCCGCCGACGGGACGACGTCTTCCGGCTTCCAGGAGTTGCGCGTGCCGACGTCCATGTACTCGATCAGGCGCACGATGACCGGCGTCCCGCGGAAGCGCTCGACCAGCGACAGTACCGTGTGATCGTTGACCCCGCGCTTCACGACCGCATTCACCTTGACGGGAGACAGCCCGGCCTCGAGCGCGGCCGTGATCCCCTCGAGCACCTGGTGGAGGCCGCCGTAGCCGCCGCTCATGCGCTCGAACACGGCCTCGTCGAGCGTGTCCAGGCTCACCGTGACGCGGTGCAGGCCGTTGCCCTTGAGTTCCGCCGCATGCTGCGCGAGCAGGATGCCGTTGGTGGTGAGCGCAATGTCCTCGCCGCCCTCGATCATGGAGAGCTCGGCGACCAGTTCGGCGAGGCCGGACCGAAGCAGCGGCTCGCCACCCGTGAGGCGCAGCTTGCGGACGCCGAGCCCGACGCAGAGGCGGGCGACGCGGGTGATTTCCTCGAAGCTCAGGCGCTGCGACGCCTTGAGGAAGCGATAGCGCTCGTGGAAGGTCTCCCGCGGCATGCAATAAGGGCAGCGGAAGTTGCAGCGGTCCATCACCGAGATGCGCAGGTCGCGCATCGGCCGCCCGAGCCGGTCGCGCGTGAAGGCGCGGTCGGGCAGGGATGCGGGTCCGGGTTTCTCAGGGTTGCCGAGCATGCCGCGGCGCCTCACCAGCGGTAGAAGGTGGCCAGGTGTCCTGCAGGATAGTCCGCCGGACCGGGCGGAAGTTCAACGAATCCGTCCGTGCCGAGGAGCGAGATGAAGTCGCCCGAGCCGCGCGTCGGCTTGGGCATCGCCACCCGCTCGAGCGCAGGGCTCCGTTCGAGCTGCACCGGCAGGAAGAACGCCAGCGGCGGCCGCACCTTGAACGGCGCGCCGAGCGGCGTCGCCTCGACCGGCGCGGTCCGCGCCCCGATCGACGCCAGCAGTCCCGGCACGACGTAGCGCACCAGGCAGACGAGCGCGGACACGGGATTGCCCGGCAATCCGAAGACCGGTTGCCCCTCTCGCGACACGCCGAACCACATCGGCTTGCCGGGCCGCTGGGCAACGCGGTGGAAGACCTCGTCGATCCCGAGCTCCCGCAGCGCGCGCGGCACGTGATCGTAGCGACCCATCGAGACGCCGCCGGTCAGGACGAGCACGTCGTGAGTGTCGAGGTGCACCGCCAGCCGGTCGCGCAGGATGTCGGGGTCGTCGGGCAGGTGGTCTTCGGCCACGCGCGAGAAGCCGCGCAGCGCCAATGCGCCGCGCAGGGCGTACGAGTTGGAACGGCGTACCTGCCAGCCCTCGATAGGCTCGCCGGGCTCGACGAGCTCGTCACCCGTCGAGACGAGCATGATGCGTGGCGCGGCAGGGACGTTCGCGCGCGGCAGTCCGGCGGAGGCGAGCACGGCGAGTTCGGGCGGGCCGAGGCGCGTGCCGCGCGCGAGCAGCATGTCGCCTTCGCGGCAATCGAGGCCGCGGGTGTGGACGTTGAGGAATGGCTCCACGGCCGCAGATCCATCGACCTCCGCCCAGCCGTCCTGCATGCTGACGAGTTCGATGGGAACCACGCAATCGCATCCGGCCGGCAGCACCGCGCCGGTCATCACCTCGAGGCACGCATCGGGGGTGTCGAGCGACAGTGGGGGGCGGCCGGCGGCCTGTACGCCCGTGACGCGGAAGCGCCGCAGGCCCTCGCGCCACGACGGCGACGCGAACGCGATCCCGTCCATGGTGACACGGTCGAACGGCGGCTGGTCGCGCTCGGCGCGGACGGACTGTGCGAGGACCGCGCCCGCGAGCGATGCAAGCGGGCGCGACTCGACGGGCAGCGCTCTCACCCGCTCGCGGACCAGTGCCTCGGCCTCGGCCGGCGTCGGCAAGGGTCCCACGCTGCGCCTACTTCTTCTGGGCGGCGCTGTACGCCTTGATTTCGTCGTTGAAGTGCGCGGCGACAGCCTGCAGTTCGTCGACCGCAGCGTTGTTCTTCTTCGCCCACACCGCCTCGATCGACTGCTTCTTGTTCGCCAGGTCGGGGTCGGCCGGATCCAGGGCCGCCACGGCGGCGTTCTTCTCCTGCTCGAGGCAGGGGAGGTACGTTCCCTCGACCGCCGCCTGGTACTCCTTGACGGACTTCTGCGCCGCGAGCATTTCGTCCTTCGTCGCGGTCGCGCCATTCGGGAACTTCGTCGGCGCCTGCGGGTACACGCAAGCGGCGTGGGCCGATACGCCCGATGCGAGCAGCACGGCCAGGAGGGAGAGGCGGGTCGAGATCTTCATGTGCGTTCCTCTGCGTACTCGGTTGGCCGGCGGCTGCCGCCGGCCGAAATGTGGGGGCGGGAAACTATAGCAGACGCTCCGGGCACCCCGGCCAGCCCCGTGGGGTCTATGCTTGCCGCCTCGGACGGGGGGAGGAGAACCCGATGTCAGCTCCGGACGCGCCGGCGACATACGGCGCAAGCACGCACGGCCTGCGCGGCGACTACCGCGACATGCTCCCCGACTACACGGTCAGGCAGGACTACTCGGCCTACGGTGAGGCCGACCAGGACCGGTGGCGACGCCTGTATGCGAGGCAGATCCGCCTGGTGCCCGGGCGCGCCTGCCCCGAGTTCCTCCGGGTCATCGAGACCCTAGGCTACGACAGCGGCATCCCGCGTTTCGACGAGGTCAACGAGCGGCTGGAGCGCGCCACGAACTGGCGGGTGGTTGCCGTCCCCGGCTTGCTTCCGGAGCAGGCTTTCTTCGGTCATCTCGCGGAGCGCCGCTTTCCCGTCACGGTGTGGCTGCGCGAGGAGCGGGAGTTCGACTACATCGTCGAGCCGGATGTCTTCCACGACTTCTTCGGTCACGTGCCGCTGCTGTTCGACCCGGTCTTCGCCGACTACATGCAGGCCTACGGTCGCGGCGGGCTCAAGGCGGACGGCCTGCACGCGCTGGAGTTCCTGGCGCGGCTGTACTGGTACACGG
>VEPJ01000027.1:10558-12844 GCA_012026925.1 Gammaproteobacteria bacterium | reverse complement strand
GCGATTGAAGCGGTACATGTGCTGCAGCCCGAGGTGGTACGCCGACCACGCGTCGAGGTTCTCGGTCACCGTGAGCCGCGCGAGCGCGGCCTCGTGCAGCGGGATCTGGATCTCGAGCTCCGAGAGGATCCGCGAGCGGATCGCACCGCGCACCGCGTGCACGTCGTCGAGGCTGCCCGTGAACCGGTCCGCCCATATGACACCACCGTCCCGGGTGTCCACGAGCTCGACCGTCACGGCGAGATTGCGGCCCTCGACCTGCACCGTGCCGGTCAGGCAGTAGCGTACGCCGAGCAATCGTCCGGCTTCGCCGACGTCCGCATCCGGCGCGCGGAGCCGGAACGACGATCCGCGCGCGGTGACGAACAGCCAGCGCAGGCGTGCGAGCTCGGTGATGAGGTCGTGGGGCAGGGCGTCGGCGATCGCGGCGTACGGTCCCTCCGCGCCGATGAGCCGGAAAGGCAGTACGGCGACCGAGGGTCGCGAGAGGCGATCGGCGAGATGGAGCGCCGAGTCCGCCGCCGATGCATCGGCGATCGACGGGCCGGCCGCGGGCGCGCTGACGAACGCGCTCGGCGCCGTTCGAACCCCTGCGACGAAGCGGAAGCCCTGCCGATGGATGGTCCGGATGAAACGCTGGGCCTTGCCGTCGTCGCCGAGCGCCTGGCGTGCCGACTTCACGCGGCTGGCCACCGCCGCATCGGAGACGACCCGGCCTTCCCAGATCCTCTCGACCAACTCGTCCTTCGACACGAGGCGCTCGCGGTTCTCGATGAGGAGCGCGAGCAGGGCGAACACCTGCGGCTCCACCCGGCACGGCACGCCGCCTGCGCGAAGCTCGACCTTCGCCATGTCCAGTTCGAAATCGCCGAACCGGTAGATCATGGCTGCGAGGATAGAGCAGTCACACGCCGTCGCGCAGAAATCTGCATGAAAAATCCATGGAACCTGCAAGCTTCGGGCCGTCGCTCCGGGTGAAATGATTCCACCGGCGCCGGAATGTCTCCGCTGCCGGCAGCAAGGAGGGAGACGACCGTGAAGCACAACCGATCCCAGCTGCCCGTGCGGCTCCAGGCCGGCGAGGTCTGCATCCAGGCCGCGGACTGGGGGGAACTCAACGTCGCCCGCATACGCTTCCCGAAGGGAGCGGACGCGACGCCGCTGCTCGAGGGCATGCCGCAGGACCTCTGCCAGTGCCCCCACTGGGGGACCGTCCTGAAGGGTTCCATCCACGTGCGTTACGCCGACGGCAGCGTCGAGACCGTGCGCGCCGGCGAGGTCTACTACTGGCCGCCCGGGCACACGGTCTGGGTCGACGAGGACTACGAGGCCGTCGAGTTCAGCCCGAGCCGGGAGATGGGCGCGGTCATCGACCACCTGAACGTAAAGCTGTCCACCTGAAGGAGAAGCACCATGCCACTCGTGACGATCGACGTGATCAAGGACGTATTCACCCCGAAGCAGAAGCAGCAGATGATCGACAAGGTCACCGCCGCCATGATCGAGGTCGAGGGCGAGAACATGCGGGGCGTCACCACGGTCCGCATCCAGGAGTTCGAAGGCGGCAACTGGGCCATCGGCGGCAAGGCCTTGTCGGCGGCCGACGTGCAGGCCATCGCCAAGGGCAGGGCCGCCTAGCACTGGCGGTCCAGGGACGGAGTTGCGGGGCGGTCCGGTCGCCCGACCGCCCCGAAGCCGGAGGCGGCGACGTTTCCGCGGAGACGTCAGTGACCCGGCAGCGGTCAACGCGCATCAGGAGTAGAGTGTCGCCTCCTGCGGGCGTGGGGCCCGCCAGGGAGGAGATCGCATGACTGCCGACCTGACCTATCTCGTCTGGGCAGCAGCCCTGACCATGGTGCAGCTGCTGATCGTCATCGGCGGCGCCAGCTTCATGATTCCGCTGTCGGTGCTGGCCGGCAACCGCGAGACTCCGGTCGAAGGCAAGGGCTGGCTGGGCCGGGCCCAGCGGGCGCACCGCAACGTCCTCGAGAGCCTCGTGCTCTTCGCCATCCTCGTTCTGGTGGCGCACGTCTCCGGCAAGGCGAACGCGACGACGGCGCTCGGTGCAGCAATCTACTTCTGGAGTCGCGTCGCGTATGCGGCGATCTACATCCTCGGCATCACGTGGATCCGCAGCCTCGTCTTCGCCGTGTCGATGGCCGGGCTCGTGATCATCCTGTTCCAGTTGCTGTAGCGGCACCGGCGGTCCCTCGCCGGGTGCCGAGGGGGATCACGACGCTTTCAGGCACGTGCTCATGAAAGCCTTGCGCTCGTCGCCGTTCAGGT
>VEPJ01000027.1:0-10454 GCA_012026925.1 Gammaproteobacteria bacterium | reverse complement strand
TCGCCGTTCAGGTTCTTCGCCGCGGCTTCCTTGTTGCACTCGGTCATCTTGTCCTGCTGCGTGCCGGCCAGGGCGGGAGCCTGCCAGGCTGCCAGCGCGAGGCACAGGGAGCCGAGGGCCAGTAACGTGCTCGTCTTCATGCGGGGATCCTCCGGTGATGGGTCACCGTGATTTCGACCGGGCCCGCGCCGTCGAGTTCAGGGATGCGGGGCCGGCGTCGCGCGGCTTGGTAGGATGGCGCCCTTCGTCCCATCCATTCGCCCCAGGACACGCCAACCGATGAGCCTCCGATTCCCCGTCGCGCTTGCCTCGATCGCCGTGCTTTCGTCGGTCACGACCGCGGTCCATGCGGACTCGACGCTGCGCCCCGACCAGCTCGCCTATCGCGAACTCTTCCGCGAACTCGTCGAGACCAACACCACGCTCTCGTCGGGCAGCTGCACACTCGCGGCCGACCGGATGGCCGCGCGCCTGCGCAAGGCGGGCATGCCCGAGAAGGACATCCACCTGTTCGCCGTGCCCGAGCACCCGAAGGAAGGCGGACTCGTCGCGGTGCTGCCCGGCACGGACGCGTCGGCGAAGCCGATCCTGCTGCTCGCGCACATCGACGTGGTCGAGGCGAAGCGCGAGGACTGGACGCGCGATCCGTTCACCCTGGTCGAGGAGAACGGCTACTTCTACGCGCGCGGCGTCGCCGACGACAAGGCGATGGCCTCGATCTGGGTGGACACGCTGGTGCGTTTCCTGCAGCAGGGCTACAAGCCGAGACGCACGGTGAAGATGGCGCTCACCTGCGGCGAGGAGACGAGCGGCGCGTTCAACGGCGCCGAGTATCTCTCGACGCAGCAGCGCGAATTGATCGACGCGGCGTTCGCGCTGAACGAGGGCGCCTGGGGCACGCTCGACGACCAGGGTCGCCGCGTCATGATCACGGTGCAGGCGGGCGAGAAGGCGAGCCAGAACTACCGCCTCGAGGTGCGCAACCCGGGCGGCCACAGCTCGCGCCCGGTCAAGGACAACGCGATCTACCGGCTCGCGAACGGCTTGATCCGCCTCAGCCAGTACGATTTCCCGATCCACCTCAACGACACGACGCGCGAGTACTTCACGCGCATGGCGGACATCAAGGGCGGCGATCTCGGCGCCGCGATGCGTGCGCTCGTCAAGGACCCGACCGACGCCAGGGCCGTCGCCACGGTCACGGCGGACCCGACCTGGAACGCCATGCTGCGCACGACCTGCGTCGCGACGATGATGGAGGCCGGTCACGCCACGAATGCGCTGCCGCAGCGCGCGCAGGCGAACGTGAACTGCCGCGTGCATCCGGTCGAGTCGTTCGAGGACGTTCGCCAGGCCCTCGTGCGTATCGTCGCCGATCCCGCGATCGAGGTGACCAAGCTCGAGACGCGCGGACCCCAGGCCAAGGCGCCGCCGCTCACGCCGGAGATCCTGAGGCCGATCGAGCAGATCGCGGCACGGATCTATCCGGGCGTGCCGCTCCTGCCGCTGTTCCAGGCCGGCGCCACCGACGCGCAGTTCCTGGGCGCCGCGGGCATCCCGACGTACGGCATCGGAGTGCTCTTCTTCGAGCCGGACCTCGGCGGCGTGCACGGATTGAACGAACGGATCCGGGTGCAGTCTCTATATGAAGGGCGCGACTTCCTTTACGACCTCGTGAAGGCGTACGCGAACCAGTAGGGCGCGGCAGCGGGCGGCGCGCCCTGGCGGAAACACGAACGCCCGCCAGGAGGAGACATGACTGCGTACAACACCGTGCGGTTTCGCGTGAAACCGGGCCGTGACCAGGATTTCCTCGACGCGCACCGCAACATGGAGCGGGCGTTTCCCGGCCTGCGCCGCGGCGGCCTCATCAAGACCGGCGACCGTTCGTATTGCCTGATCGGGGAGTGGAACGACATGGCGAGCATCGTCGCGGCCCGGCCCGCGATGATCGCCAACCTCGACCGCATCCGGCCCATGCTCGAGGACCTCGGCAACGGGCTCGGGGTGACCGACCCGGTCTCCGGTGACGTGGTGCTGAGCCTGAAGGACTGACCGAAGGCCGCGCGTCAGCGGCCGACGAGCTCGCCCCCGAGGCGCCGTGCGCGATTGCGCGCGGCGTCGCCGGCGAGCTGCGGGTTGCGCGTTCCTCTATCCCGCTCCCTTGGGTTTCGTGCCCGGCAGCTTCGGTTCCACCGTCTCCGTCGGCGCGCCGGCTTTCTTCCACGCGCCGAACCCGCCGTCGATGTGACACACCGGCGTGAGGCCCATGTCCTGCGCGGTCTTGGCTGCGAGTGCCGAGCGCCAGCCACCGGCGCAGAAGAACACGAACCTGTTGCCCGACGCGAACAAGTCCTTGTGGTACGGGCTGGCCGGATCGATCCAGAACTCCAGCATGCCGCGAGTCACGGGAACGGCGCCGGGGATGCCGCCTTCGCGCCATGCTTCGCGGGGGTCGCGAAGGTCGATGAACGTGACGTCGGGTCGCCCGAGGAGCCCGCGGGCCTGCTCCACGGTCAACGTCTCGATCTGGGCCGTCGCCTCCGCGAGCATCTCGCGGATGCCCTTCTTCATCTCCAGGGGCATGGTCGTCTCCTCGCAGCGCGGAAGCGAACTGTACTGCAAGTCGGACGGTCAAGGGCCGCCACGCAGCGACTGGGCCAGGCTCATCAGGTTCCCGGGCGACACCGAGATCAGCCCGAGGCGCGGGCTCTCGATATCCGCGATCAGGAAGAATGCGATCGCGATCACGAGCGGCAGTACGGCGAGCACGTGCGAGAAGCCGCTGCCCTGGCGCAAGCCGATCCCGACCAGCAGGGTGGCGCAGGCCGCGATAGCAAGCATCAGCATCCAGGCCGTCGCCGGGATGCGGTTGGCCCACGACGCCTGCGTGTTGCCCTGTGCGCTGAAGACGTCCGACATCGCCGCGACGGCCAGGGCCGTGAGCGGCGAAGGGTTCGCCTTGGCCGAGTCCTTGACCGCCTTCCACAGCTCGTCCCGTGTCTTCGCCGTCACCTCCTCTTCGTGCCGGATCTCGCCGAAGCTGCGGGCGGCGTAGAAGGCCAGTCGCTGGTCCAGATAGACGAGGATCAACTTCCGCACTCGTGCGGCGTCCGCGTCGGGCAGCAGCTCGGCGCGCCGGTACGCCGTCTCGATGGCGCTGGCTTCCGCGGATTCGAAGGCCTTGCGCTGGTCATAGCGATCGAGCGCCATCGAGAAGGTGAAGCCGATGATCAGGCCGAGCAGGGTCAGCGTGGCGGCCTGGATCACTCCGAATTCCTGGCGCAGGGCTGCAGCCTGCGCGCGAAGCTTCGGGAAGCGCGTCGCGCCGAGCCAGGCCGTGCCCGACAGCAGGAGGAACGAAATGATGAACGCAGGCAGGGGAAGGACGATCATGACGCCGCCTCTGGACGGAGCGTGCCGACACGTTCGACTTCGCGCGGCCTTCCTGAAATACGGATTGACCACGACGAAATTTGGTTCAGTTTGGAGGGAGCTGGGAGCGGTGCACCGTGGTCGGGTTGCAGGAGGCAACCAGCATGCCGTATCGACTCAGGTGGGAAGGGCACGGCGTCTATCGGCGATTCTTCGGCGACGTCACGGCCGCCGAGTTCCTCGAGGCGTACCGGGAGATGGTCTCCGACGTCCGCTACGAGGGCATCCGCTACATCATCTCGGACTACCTCGGCGCCGTGCCGGGGCCGGACCTGACCGAACGGGACCTCAAGGCTTTCGCCGAGCTCGAACGGCTGCGTTTCTACGACAGCCCGGACACGGTGCAGGCCAACGTGGCGAAAGACGCGAAGACGCTGAACTACGCACGCTACTACGAGACGCTGCGCATCTCGCCACACTGCATGGCGACGTTCACCACCGTCGAGGATGCGCGGCGGTGGGTGGCGAGCAACCCCCGGCTCGGCTGGGTACGGCCGGCGCCGAGCCAGGTGGGCGAGAACCGCGTGAACTGATGCGCGGTCGCCTGGTCAGGGCGTCGGCGGCAGGACGCGTTCGCCGAGTTCGTCGCGCATCGCCTTGACCAGGGTTCCGTCGGCGGCATCGCCCGACAGCTCCCAGAACATCATTCCGCGGAGCGCGCGCCCCGGCTCGTTGACGTAAATCGCCTTCCACTCCATCGTGTCCACGTCGTCGAAGCTCCAGAACTCGCTGCCGTTGAACGACCAGTGTGTCGCGGTGCGCTGGTCGAAGAACTCAGGGCGCTTCTGGGCCTTCAGGACCTTGTAATCGTTGGTGCCGCGTTCGTAGACGCCGCGGGCCAGGCCGGACGCGAGCCCGCAGAAGCCGTAGTCCGAGGCGGTGACGCCGCGCCAGCCGTGCCCGTAGAACGGGACGCCCAGCAGCAGCTTGTTCACCGGTACGCCCTCGTCACGATACGCCTGCACCGCCTTGTCGCCCCAGTCGCCGGACTCCGGTTCGCAAGTGGACTGGCGCAGAGCGGCCGCGTGATTGGTCGGACCCGTCGGCTCCCACGTGCCGTGGAAGTCGTAGGCCATGATGTTGATCCAGTCCAGCCATTCGTGCATCGCAGCGAGGTCCATGACGCCGTACTTGGCCGAGCCGGCTGGCGCCGCGACCGTGAGCAGGTATCGAGGCTTGTCCGGTGACGCGACGGACAATGCATTCAGCTGGGTGCGGAATTCCTTCAGGAGCTCGATGTAGTTTTGCCTGTCCTCGGGGCGGAAGTCGCACGTATTGCCACAGCTCCCCGGGTACTCCCAGTCGATGTCGAAGCCATCGAACACGCCGGCAAACCGGTCGCGCATGAAAAGGTCGATGCAGCTCCTGACGAAGGCCGCACGATTCTCCGGCAGCGCCGCGTCGGAGAAGCGATAAGACTCTGTCCAGCCGCCGAGCGACAGCAGCACGCGCAGGTGCGGGTACCGCGCCTTCAGCTTCAGGATCTGGTTGAAGTTGCCCTTGACCGGCTGCGAGTAGGTGTCGGCGACGCCGTCCACGCTCTCGCTCGCGCCGAACGCCTTGCCGTAGTCGGCGAACGTGTCGAGGCTCGCACATTTCAGGTTGGCGTCGGGCGCCGCGAACGCATAGTTCATGACGTCCATGGCCGCGGCCGCGCCGCTTTGGTCCACGTTCCTGATCAGGTAGTTGCGCTGGTAGATGTCCCACTGTGCGAAGTAGCCGACGATCAGGTGCGAGGCGGGCAACGCAGGCCGTGCGGTGCCGCCGCCACCTCCGCCGCCACCTCCCGAGTTGCTCTTGAACATGGCCGTGACGTTCGCGGTCCCCGATACGCGCAAGGTAATCGGGTTCGTGGTGCCGCTTACCGCGCCGCTCCATTTGTCGAACACGTAGTCCGATGCCGGCACCGCCGTGAGCGTCACGATGTTGTTCTTCGCGTAGCCCAGCGGCTTGTACGGATCGAGCGTCACGCTCCCGGTATCCGTGGGCGAGATGGCGACGTTGATCTGGTACAGAGTCGCCCCGACCGCCGCAGGCGCCCAGGAACCGACGAGCAGCAGCATTGCCGACAGTGCGGCGAGCACCGACGGGCATGATTTCCAGGGGTTCATCCTGATCCCTCCTCGGGGCAGAGGCAGCACAGGCGGGATCGAGGGCTGGCGAATGTCAGCCGGCGCCCTCACCCCGGACGCAGGCGTTGCCAATTTCGATGCGGAGTTACACTGGCACGGGCCCCGCTGGCCGGCAATCCGAGCTTTCCGGCAGCGCGGCGGTCCGGACTCGAGCGCGTGCTATGTCACCCGAACACATGCCGTTCAATCTCGACCCCCGGTGGTTCGCGCCGCTGCTCCTGGCGCTGTTCGCAGTCGCGTGGCTCGGGGCCGGCTGGCTCGTGTCGCGCACGGGCGGCTGGGCAAGCCTCGCGGCCAGGTTCCCGGCCGACGGCGTCGTAGAAGGCGAGGGATTCCGCTTTGCATCGGGCGCCTTCGGGCGCAAGGCGTTTCCGACCCGCTACAACGGCGTGCTCGAGGTCACGGTCAACAGGCGCGGACTCGGTCTCACGCTCTGGTTCCCGTTCCGCTTCGGCAGCCCACCGATCTTCATCCCGTGGTCGGCGTTCGAGTCGGCAACGGAGCGGCGTCGAATGTTCTCGCCGACCGTCGAGTTCACGGTCCGGGATCACAAGGCGCACGTCTGGTTGCGAGGCGAGGCGGGGATGCGAGCCAAGGCTGCGTTCGAGACCAGGGAGAGACAGTCGTGACCTACGATCTTCGGGGCAAGGTAGTGCTGATCACGGGCGCGGCCGGCGGCATCGGGGTCGCGACGGCCCGGTCGCTGTACGACAGTGGTGCGACTCTCGTCCTGGCGGCAGCCACCCGAGAAGTCGTCTGCCGCACGGTCGAGAAATTCGGGCGTCTCGACGTCGCCTTCGGCGGCAACGCGACGGCAACGAGGCTCGTCGAACTGGCGTATCCGAAGTTCCTGCGCCACCGATCCAGCCGGAGGTCGTCGCCGAGGCCGTCGTCAGGGGGCTCTGCGCTCGCCGGCCGCGCATCATCGTTCCTGCGAGGTGGGCGCCGATCTCGATGATGCGGGGCGTCTTCAATGCGCTGACCGATCGCTCCGTCGGGAAGAACGCGGAGATCATCGCGCTCGTCCGCGAGTTCGAGCGGTAAGGCCGCGTCAGCAGCTTGTGTGCCGTCAAACGATCGGGTCCTTGATCGTCAGCCGCCTGAGCCTCGGGCCGGTCGTGACCGACGGGTCCCAGCTGATCGCGCGGTTTCCTCCGGCGGCCTTGGCCAGTACCAGCGCCTGGTCGGCGCGGTCGATGGAATCCACGACACCGACCTCGGGATCGAGCAGCGCGATCCCGAACGATGCGGTGACGTGGATGGCAACGCCGTCGGCTCCGACGATCAGCAGCCGGCGCGACAGGGCTTCGCGGATGCGCGCAACCGCCGCCTGGCCGGCCGCGAGGTCCGCTCCGGGCAAGGAGAGCAGGAACTCGTTGCCGCCGTAGCGGAATACCTTGTCGTCGCCACGCAGATGCTCGACGAGGAAGCGCACCGCCCCGATCAGGACCTGGTCGCCCACCTGGTAGCCGTGCGTGTCGTTGATCGCCTGGAGCTGATCGACATCCATGAGCGTGATGCAGCACGGCGGGCCGCCCGTTCGTGCGCGCTCGTGCCACTCGCGCAGCTCGGGCAGCATTTCGACGCGACGGTAGGCCCCCGTCAGCGCATCGCGGTCGCGCAGTCCGGCCTCGATTTCGTGCCGCAGGGCATCGAGGGCGAGGCGCAGCCCGGCGCTTCCCGCGACCAGCTCCTCGAAGTCGCTCCGCACCACCGGCGAGTCCGCTTCCACGTCGCGCAGCAGCTGTGCGGCGATGCGATGCAGGCGCTCGTGTTCCGCGCCGATGACGGCGAAGGACGGCCGCTCCCGCAGCTCGGGCGGCGCCTGTTCGAAATACCAGCGTCCGAAGTGACAGCGCAGGTGTGCGGTCGGTGCGAGGTCGTCCGGATTGATCGGTTCACCGCAGAAGATGACTCGCAGGAGATGCTCCTGCCAGGCCGCGTGGTCGTGGGAAGCCTGCTCCAGCCGCTCGAGGGCCTTGTGCAGCATCGACGGATTCATGTTGAGCATCGGTGTTCACCCCTGCTCATACGCCAGTGCGCGAAGCACGAGCTTCCAGACGCAGGGGATCCGACACAAGACCTCGGGCGCAGAAAACAGGCTCGAAAGTCGTGCCGCACGTCACAAATCGAACAACTGGGGCCCGGCCGCCCTGTCCGCGGCTGCGCGCCGCGTCATTTACCGTTCGCGCCCGGTGCCGGAATCAGTGGTAGACGGCTTCCATCAGCACGTCGTGAATGATCTGCGTGGCGATGTCGACCAGCAGCACTCGCCCGTCGACGACGACTCGCTCATAACCGCTCGGGACCGGCGGCAGCTGCCGAACGAGATCCGGCGGCAACTGTTGCCTGGCGATTCCCGGGGGCAGGGGTTTGCCGCGCGCCAGGTTCTTTGCGATGCCGGGCGGCAGCGGCTTGCCCTTCGGCTTCTTGCCGTAGGCCGGGTCCACATCACCGGGATGCTGCGCGTAATAGCCATTGATGATGGCGATCTCGTCCTTCGTGAAGACGGCCGTGGTGTCCGCCATGGAAGTGACGCTCGCCGCGAGCAGGGCGGCCATCATGGCGAGAATCGGTGCGCGTGAATTCATGGGGAGACTCCGGCGGCATCGGCGATGCACGCAAGCCTGCTGCACGCTGCCACCGCGCGCAAGCGACGCCGGTCACGTTACTCGGCGCTAAGCCTCACGACCCCGAGATAGCGACTCTCCTCGCCGAGGTCGAACTGCATGGAGCAGCGTCCCGCGGAACCGGCTGCCTCGAGCCGATATCCCCGCGTGTTCGGCTCGAGCCGATCGATCTTGAACTCGCCGAAGATGTCCGTCTTCGCCCGGCCAACCTCGCGGCCATCCTGCTTCAGCACCACCTCGACGCCGGCGGCGCATTCCTCGACGCCGCCCACGTGCATGACCACGGTCCCGCCGACGAAGCACTTCGTCATGACGTGCAGGTTCTTGTAGTACACGCGCGGCCGTGTGCCTAGTTCGGGCTTCAGGACCTCGAGGCCTTCCTCGGCCCGGATCCGCTGCATCTCCGCGTCCTCGACCTTGATCGTGCGATACACGTTGGCGGGGCAGGCCTGCTCGCCGCGCGTGCGGGTCCAGCCGCCGTCGAGCAGGTGCGCGTCGAACGGCCACGCCTGGGGGATCTGCTTCTCCTCGTTCCATGAGATCGCGCCGTACGGGCAGGCGTCCACGATCTGCTTCTGGCCTTTGGACCGCCCGGGATCGATGAGCACGACGCCGTCGGGGCGCTTGCGCACGGCGCCATCGCGTGCCGCGTCGATGCAGGGCGCCGCGTCGCAGTGATTGCACATCACGGGCATGAAGCGTGCCTCGACGATCGGATAGGCGCCACGCTCCTTGCGGCGGATGTCGAGCCAGTTCTGGCCCTGCACGGGTTGCGCGGCCGAGTAACCCGGGAAATCGTTGCCGATGTACTCGTCCTTGACCGCGAGGAAGCACAGGCGGCAGTTGTCGCAGCGCGCGACGTCGACGATCAGGTTCCACTTGGCGGCCATCACGCTACCTCCACCGGCTTCCACGTGTCCACGCCGGTCCACTTCTCGACCTGGATGAGCGTCGCGTTCGGCTTGATGCCGTGGCCCTTCTTCGTGATCGACTCGCTCGGGCACAGCATGTTCACGCAGCCACCGAGGTCGGTGGAGCGCCCGGGCTCGCCCACGGGCCGGTACTGGGCCGATCCCGCGTAGGCGCTCACGACGCCCGGTCGCAACCGGTCCGTCACCTGCGCCGCGCAGACGATCGAGGCCCGGCGGTTCCAGAGGCGGACGAGGTCGTCGTCACGGATGCCGCGCGCTTCCGCGTCCTCGCGACTCATCCGCGCCACGAGGTAGTAGTGCCCGTCCTTGAATACGCGGTGCTCCCGGATGTCGTTGACGCTGCTGCCTTCGTCGTCACCCATGACGTGGAACGCGTAGCGGGTGTGCGGCGTCTGCAGCTTGAGCGGGAAGTCGGCGAGTTCCGGATTGCGCTTCGGATCTTCGTAGGTCGGCATGTACCTGTTTAGCGGCGGTCGGTCCGGATCGTCGATGCGCTTCAGCGTGTGCGATATGAAGTCGAACTTGCCGGTCGGCGTCTGCAGCCCCTCGCCGTAGCCGCTCACGTAATCGGAGGGCAGGGGATAGGGCTCCGGCGTGTCCTTCCTGCGGCCCTCGTAGAACCAGCGGTTCGCGGTCGCTGCGCGCGCCGGCTCCGGGTCCGGGGGCACGACGAAATAGCCCTTCTTCAGGAACTGCCGCCACGTGATGTGCTTCGGCAGGTCGGAGGAGTCGAACACGCGCTTGCACCAGTCGAGCTCGGAGGTGCCGCCCTCCGAGTACACCGCGCCGAGGCCGAGCCGCTCCGCGATCGAGAGGAAGATGTCGTAGTCCGACCTCGACTCGCCCAGCGGCTCGATGCACTTGTGCTGCATCGAGATCACGCGGTGGTTGTTCATCGAGTACATGTGCAGCACGTACCCGGCGCCGACGTTGTACCACTCGCCGATGTCCCACTTCTCGAACACCGTGCACGCGGGCAGGATCACGTCGGCGAACGGCGTCTCGCCTTCCTTCCACACCGACTGGTTGACGATGAACTTCAGGCTCTCGTGCTGGTACATGCGCGCCCAGCGGTTGCCGTCCACCATCGTGCCGAACATCTGGCTGCCGTACTTGTAGAGCATCTCGACGCGTACGTGGCCCGGCGCCGGGTAGCCGAACGGGAAGAACTGGCCCTGCACCGTCGAGACGTCGTTCACCCAGCCCATGGCCTTGCCCTGCGTGATCGCCTCGGGCAGCCACATGCGCGGGATCACCTGGCGCACCGTGTTCATCGTCACGATGTGCGGCATGCGCTGGTAGTTGTGGGCCGAGTTGGCGCTGTA
>VEPJ01000081.1 GCA_012026925.1 Gammaproteobacteria bacterium | reverse complement strand
TCGGCCTCTACGCCGCGAAGAAAGTGCAGATGACGCAGATGCCGGAGCTGGTCGCCATCATGCACAGCCTCGTCGGCCTGGCGGCGTGCCTCGTCGGCTTCGCGAGCTACATCGACACCTCGATCGAGTTCACGGGCTCCGAGAAGGCGATCCACGAGATCGAGATCTATCTCGGCATCCTGATCGGCGCGGTCACGTTCTCCGGTTCCGTCATCGCGTACGGCAAGCTCGCCGCGAAGATCAGCGGCAAGCCGGTGCTCCTGCCCGCGCGCCACTGGCTGAATCTCGCGGGCCTGCTCGTCGTGGCCTGGTTCGGCGTGAAGTTCCTGCAGGCGCCCGACATCCAGTCCGGCATGCTGCCGCTCATCGTGATGACGGTGATTGCGTTGCTCTTCGGCGTGCACATGGTCATGGCGATTGGCGGCGCCGACATGCCGGTCGTGGTCTCGATGCTGAACAGCTACTCGGGATGGGCCGCGGCGGCGACGGGCTTCATGCTCTCGAACGACCTGCTCATCGTGACCGGCGCATTGGTGGGTTCATCCGGCGCGATCCTCTCCTACATCATGTGCCGCGCGATGAACCGCAAGTTCCTGAGCGTCATCGCGGGCGGCTTCGGCACGGCCGAAGGCGCAGCACCGGCCGCGGCGGGCGCGCAGCCCGCGGGCGAGGTCACGGCCATCAGCGCGGCCGAGACCGCGGAGATGCTGCGCGACGCGAAGAACGTGATCATCGTGCCGGGATACGGCATGGCCGTCGCGCAGGCACAGCACACGGTGTACGAGATCACCAAGCTGCTGCGCGCGAAGGGCGTGAACGTCCGCTTCGGCATCCACCCGGTCGCGGGCCGCATGCCGGGCCACATGAACGTGCTGCTCGCCGAGGCGAAGGTGCCGTACGACATCGTGCTCGAGATGGACGAGATCAACGAGGACTTCCCGGACACCGACGTCTCGATGGTGATCGGCGCCAACGACATCGTGAACCCGTCGGCCGAGGAAGACCCGACGAGCCCGATCGCCGGCATGCCCGTGCTGCAGGTGTGGAAGGCGAAGACCTCGATCGTGATGAAGCGCTCGATGGCGTCGGGCTACGCCGGCGTCGACAATCCGCTGTTCTACAAGGAGAACAACCGGATGCTGTTCGGCGACGCGAAGAAGATGCTCGAAGAGGTGCTCGCGGCGCTGAAGAGCTGACGGGCGAGATCGGGGACCGGTTCGACCCGGGGACCCGTCCCGCCGCGATGAGCCCAGGCGTTCACATCTACGTCGATGCCGACGCCTGCCCCGTCAAGACGGAGACCGTGAAGGTCGCCGAGCGACACGGCCTGCCGGTGGTGTTCGTGGCGAACGCATGGCTCGCGGTGCCGCGCGCACCGCGGGTGCGGGTTCAGGTGGTGCCGGGTGCGTTCGATGCGGCGGACGACTGGATCGTCGAGCAGGTCGAGTCCGACGACGTCGTGATCACTTCCGACATCCCGCTCGCGGCACGGTGCCTGCGGAAGTCGGCCCGGGTGCTCGGGCCCTCAGGGAAGCCGTTCACCGGGGACAACATCGGCAACGCGCTCGCGGGCCGCGAACTCGCCTCGGAACTCCGCGCGTATGGCGTGGGTGGCGGTCCGCCGCCGTTCGGACCGAAGGACCGCTCGCGGTTTCTCGAAGCGCTGGAACTGGTCTTGAGGCAGGCGAAGCAGTCGCGCGCGAAATAGGCGGCTGCGCCGGGATGGTCGCAGTCCCGGCACCGCAGAGCGGCCTGCACTGCGACACCCCGGTTTCGACATTCCTCCGCCTTTCGGTCATGCTCCGGGACATCGAGTCCAAGTCTCGGCTCGAGTGCAAGAAATCGAACAACGACGCGGCGCCGGGGGGCGCAGGAGACCGTCCCGGATGACCCAGTCCAGCAGTACCGCCATCGGCGGGCGACATTACGCAGGCGTCTTCCTGCTGTGCTTCGGCACGCTGCTGCTCGAGCTGTCGCTCACGCGGGTGATGTCCGTCACGCTGTGGTACCACTTCGGCTTCCTGGTCATCTCGACCGCCCTGCTCGGCTTCGGTGCATCCGGCGTCACACTCGCGCTGTGGCGGCGGCTGCGGGAGGAAGCGCCGCTCGATCGATCGCTGGCGATCCTCGCGTTGCTGTTCGGCGTGCTGGTCGTCGCCTGCTTCTGGGTGCAGCAACGGCTCCCGTTCGACCCGTTCAACCTGCTGACGGATGCGCGGCAGTTCTGGCTCATGCCGTTGTACTTCATCGTCGTCGCGCTGCCGTTCTTCTGCGCCGGGCTCGCGCTCGCACTGCTCTTTACACGCGGTGCCGCCGTCGTCAATCGCCTCTACGCGTTCGACCTGCTGGGCGCGGGGCTGGGCTGTGCTGCAATCGCGATGGTGATGCCGCGGGTCGGTGGTGCGGGCTCGGTCGTGTTCGCGGCCGCCGTGGGGCTGGTCGCCGCGGCCACTTTCGGCTGGCAGCAGGCGCGCCCCATCGCACTCGCGAGCGCGGTCCTCGCGCTCGGCACCGGGACGCTGGCGTGGTTCGCGGATTCCGCGTTGCCGCTGTCCATCACGCCGAACAAACGGGCGCCGAAAGGGATGCCGATCTTTTCGGCCTGGAACACCTTCTCGCGGATCGATTTCTTCCACACGCCACCGAACGAGAAGCGTGCCTACGACCGGTTCGTGTTCGTCTTCGACGCCGGCACGGCCTTCACCGGGATACGGGACCTGCGTCCGGACTTTCGCGTCGTCGCCCGCGGGATGAAGGATCCGCTCGACTTCGATTCACAAGTCGCCTACCTGGGTCGACACGAGCCGAGCGTGCTGATCATCGGCTCCGGGGCCGGCGCGCAGGTACTGGACGCCGTGCGGTATGGCGCCAGTTCGGTCACGGCGATCGACGTCAACCCGATCATCAACGAGGTCATCACCGGACCCCTCGGGGACCGCTGGGGAGGGCTGTTCGCCGAGCCCGGGGTCCGGCTCGTCACGGCAGAGGGCCGCAGTTTCGTGCGCCGGTCGCACGACCGGTACGACGCGATCATCTCGGTACACACCATCAGCAATGCGGCGGTTGCGTCGGGCGCGCTGTCACTCACCGAGAACTACGTACTCACGCGCGAGGCGTTTGAGGACTACTTCGACCACCTGACACCGGACGGAGTCATCTATTTCACGCGGCCCGAGAATCAGATCGCGCGTCTGTTCGCGACCGGACGGGAGGTCCTGGAGGCCCGCGGCGCTACCGACCTGCCGGCGCATTTCTACGCGTTCGGCGGGCGTCCCGACGCGAACCCGGAGACCGCCCGCACCAACACGTTCAATGCCGGCTTCCTGATGAAGAAGACGCCGTTCACGGCGGAGGAGGTCCGCGCAATCGATGCGTTCCTGCGCGTAGATTCGGCCTACGGGGAGAACGCGCGTCTGTACACACCGCTCGACGCACCGGCGGACACGATCTATCAGCGCCTGCTGACGGCGCCGGATGTGCGCGCCGTGTATGCGGCCGATCCGCACCAGATCGCGCCGGCCACGGACAACCAGCCGTTCTTCAACCAGCACACGCGCTGGTCGAGCATCGACTGGAGCACCATCCGCGACCTCTTCAGCCAGGGGAAGATGGGCCGCATGGCGCTCGAGGATCGCCCGGTGGCGGAGGTGAGCCTGATCGTGCTGCTGCTACAGGCCACGGTGATTGCCGGCATATTCATCGTGTTGCCGCTGGTGCGCTTCAAGCGCGACGATCTGCGGGCCGCCGGACGCGGTCGAATGCTCGTGTACTTCGCGGCCCTGGGACTTGGCTTCATCTTCATCGAGGTGGTGTTCCTGCAGCACTTCACGCTGTTCCTGGGGCAGCCGGTGTACACGTTCGCGGTGGTGCTGGCGGGCCTACTGATGTGCACGGGCCTGGGGGCGTATCTCGCCGGCCGGCTGAGCGGCTCGGCGCGGCAGCGCCTGCGACGCGTGATTCCAGCACTGCTCGCGGTCCTGGCCGCCACGGCCGTACTCACGCCGCTGATCTTTCAGGCTGCGCTCGGCCTGACGCTGCCGTTACGCGTGATCGTCGCACTCGCCGTCATCGCACCGCTCGGCGTGATGCTGGGCATGCCCTTCCCCACCGGCCTCGGGATCGTCGCCGAGGAGGCGCCGGGCCTCGTGCCGTGGGCCTGGGGCATCAACGGTTTCTTCACCGTCATTGGGACCATCACGGCGCTGATGCTCGCCATGATGTTCGGCTTCCTGACGGTGCTCATCCTCGCCGGCGCGTGCTACCTCGCCGCCGGGCTGGCGCTGGCGCGGATGGGTAACGTCGCGGGACGTGCATAGCCCGACAGATGATGCGGGCCGCGGCCGGGGGCGCGCCAAGCGCACGCCCCCGGCCGGCTTGATGCAGGCCTCAGGCGGTCGCGGCGTCCTTCAGCTTCTTCATCGGGCGCACCTTCACCTTCACGGTGGCGGGCTTCGCCTTGAAGATCGTCTCTTCGCCCGTGAACGGGTTGATGCCCTTGCGTGCCTTCTTCGCGGGCACGGCCACGGCCGTGATCTTGAGGATACCGGGCAGCACGAAGGTGCGCGGGCCCTTCTTGCTGATCGAGGCGCGGATCGTCTCTTCGAGCGCGGCGATGACCGCGCGCACGTCCTTCGCGGCGGCGCCCGAGGTGCCGGCCAGGTGGTGCACGAGGGCGGACTTGCTCAACACGCTCTTGACCGGCGCGCCGGCGGTCTTCGGGGCGGACTTCCGAGCGGGCTTCTTCGCGGACTTCTTGGCCTTTGCCATGGGGAAACGATGACCTCTGGATGATGGTTGTGCGCGACCACGTGCGATCGCGGGGCCGACGTTAGGCGAACGCGCGCAGAATTCCAAGCGATTTCGGTGCGTCCGCGTTCAGCCGCGATCGACGCGACAGGCGTAGCAGCCGGGGCGCGCGTTGTGGACGTGCAGGTAGGCCACGTCGGGGGATGCGAAAAACCGCTCGATCAGCGATTCGAGATCGCTGCCCGGGACGATGTCCGCATCGACGAGCCAGTCGCGGTGGTCGTAGGCACGTACCGAGAGCAGGCGACGGCGCTGCTGGTCGGGCACGAAATTCGGACGTTCGAGCCGCGCCGTGGCCTTGCGGCGGACGAAGATCGGGCCTGAAGCGGCGTAAGGCGAAGGGCCGGGTTGGTGCGCGTAGCTGAGCAGCAGGACTTCCTCCCCGGGCACGGCGTCCTCGAGCGTAACGCGGCACGGGTAGGCGTGCGGCGCGTCCGCGGTGCAGACAGTCACACCGGCCGCCCGCAGGGTTTCGTCGTCCGCGTCGAGCAGGTGTGAACAGTGCTCGAGCGGGAGTCCGCGAATCGTGAAGTCCATGGGCGAAAGGATGCGACCGGCGCTCCACCGGCGCCACCCGGATCGTGCTGTGTGGAAATCGAGAAATCGGGACGAAATTGGGGACGGTCCCCTGTTGGGGACAGTCCCCGATCTCGCTATCTCTCCGGCGGCTGGTCCTGCTGCTGCATCCACTGCTGCCGCTGCTCGGGCGTCATCTTCCTGGACTTCTTGCGCGCTTCGTCGCGCTGGTCCGGCGTCATCTGCTTCCACTGCTGCCGCAACTGCTGCTTCTGGTCGGGGGGCAGCTCGTTGAACCGCTGGTACGACTGTCGAAGCCGTTGCTGTTCCTCCGGCGGCAGCTGCCGGAACTCCTGGTAGCGCTCGCGCAGGCGTTGCCGCTCCTCGGGGGACAGATCGCGCCAGCGCTGGAACCGCTGCTTCGCCTGCTCGCGCTGCTCGGGCGTCATCGACTCCCAGCGATCGGCGCCGCGAGCGAGCGCGTCCTGCCGCTCGGCAGGCAACTGGTCCCACCGATCGCGGAATGGCGCCAGCGCCTTCTGCTCGTCGGGCGACAACTGCTGCCAGCTCCTGCCGTGCGAATTCGCCGCCTTTCCATCAGCCTGGACCGCCTGTGACGCGACGAGCAGCAGGCCCGCCATGATCATCGCGATGAACGTCTTCACTCGTGCAGCTCCCGTGCCATCCCGTCGCCCGCGACCACGGTCCCGCGGTCCGTCATCCGGTGCTCCCCGACGCATCCAGGCTCGTCGCGTCCAGCCACTGGTAGAACTCGAGGTCGTTCTCGACGATATCGAGGTCCTCGCCGTCGGCCAGCAGCTCGACAGCCTCCGCCGCGGCTTCGCCGTTGCCGGCCGTGGCGGGCGGCAGCGACGTCTGGTCGGGAGATCGCCACAGCAGCACTGCTACGACCACCGTCGCCGCCGCCGCGCCGAGCGGCGCCCACACGGACCAGCGCGCCAATACCGACCGCTCGGCCGCAGCCACGGCCTCGAACCGGGCCTGGCTCAACCGCAAGCGGGCATCCTCGTCGAGCGACTCGACGCTCGCGTCGAATACCTCGCGGGCCCGCTGCTCCAACCTGTCCTCTCGACCGGCCTGGTCTTCCATCACCACACCTCGCCCAGCTCCGCGCGCAACGCCTGCAGTGCGCGGAAATAATGCGTCTTGACGCTGCCCTCGGAACAGCCCATCGCCGCGGCGGTCTCTGCAACGTCCATACCCTCGAGACAACGCAGCACGAAGGCTTCCTGTTGACGCGCCGGGAGCGCGGCGAGCGCGCGCTCGAGCCGCCGCATCGCCTCGTCCGCCATGACGCGCCGCGCCGGATCCGGGGCGCCGTCCGCGACGTTCTCGAGCGGATCGGCGATTTCGCAATCGTCGTCCTGCCGACGTCCGGGCAGCAACGCGAAAATGCGTGAGCGGACCGACCGGCGCCGCTGGCAATCGCGGATCCCGTTGTACAGGATGCGATGGAAGATCGGCCTCCACTCGACGGCGGGCCGCGTGCCGTAACTGTGCGCCAGCCGCAGCATCGCGCCCTGCACCACGTCGAGCGCGTCGTCCCGATCGCGGAGGCTGATCTCGGCGATGCGCAGCGCGCGGCGCTCGACGCCCGCAAGGAAGTGATTCAGCTCGACGGATTGCTCCAACGGCGCCTCCCGGCACTCCAGTCGGCCGGCGCTAGCAGCCGGCGGCGGATCGTCGCTTTCGACACAGGTAACGTCCGCCATGGGGTTAGACTCGCGCGCTCGGGAATTGCTGACAACAATCCTCGAACAGGAAAAACGCGAGTCGGGCCAATCGGTTGACGTGCATTGATGACGAAGATTTGCACTGCGGCCGCGGCCCCTCCGGCCGACGCGTCGCGGCTGGTGCGGCGAGTCTGGACCGAGTCCAGCGCAAAGCCCCGGGCGCGGGACAAGTATCTGATTAATATTGAGTAATCTTCGGCCGGCGATTTTGTGTCCAGATTGAAAAACTCGCCGGCGGGACTGGCACTTGGATTCCTTACGCGCACACGATCCACAGACTTATCCACAGCGACTGTGGACAACTTCACATAATCGGCCCCGCCCATGACCGGCGTACTCGCCATCGCCATCGACGCGCCATTGCGGCGGCTCTTCGACTACCGCGCGCCGCCCCACGTGGACCCTGCATCGCTGCTTCCGGGCATGCGGCTCTGGGTGCCGTTCGGTCGCCGTCGGGTCGTGGGCGTCCTCGTCGAGCATCGCTCCCGATCGGAGCTGCCCGACGCGAAACTCAAGGCGGCGCTAGGGCTCATCGACGACGAACCGGTGTTCGACCAACGCCTGCTCGAGCTGCTCAAGTGGTCGGCCGAGTATTACCGCCATCCGCCCGGCGAGGTCATCGCGGCGGCACTCCCCGCGCCGCTGCGATCCGGGGCAGCGATGCTCGAAACGAGCGAGCGCTGGACCCTGAGTGCGGCCGCGCGGACCGGACACACTTCCGATCTCCCGGCCCGCGCAAATCGCCTGCGCGAGATGGCGGACTATCTGCGCTCGCGCGACAGCGCCGACGCGGCGGAACTCGGCGTTCTCTCGCAGCGATGGCGCGACCACCTTCGCGAGCTCGAGAAGCGCGGCTGGGTGACGCGACTGCAGGTGACCGAGACCCCACCGTCGCGCGCGGACGTCAGCACCGCCGCCGGTCCCGAGCCGACACCCGCGCAGCATTCGGCCATCGCCGCGATCGAGGCCGCTCACGGATCGTTTGCGCCCTTCCTGCTCCACGGCGTCACGGGGAGCGGAAAGACTGAGGTGTACCTCCGCGCGATCGAAGCGGTCGTCGCGCGGGGCGAGCAGGCGCTGGTGCTCGTGCCCGAGATCGCGCTGACACCGCAACTCGTCGCCCGCTTCGCCGCGAGGTTCGACGCCCCGTTGGCCGTACTGCACTCGTCGCTCACTGACCAGGAACGGCTGCGAGCCTGGCGTGCGGCACGCGTCGGGACCGCGCCGGTCGTGATCGGCACGCGCTCGGCCATCTTCGCGCCGCTCGCACGCCCCGGCCTCATCGTGGTGGACGAGGAGCACGACCCGTCCTACAAGCAGCAGGAAGGCTTCCGGTATTCCGCACGCGACCTCGCGCTCGTGCGGGCACAACGCCTGTCGATCCCGGTCGTGCTCGGATCGGCGACGCCGTCGCTCGAGAGCCTCGAGCGCGTGCGGGCCGGAAAGGCCACGCTGCTCGACCTCCCGACCCGCACGGGCGGGGCTTCGCAGCCGACGCTGCACCTGATCGACCTGCGCAGGCACGCGGAGACGCAGGGCATCGCCACGCCCACGGTGCTCGCGGTCAAGCGGCACCTCGACGCGGGCGGCCAGGTGCTGATGTACCTCAACCGTCGCGGCTACGCGCCGTCGCTTTTCTGTCCGTCGTGCGGCTGGGTCGCGCCGTGCCCGCGCTGTGACGCGCGCCTGACCGTACACCAGCGCGAGCAGCGGCTGCACTGCCACCACTGCGGGACCGAGCAGCGCGTGCCGGAGATCTGCCCGAGCTGCGGCGAGGCGGTGAAGCCCGTGGGCCAGGGGACGGAGCGCATCGAGGAGACGCTCGCGCGTCTCTTCCCCGGCGTGCCACTCGCGCGCATCGATCGCGACGCCGTACGCCGCAAGGGTGCGCTGGAGGAAGCGCTCGACCGAGTGACGCGCGGGGAAGTGCGGCTCCTCGTCGGCACGCAGATGCTGACCAAGGGTCACCACTTCCCCGACGTCAGCCTGGTCGTGGTGCTGAACGCGGACCAGGGGCTCTTCGGCACCGACTTCCGCGCGAGCGAGCGGCTCGCGCAGACGATCGTGCAGGTCGCGGGGCGGGCCGGGCGTGCGGAACGCCCGGGCGAAGTCCTGGTCCAGACCGAATACCCGGAGCACCCGCTGCTCGCCCAGCTCGTCACTGGCGGATATGACGCCTTCGCGTCCGCGGCGCTCGAGGAGCGAAAGCAGGCGCTCTGGCCGCCGTTTGCGCGCATCGCCGTACTGCGTGCCGAGGCTGCGCGGCGGGAGGCTCCGATCGCATTCCTCGACCGGGCACGCGGGTTGGCCGAGTCACTGGCCGCGAACGGCGTCGAAGTGCTCGGGCCCGCCGCCGCGCCAATGGAGCGACGGGCCGGTCATTACCGCGCGCAGCTGCTCCTGCATGCACCATCGCATACGCCACTGCAGCGGCTGTTCGCGCGCTGGCTGCCGGCGGTCGAAGAACTGCCCGAGGCACGCAGGGTTCGCTGGTCGCTGGACGTGGATCCGCTCGAGCTGTTCTAGCCCGCGGCCGGACGGACGGGTACTCTCGCAGCCGGGGGAGTACCGCCGCCATGCGCCTGATTGCAGAGCTCAAGCGTCGCAAGGTCTTCCAGACGGCGGCGATCTACGCCGCCGCCGCGTGGCTGCTGCTGCAGGTGGCCGGGCTCCTGCTGCAGATGCTCGAGGTGCCTGCGTGGGGCCTCAAGCTCGTATTCGTCGTGCTGCTCGTCGGCTTTCCGCTCGCGCTGGTCCTGTCGTGGATGCACCAGATCACGCCGCAGGGAATCAGGCGCGAGGTCGACATTCCCCCACCTGAGCGGGTCGCCGAGGCACCCCCTGCCGTCGGCGCCACCGACAACTCGATCGCCGTGCTGCCATTCGACAACATGAGCGACGACCCGTCGAACGCGCATTTCGCGGACGGGCTTTCCGAGGAACTGCTGAATCTCCTGGCGCGGATGCCCGGGCTGCGCGTCGTCGCGCGGACGTCGTCATTTTCGTTCAGGGGACGCGCGGTCGATGCCGCGACGATCGCGCACGAGCTCAAGGTCGCGCACCTGCTCGAGGGCAGCGTGCGCAAGGCGGGCAACCGCGTCCGGATCACGGCCCAGCTCATCCGCGCGGCCGACAGCTCGCACGTCTGGTCGCAGGCCTACGACCGCGACCTGGGTGACATCTTCGCCATCCAGGACGAGATCGCAGCCGCGGTCGTCGACGAACTCGAGATGAAGCTGCTCGGCAAAGCGGCGCCGCGCTCGAGCCCGACCGATACGGAGGCGTACACCCACTTCCTCCGGGGGCGCCACTTCAGCGAGCTGGCGTCGGCCACGGGCTACCGGCAGTCCGTGCAGGAACTCGAAGCGGCGCTCGCGATCGATCCCGGATTTGCCCCGGCGTGGGCGACGCTCGGCGCCGTCTACTGGGGCGCGGCGAACAACTCGCTGATCGAGTATGCGGAAGGCACCCGCCGGGCGCGGGAGTGTTCCGAGAGGGCGCTGGCCATCGACCCGAACCTCGCCGAGCCCATGTCGCTGCTCGGCTACTTCGACGTCGTCGACGGGGTGGACCACGATGGCGGCATGCGTCGCCTGGAACGCGGGCGCGAACTCGAACCGTGCAATCCGCGGATCCTGACCCGGGTCGCGAACATCGCAATCCGTGGCGGCCGGCTGGACGACGCCGTGCGCTACTGCCAGCAGGCCTTGCGCGCCGATCCCCTGAGCCCGCTCGTGCACGCCGTGTACGGCAATGCGTGCCTGTTCGCCGGTCGACTGGACGAGGCCGAGGCGTTGCGCCGCAAGGTCCTCGAACTGAGCCCCGGGTGGCTGAGCGGGCATTTCCATCTGGCCCGCATCCAGCTCGCGAAGAACGACCCGGCCGCCGCACTCGGCGAGATTCGGCAGGAACAAAGCGACTTCTGGCGACTGACCGGGCTGGCCCTCGTCCAGCACGCACTCGGCAACCGCGAGGAATCCGATGCCGCGCTGCGCGGCCTGATGCAGATGGACACGTCAGGTGCGGCCTACCAGCTGGCGCAGGTGCACGCCTTTCGCGGCGAAATCGATGCCGCCTTCGAATGGCTCGATCGCGCCGGCGCGACCCACGACGCGGGACTGACCTTCGCCCGGGTTGATCCCCTGCTGCGCGGCCTCCACGACGACGCGCGCTGGGGCCCGCTCCTCGAGAGGAACGGGCTCGCCGTCAGCCCATGACTCGGCCTGCCGACCTTAGGGAATGTTGACGCCGCTGGTGACGAGGTTGGCCTGCACCACGGCACCCTTCGGTGCCGAGAACGTCAGGGCGTCGTTCTTGTCCATGTCGTCCTCGCCGCAGGTGAAGGCGACCGTGTAGTTTCCGGCGGGCAGGAACGAGAACTGGTAGTTGCCGGTCACCGCGTCGGCCTTGACCATCTGGATCGGGTCGGGCGCAGTCCCGTCATAGTCGTCGGGCACGGTGCTGCCGGCGGCATTGGTGCCGTCGGAAAAGGCATAGACCATCCGCGTGCAGCCGGCCACGAACAGGCTCGGGTCCACCTTGCCCGTGATCGCGCCGACCTCGGAGTCCTGGACGAGGCGCAGCACCGGCTTCATCAGGTAAGCCTGGGTGCAGTTCACACCGCTGCCCTGCTGGCCCGGCGGCTGGCGGATCGACTTGCGCAGGTCGAAGTCGGCCGTCAGCGCGAGGGTGCCGCCCGCCGGCAGCGTGAAGCCGCGGGTCATCTTCAGGCCCGACTCGTCGCCGCTCGGGATGCGCAGCTCGCACTCGTTGCCGTTCACGACGATGTAGGAGTCCCGGACGTTGGTTTCGTTGTCGACGATCAGGCGCATCCACTCGTAACTGCCCGCCGGCAGGGTGACGCCATCGAGCAGCAGGGCGGTGCGACCGTCCTGCAGCGGCAGCAGGTTGATGCGCTTCGGAGCCGCGGCACCCTGCGCATCCTTGAGGACCTGCATGACGGGGTCCGCACCCACGGGCTTGAACTCGACGGCCCGGAACTGGATCCAGATCTCCTGCGCGGAATCGACCGGGGCGTCAGTGATCGAGAGCTTCAGGGCCCCTGTTTTCTGCTTGGTGGTATCGCCCCCGCCGCCACTGCCACCACAGCCCACGAGCAGTGCGGCCGCCAGGAAGACCGGAACGATTCTCGACACGTTGAGACGGGAAGTGCGCATGGCTGGACTCCTTTCGCCGCGTTGGGCCCGTGCCCATCCTATGAAAACGCCGCAAAACACGGCGGTACCACGTCACCATTATGACTCGCTTCCCCGCGTGGAATTCCCTAGACTGACCGCCCTCGCCGGACCTTTCCTGACGGCAACACCTTGAAATACCTGATAGAAAACCTGGTGCGCGACGCACTCGCCGCACTTCCCGACGAACTGCGCGCGGCTGGCGCGGGCCTGGCGGCGCCGACCATCGAGCGCACGCGCGACACGAGCCACGGCGACTTCGCCACGAACGCGGCCATGCAGCTTGCGAAGGCGGCGAAGCGCAAGCCGCGCGAGGTCGCGCAGGCGATCGTGGACGCCCTGCCGAAGAACGACTTCGTCGCGAAGGTCGAGATCGCGGGTCCCGGCTTCATCAACTTCTTCCTCGCACCGGCCGCCTACCACCAGGAGCTGCTCCGGGTCGTCGAGCAGTGCTCGGCCTACGGACGCAGCCAGGTGGGCGCGGGCAGGCGCGTCATCGTCGAGTTCGTCTCCGCCAACCCCACCGGCCCGCTGCACGTCGGCCACGGCCGTCACGCCGCGTTCGGCGCGACGCTCGCGAACCTGCTCGACGCCGCAGGCTTCAAGGTCCACCGCGAGTACTACATCAACGACGCCGGCCGGCAGATGGACATCCTCGC
>VEPJ01000148.1 GCA_012026925.1 Gammaproteobacteria bacterium | reverse complement strand
ATCCTGCTTGGCACGAAGGGCACATTTACGCTTGATTGCGATACCACCGGCTTTACGGACCTGGTCCCGCCCAATAAGGACCCGGTCTACTACCCGGAAAGCTGCGCCACGAGCAAAGATGGAACGGAGTCCTGCGTCACCGCGGGTTACTACTATGTCCAGCGTGACGCCGCATGGCAGGCGCCGTGTGAGATTGCTACGGGAACTGGCATCGGCGTTATCGGCGCGTGGGGTGACAACCTCGCCGGCGACGCGTCGCTGAAGGTCGGCAGCCCGATCCGGGTCGAACTCGTGTTGTGGGATGGCGCGGGTTTGGCAGCAGGGCAGCAGGGCTACGAAGTAATCAAGCTCGAACCCAGCGAACTCGACCGCGTGTCTGATTATGGGCACCTGGCGGGGGGCACTGAGGGTGCTTGGTTACCCGTGGCCAAAGACCTCGGCGCCGTCGTGCATGACCCCGGAGCCACCCTCAAGATCGAGCGCTTGGTCAACGGAGTGCCGGAGTCGCCCGCGGTGTTCAACGGAACGGCCGGCGGTGAGATCAACGCGACCGGCAAGATCGTGTACGGCTACAACCTGCGTGTGACGACTGCGGGAACCTACCGCATCACGTACACGATCCCTCGCGGCAGCTTTGTGAGCTGTGATGCCGGCGTGTGCTCCGGCAACGAGGCCGTCCTCGAAATCATGGGGGCCGGCAGCGGCGGTGGCGGCGGCATGACGGGCGGCAAGTAGTCATTGAGCCCCCAGCCCGCCGGCTCAAGCCGGCGGTGAACCCCCTGGCCGGTCGGTCGCTCCGGCCGGCCAGGCGGGATCTGGGAGTTCAAGGTTTCGACGAGTCCGATGGAACGTTTCTACACAGCTGGGGGCAAGTCATGGAATCCAGGACGATACTTCGCGCATCGATCGCGTTGTTGTGCACGACGGCCGCGTTCGCATCGAACGCGGGAGACCTGGTCTACACGTGGTCCACGGTCGCCAACAACGGCGACCTGATCCCGAACACGAGCAAGACCTTCAACAGCTACAACCAGCCGGCCGTGAACGCGCACGGCATGGTGGTGTTCCGCGCACGGAGCCGTGGCGGCGAAGGCAGTAGCGGCGGGGGCAGCCAGGCGCAGGGCAACCAGCCCGAGCACGGCATCTACATCCGCGACATGGACGAGCTCACTCCGGTGAGCACGGTGTTCACGCGCGGCGGTACGGTGCCGCAGCCGAACAACTCGCTCTACAACGGCCAGCTCGCGCAGTTCAACGAGTTCCCGTCGGTGCCTCGCATCGACGCCGGCTCCGACACGATCGCGACACGCGCACAGTCGCAGCCGGTGTGGACCTTCACGCTGAGCGACGGGACGGACAGCCGGACGGGAACGGCCGGCGTCTACACCAACGCAGCCGGTTTGCCGCGCACGGCGGCGAGCATGGTCGGTGACGTCCCAGGGTTCGAGTACTTCCAGGTGCCGATCACGGAGGCGGGCTCTGGAGTCGGCTTCGACCAGTTCCCGGGATCGCCGGCGGTCACCGAGCGCACGATCGTCGTCACGAAGGGAAACTTCACGGCCGGCGGCAGCAAGACCGGGGTCTTCTACAGGGACGTGGTCGCAAAGGGCGGCACGTCGCCGTTCGAGGTCGTCGCGAGTTCGTACACTCCGATTCCCGGAATGGGCACAACCACTTTCGGTTCCACGGCGCCGCCGAGCGCCGCAGGGAAATACGTGGTGTTCGCGGGCTACGTCCAGGAGTCGAGCCCGCTGCTGGGCGGCGGCATCTATCGCGCACGGATCGGCAACAAGCCGATCAAGCTCGAGAAAGTCGTCGCAATCGGCGACCCGGTGCCGGGTGAGCCGGGCCAGACGTTCACGGGATTCGGAGAAGCGGTGTCACTCTCCTCGAACGGCCGTCACGCGCTGTTCTGGGGGAGTTGGGGCAGTGAGACGCACCCCGTGACCTTGTATTGCTCCCAGGAGGGCAACAAGGCGGTCCGCGAGTATTGCCTCAAGTACCACAACGGAACCGTAAAGAACGTCCCCGACCACCAGGGCTTCTTCGTGAAGGACCTGCAACTCGGCACGATCGTCGCGATTGCGAAGACCGAGAGCGACGGCATCTTCGACTTCGTCTATTGGAACTTCTCCGGCCGTGCGCCCGGGATGAGCGAGGGCGGCGAAGGCGGCGACGACATCGAGGAGCCCGCACGCTGGCGTTCGGCAACCTTCGGCGCGGTGTCCGCAACGGGCGTGCCGAGCACGTCGGCCGTCAAGGCGAGGACGAGCGACGGTAGCGATGCGATCTTCGTACGCAAGGTTTCGCCCGCCGCGCCCGGCGCGGCGTCCAAACCGGGTGAACTGGTCACGCTGCTCAAGACGGGCATGGCGGGTTCGATCGTGGATCCGGAGGCGGCCGGCACGACGATCAGCGCGCTCGGCATCGAGCGCGACGGCTTCCGTGGACAGTGGCTTGCGGTCGGCGTGAGCATGGTCGGCGGCACCAGCGCGGAAGGCTGGGCCGGCGTGTACACCGCCCGGTTCGTCGGGCTCGAGTAGTGCCTGCGGTCGCCGCCCCCCGGCGACCCTCGTTGCCGATACGGATGGCACGGGGGCGGCGTCCTGCTCAAAGTGCGCGCATGCGCGTCCTGGTCGTGGACGATTCCGAGCGGGTCCGGAAGGCCCTGACTTCCGGCCTGCACGCGCACGGGCTCGCCGTCGAAACGGCCGGCGACGGCGCGGAGGCCATGAAACTGCTCGACAGCCTGCAGTACGACGTCATGGTCCTCGACCTGATGATGCCGAAGATGGACGGCATCCAGTTGCTGAAGGCGTTGAAGGGGCGGCCGGTGAAGCCGCGCATCCTCGTGCTCTCGGCCCGGGACCAGGTCCAGGACCGGGTGGATGCGCTCAATCTCGGTGCCGACGACTATCTCGTCAAGCCGTTCGCCTTCGAGGAGGTGCTCGCGCGCATCAACGCGTTGTCGCGCCGCGGTGCCGGCGAGGTGTCGCCGATCCTGGTGCACGGGCGTCTGCAGGTGGACACGGCGGGACGCCTCGCGCGAATCGACGACGAGGCGCTGCCGCTCACGCCGAAGGAGTACTCGCTGCTCGAGCTGCTGCTGCGGCGCCGCGGGCACGTCATGTCGCGCGGGGCGATCTTCGAGCAGCTGTACGAGAGCACCAGCGCCTCCTCCGACGTCGTGATCGAGGTCCTGGTGAGCACGCTGCGTGCCAAGCTCGCGCGGGCCGGCCTGCCGGAACTGATCGAGACGCGTCGCGGTTTCGGTTATGTCATTTCTTGACAGGCCTCGTAGCTCGCTGCGCGGACGCCTGGCCTTCAATCTCGTTGTCGGCCTCGTGGTCGTCATGGGTATCAGCTTCTTCGGGCTGCACCTGCTGATCCGCCAGGAGATCTACCGTCACATAGACAACGACCTCCTGCTCAGGATGCGTGCCGTGGCGGCCTATGCGGTCGCGCATCCGGGCAAGGAGAGCATCGCGGAATTCATGCCGCGCTTCCGAACCCGCACACACCAGGACTTCTTCCAGATCTGGGACGGCGCAGGACGCGTGCTGGCGCGCTCCGACTCGAGTGCGGGAAAGGACCTGCCGCGACTCGGCTCCGTGGTCGGCACGCCCACCTACTATGACCTGACGTTGCCCGACGGGCACGCAGGGCGCGCCATCGCAGAGGCGTTTGCGCTCGAGGCCGGCGATTCGCGCGGACGACTCGAGGTCGTGACGACGGAGGAAACGGAGTCACTCGAGAGCCTCGAGACCCGGATCCACATGTCCCTGCTCATGGTTGCACTGGCAACACTGTTCGCCGTGCTGGTCATTGCCCGTCTGTCTGTGGTGGCTGGCCTGCGGCCTCTCGACGACCTCGCGAACTCCCTCGCCCGCGTCGACCTCGATGACCCAAACGCGAGGTTGGACACGGGACCCCTGCCGACGGAACTGCAGTCCTTCGCGTCCAGCTTCTCGGCGCTGCTCGACCGGCTCCTGGCCGGCATCGCCCGAGAGAAGCGCTACGCTCGCAACGTGGCCCACGAGCTGCGAAATCCGCTGGCCGAGATGCGGCTGCTCACCGATGTCGGAGTCTCGCAGCAGGATTCCGAAGTGCTGAGGGCGGTGCTGCGCGACATTGGCGCGGCGGCCGCCGAGATGGAGCAGATCGTCGATTCCCTGATGGCGCTGACGCGGTACGAGGCCGGGCTCGAGGTGCCGCAGCCCGAGCCGGTCGACCTCGCGGCCAAGTTGCGGAAACAGGTCGACGGGATTAGCGCGGGGGCGGGCCGCAAGGCCCTGACGATCGAGGTCGAGTTGCCCGGCGAAGTCTGGGTGCACACCGACATAGCGCTGCTGCGCCGGCTCCTCTCGAACCTCTTCAACAACGCGATGGCCCACGCGCCGGCCGGGTCCACCGTGACGGTGAAGCTCGATCCGCGAGGGGAGATCCAACTCGCCAACCAGGCGCCCCATCTGTCGGCCGCCGACGTGCCGCGCCTCGGGGAGCGGTTCTTCCGTGTCGGCGCCGGGGACGGCGGGACTCACGCAGGCCTCGGACTGTCGCTGGCGGGTGCCATCGCGCGGGTGCTGGGGCTCCGGCTCGACCTGCGGCTGGACGACGACGGCCATCTCGTCGCGACGATCAGCGGCTTCAAGCCGCTGGCATGAGGCCGAGGACGAACGCGGTCAGCCCTTTCCGCCGATCCGGTCCTGCAGCGCGAGCAGCAGGTCGTGACGCGAAACCTCTCCCAGCAGCGTGGTGTGCCATTGCCCGGCGGTGACCGGCAGCGTCTTCGCCTGCTCGCGCAGGAAGCCGTCGAGCGCGGTCGTCAGCGTCATGTCCGGTGTGAGGACGAATGAAACGGGCGTCGCGAGCCGGCCGACTTCGAGGTCGGGATCGATCTCTCCTTTCCGGATCCCGTCGAGCACGCGTGGCAGCTCGAGCGACGCGAGCAGTTCCTGCCGCTCGTCCACGACGTAGACGGTCCGTAACGGCCGCCTCGGGAGTTCCTCCAGCATCCGACGCAACGTCGAGTGTTCCCGGACGACGGCGGCGGTCGGCTTGATGAGGGCCCGCACGGTCCGCAGGTGCCACTCCGGTTCGCCGGTCACGGCATCGCGCTTGAGCGACTCCTCGTAGACGGACCGACCCTTGCGATACGCCTTCGCCGTGAAGTGGGCCGTCACGCAGGCGAGCATGAGCGGCAGCACGACCTCGTAGTCGAGCGTCATCTCGAAGATCATCAGGATCGACATGAGCGGTGCGTGCGTCGTCGCGGCCAGGAAACCACCCATGCCGACGAGCGCGTAGGCGCCGGGCGAAGACGTCGCCGCGGGGATGGCCAGGTGCAGCAGTGCGCTCGACGCCGCGCCGACCGCGGCGCCTACGAACAGCGTCGGCGTGAAGATGCCACCGACCGCGCCCGAACCTACCGTCGCTGCCGTCGTGACGACCTTGGCCGCCAGCACGGCCAGCAGCAGCCACCCGAAGAGTTGCCCGTTCAGGATCGTCGAGACGACGCTGTAGCCGTTGCCCCAGACCTGCGGAAACGCGAGCGAGACGACGCCGACGACGAGGCCGCCGACGCCGAGCTTCACGTAGATGGGGACGCGCAGCGCGTCGAAACCGTGCCGGGCCCGTTCGAGCAGTTCGAGGAACAACGGCGCGAGGTGACCGATCAGCACGCCGAGCAGGCCGTAGAAGGCGAGCTCCCAGTTCGCCCCGAACCGCATGTGCGGGACGACGAACACCGGGCCATAGCCGAGGAAGCGGTGGATCGTCGCGTTGGCCGTCACCGACGCGACGAGCAGCGGACCGAAGCTCTCCATCGCGATCGAGCCGAGGACGATCTCCGCGACGAACAGGGCGCCCGCAATCGGTGCGTTGTAGGCGGCGGAGATGCCCGCCGCGGCGCCGCAGGCGACGAGGAGGCGGCGTCGCGGTACGGGTGACTGGGAAAGCAATCCCAGCTTGGAGCCGATCAGGGCTGCGAGCTGCACCATCGGACCCTCGCGGCCGATCGACCCTCCCGAGCCGATCGTGAGCAGCGAGGACAGGCTGCGGACGAACGTCGGGCGGGCCGCGATGGTCCCGTCGCCGACCGCGACGGCCTCCATGTAATCGACGGAGCGCCGTTGCCCGACCAGCCGGGACCCGAAGTGCAGCACCAGGCCGGCCGCCACTCCGCCGATCACCGGCGTGATGGCGCGGTGCCAGCCCTCCAGCGAGCTGGCCGTCTGGACGAGGCCAGTGGTTTCACCGGTCAGCAGCCACTGGAAGAGGCGGATCCCTTCGCGGAACAGCACGCTCGCGAGCGCGCCGAGAAATCCGGTCAACGCCGCCCAGAACACGAGGCCCATCAGCTCCTCGTGCCCGAGAAACAGCAATCGCGCGCGGGTCAGCCAGCGAATCGGCTGACGGGCGAGCGTTCGCATGCGGCCGCCAGCCATCGTCCAGGTCACTCGGGGCCAACCAGTCCTGGGGCGAGCCTACAGCATGTAGGGACTCCGGGGTAAGCGAGGGCTCACGACGCCGGGACGGGGGCGGTCCCGGCGTCGTGTCGTCGCGCTAGTGACCGCCGCGCTTCTGCGCGCGCGCGGTGCCTGCCGCGGATTTCGACTGCTGTCGCTGCTGGTTCTTGACCTGCGACTTGGTCGCCGCCTTGGTCTCGCCCTGCTGCTGGACCTGCGCCTGCTCCCGCGTCTGCATCGGATCGGCGGCCGGGGTGCCGGCCGGATCGCTCACGTGCAGCTGGTCCTGCGTCCGCAGCTGGTCACGCGTCTGGAGCTGGTCCTGGGTCTGCGTCTGCAGCTGGTCCTGCGTGTGCAGCTGGTCGCGGGCCTGGATCCGGTCGGCAGCGGCCGCCGATCCGGCGATGGCGACGAGCCCGGCGATGAGCGTCGTGCCGGCGATTTTCTTCAGTGCTTGCATCTCTTCTCTCCTCGAGCGGACCGGGGGGATTCGGTCCTTGGAGAGGATGCTGCGCCGCGTGTGTAACCCGAGTGCGTCTGGAATGTTGCGGACTGTATCGGGATGCATCCGTCAGGCGAACTGCCTGCGCCATTCCTCGAGTTTCGCGCGATTGTCGTAGTCCCACGGGTGGAAGCGCCGCCGGTACCACTCCCGGTATCGCGGACCGAGCTTGCGGAACAGGCCCGGCTTGCCGAACAGGAACCACGCGACCTGCCGACGCGCGGCCCAGCGTCCCACGCCGTCGGCCTCGAGCAGCGCGGCCGCGTAGCGGATGACGTTGACCGTGAAGTGCGCGCTCGTGAGCAGCATGACCCGGACGCGGAACCAGTAGCGTCGCGAAACGGACCAGCCCTTCGTGACCTCGAGGAAGACGTCGTAGGCGACGGCCTTGTGCTCGGTCTCCTCCATCGCGTGCCAGCGCCACAGCCGCAGCAGTTCTTCCGGCGTTCCATCCCAGAGTTCCGGGTCCCCGTCGAACATGTCGGCCAGCATCGCCGTGAAGTGTTCGAGCGCGATGGTGACGCCGAGCATCCGCATCGGTCCCAGCTTGCGGATGAAGTCGATGCGCTTGCGGATCGCCGACTCGATCCAGGCGACCGGGTAGTGCTCGCGGTCGAGGCAGCGGTTCAGGGCGGCGTGCTCCCGCGAGTGAATGGATTCCTGCGCGATGAAGGCGCGTGCGTCCTCGGCGAGCTTGCCGCTCAGCTGGGCGCGGAACTTGCGCACCGAGTCGATGAAGAGCCGCTCACCGTCGGGAAACGTGAGCGACAGCGCGTTGAACACGGCGGTCGCGACCGGATTGCCGCCGACCCAGGCGGTCCCGCGGGCTGCCTCGATCGAGAAGTGGATGTCGCGTGGTACGACCGAGACGTCCGTCGGTGTCTGCATCTTGGATCCCTGTTGCCTGCCGGCCAACTATAGCGGCCAGAGCACCCAGATGCGCAGCGGCTGCTTCATGCGGCCCGCCTCGTCCGCGGCGCTGCCGTCCCAGCCCCAGAAATAATCCGCCCGGACCGCGCCGAGGATGGCACTGCCCGTGTCCTGCGCGAGCACCAGGCGACGCAGCGGCCGGCCCGACGACGGCTCCGTGGTTTCGATCCACGCGGGCGTGCCGTAGGGCATGGCCCGGGGATCGACCGCAATCGATCGTCCCGGGGTGAGCGGCACGCCCTGTGCGCCGCGCGGGCCGAGCGTCGGGTCGGTGACTGCTTCTTCGCGGAAGAACACGTAGCGCGGGTTCGACCACAGCAGTTCGTCGACGCGGCCCGGATTGCGCCGCGCCCAGTCCCTGATTGCGGGCCACGACGCCTGCCCGGGCTGCAGTTCCCCCTGGTCGATCAGCCAGCGTCCGACGGATTGATACGGCTGCTCGTTGTTGCCCGCGTAGGCGAGGCGCGTCGTGCGCACGCGCCCGTCCGGCTCGGTGACGTGCAGGCGGCCGGAGCCCTGGATCTGCAGGACCAGGGCGTCGAGCGGGTCGGCGACGTAGGCGATCTCGCGTCCGCGGAGCGACGCCTTCGCGGCCGGCACGGTGTCGATCTCGCGCCGCGTCCAGTACGGCTTGCGCATTGCAAGGTCGGGCGGCGGCGAATACAGCGCAACGCGGAATGCGCCGCCCGGCTTGCGGCGCGCCGCGATGGTTGGTTCGTAGTAGCCGGTGATCAGCCCCTGCGTGACGCCGTGCAGCGACTCGACTCGATACGGCCGCAGGTTCTGCGTCAGCCAGGCGCGCACTTCGCCGTCGTTGCGCGGTGGACTCCGCTCGGCCCGTGCGCAGAGCGCGGTCCATTCCGGGCTCGGGCGCTGGCAACTGCGCAGCAGCGCGGGCCACGCCTGCTGCACGCGGTCGTCGTTCCAGCCGGGCAACTCGTCCCACTTTGCAGGCACCCAGCGTGCCTGCTCGCGGATCACGGTGCCGGCCGGCGGCTTCTTCGGTGTCGTGGTACAGGCGGCGAGGGTGGCGAACAGGACCACCACGAGCCAGCGGATCATCACCGCGCGTAGGTCTCGCGCAGGTAGTCCCGGATCGCGGCCGACTCGAACATCTCGACGCCGTTGTTCGGGTCCACGAGATACGGCACCTGCACCTTGCCGGCCCGCGCGAGCAGCGCCTTGCGGTTGCGGCCCTCGACGGGAAGGTGCGGGAAGAAGGTCGCGCGCAGCGAGGGCGGCCCGAGATCCTGCCACAGGGCCTTGCCGGTGCTGTGGAGCAGGTACGGGATCTCCAGCTCGCAGAGCATCTCGCGAACGCGCCGCGAGTAAGGACTCGACTCGAAGCTGTACAACTCGAGCGGCTTCTTCGGCGCTCGCGAAGGACGTGCTCGCGCACCCGCCCCCAGCCGAGGCGCTGCTGCCGCGACCGACGATGCCACATCGAGCGGACGCAGCAGGCGCGATGGCGCGGGCCGCCCGCCGTAGCGGTCGTAGAGGTACTCGATGATGTCCGCCGACTCGTACAGCTTCGTGCCCGTGTTCGGATCGACGAGGAAGGGGAACTGCCGCTTTCCGCCGAGTTTCTTCGCCCTGGGCCGGAAGCGTTTACCGCCGTGGGGCGACGGATAGATCATCGCGTCGAGGTCGAGCTCGGTCAGGGCCTCGCGCACGAGCCGGCAATAGGGGCAGGCTTCGAATTCGTAGAGCTCCAGCGGCTTGGCAGGTTGCTTGCGCGCGGGGCGGGCGTTGGTACCCCGCCAGAATCGGAGCGAGGAGGCGAGGGTAGAACCCAGGACGTCGAGAGCGTTGCCCATGCTGGCAGTCTATCGTGTCAGGCCAGGTGCTTCAGCAGCAGGGCGTTCACTTCCCCCGGCGCCGACAACTGCAGCCAGTGATCGGGGCCGTCGAGCCGCTCGTACCGCCATCCCGCGGCACAATATCGCCCGGAGTTCGTCATCTGTCTCTCGACGAGGAATCGATCGCCGCTGCTCCAGGCGCCGACCACGGGAACCCGCACCGCGGGATAGTCCGCTGCGAATAGTAGGCGGACGTTGGCGCGGTAGTAGTTGAACCCTGCGGTCAGCCGACCCGGCCGCGAGAGCAGCGCCTTCCATCGCGGGAATTCCTCCTGGCATCCGGCCAGTCGCCGCAGCATCCGGAAATCGGAACGTGTCGACAGGAACTCCATCAGCCCTCGCAGCTGGATAAGCAGCACGTAATAGCCCCGCAGTTTCTGCACGAGGCCGGCCCGTGCATAGGCATTGGGATGGCCGACGGACAGTGCGACCAGGCGCTCGACCCTCTCCGGGTGCCGGATCGCGAGCTGCCAGCCCTGGATCGCGCCCCAGTCGTGCCCGACGACCCGCGCCTTCCCGACGCCAAGCGCGTCGAGCAGCGCCACGAGATCGGCCACCAGCTGATCGATCGCATAGCCGCGGACGTCGGGCGCGATCTCGCTCGCGCCGCAGCCACGGGTGTCCGGCGCAATCACCCTGTAACCGGCCGCGACCAGCGCCGGGATCTGCCTGCGCCAGACGGCGTGGTCGTCCGGGAAGCCGTGCAGGAGCAGCACGTCGGGGCCTTCGCCCTCGACGACGACGTTCAGCTCGATGTCGTTGACTCGAATGCGCCGGCTGTTGAATTCCACGTGGTCGGCTCGGCTCAGGCTCCCTTGGATCGCATTGTGCGCGCATGCGTCGCGCACAGTCCTGCCCGGGGCGACACCGGCAAAGAAAAAGGGGGCAGCTCGCGCTGCCCCCTCCAGCTTCGCGGGCGGAAGGGCGCTGCCCCTCCGCGCTCGATCATTGGGCCTGGGCTTGCGCCTCCATCGCCGAGCGGAGCTTCTTCACCTCGTCGGGCGACAGCTTCGGCCGATCGATCTTGAGCGTCAGCTTGTTCAGCTTGCCCGTGAACGCGAACGGCGGCTGGTAGTCCGCGTCGTTCACGCCGGTGAGCGTGTCGGAGCCGACGTCGAAGGCCTCGTCCCACTGCAGGATCATCGGCAGCGTGTGCTCCATCTGCTGCGTCGCGACGACCTTGCCGTCGACGCTCAGGGTCCCCGTGCCTCCGCGGCCGACGCCGCTGAAGTCATTGAAGACGAGCGTGCCGACGCCCAGACCGTCGTACTTGAAGTCGAACGTGACGGTGTGCCGGCCCGGGGCCAGTGCGTCTGGGCCTTCCCACTTCAGGCGCTTGAGGTCCACGAGGTTCCACAGGAACACGGGCTTGCCCTTGAGGAGGTAGAAGCCGTAGCCGCCGAAGCGTCCGCCCGAGGTCACGATCATGCCTTCGGCGCCATCCTGCGGGACGTCGATGTCGGCCGTGAACGTGTAGGACGCATTGAGGAGGTTCGGCGAGTCGCCCTGCGGCAGGCCGGTCATCGGGTGCGTGTAGACGAACTCGGTGCGCCCGGCCGTGATGTTCGGGCGCGGCGCCACGATGCGCGCGGCGACCGAAGCGTCCATCGGGAATATCTCGTGCTTCCTCGCCTGCTCGACGAACATCCGCTTCATTTCCGCGACCTTCTCGGGATACTTCTTCGCGAGGTCGGTCGTCTGGCTGAAGTCGGTGTTGAGGTTGTAGAGCTGCAGGACCTGCTTGTTCAGCGGATCCGGGTTCGCCGGGCCGAAGGCCTGCCAGGGCGCCCGGTTGACGGCCGTGCTGAGGAACCAGCCCTCGTGGTACAGGGCCCACTGGCCCATCATCTCGAAGTACTGCGTCTTGTGGTGCGACGGCGCCTTGGCGTTGGCCGCATCGAAGGTGTAGAGGAAGCTCGTGCCCTCGATCGCGTCCTGCTTGATGCCGTCGACGTAGTCGGGCGCGCGGATGCCCGCCGCCTCGAGGATGGTCGGCACCACGTCGATGACGTGCGTGAACTGCTGGCGCAGGCCGCCCTTGTCTTTGATGCGCGCCGGCCAGGACACGACCATGTTCTGGTTGACGCCGCCGAGCTGCGAGGCGTTCTGCTTGAACCACGAGAACGGCGTGTCGAAGGCCCAGGACCAGCCCGCCGACATGTGGTTGTAGGTGTACTCGGTGCCCCAGGCGTCGTAGAACTTGAGCTGGACCTCGGCCGGCAGCTCGTTGAGCCCGTTGAAGAACGCGACCTCGTTCGGCGTGCCGAGCGGCCCGCCCTCGGCGCTCGTGCCGTTGTCGCCGTTGATGTAGATGATCAGCGTGTTGTCGCCCCGGCCGATGTCCTCGAAGGCCGAGACCACGCGGCCGATCTCGTGATCGCTGTAGGCCGCGTACGCGGCGAAGACGTCGACCTGGCGGATGAAGAGCTTCTTCTCATCCGGCGTGAGCTGATCCCAGGGCTTCAGGAGTTCCTTCGGCCAGGGCGCGAGCTTGGTGTCCTTCGGGATCACCCCCAGCTTCTTCTGGTTCTCGAAGATGCGCTCGCGAACCTTCTCATAGCCGTCGTCGAAGAGGTGCATCGCGCTGATCTTGTCCACCCACTCCTTGGTCGGGTGGTGAGGCGCGTGCGTCGCGCCGGGCGCGTACTTGATGAAGATCGGCTTCGACGGATCGGTCTGGTGCATCCGGTAGATGTAGTCGATGGCGTCGTCGGCCATCGCAGTCACCAGGTTCCACGTGCCCGGCGCGGCATCCTTGAACGGATAGATCTGCGTCGTGTTGCGGAACAGGTTCGGCTGCCACTGGTTGGCGTCGCCGCCCACGAACCCGTAGAAGTACTCGAAGCCCATGCCGACCGGCCACTTGTCGAACGGGCCGACCTGGCTCGCGGCGAACGCGGGGACGTTGTGGTCCTTGCCGAACCACGCGGTGGCGTAGCCGTTGTCCCGGAGGATGCGGCCGATCGTCGCCTTGGTCTCGGGGATGATGCTGTTGTAGCCGGGGAAGCCGGTCGACTGCTCGGAGATCACGCCGAAGCCGACGGAGTGATGGTTGCGGCCCGTGATCAGCGCCGCGCGCGTCGGGGAGCACAGCGCGGTCGAGAACATGCGGTTGTAGCGCAGGCCCTGCGCCGCGATCTTGTCCATCGTCGGCGTCGGGATGACGCCGCCGAAGGTGCTCGGGACGCCGAATCCGGCATCGT
>VEPJ01000064.1 GCA_012026925.1 Gammaproteobacteria bacterium | reverse complement strand
CCGGGCACGAACCCGAACCAGCGGTGCTCGTAGAGGCCGTAGACGACCAGCGTGAAGGACGACGCCACGCCGACCCAGAAGCACGTCCAGAACAGCGCCTCGCGCACCGAGAGCTCGGCGGCCTCGCGGTGCAGGACGCTGAGATCCAGGAACAGCAGCGACAGGAACAGGACGAGGAAGCCCGCCCAGACCAGTCCGGTCATGGCAGCGGTACCTCGGCTGGCGTCATTCCCGCGCCCTGCGCTCAGGGCATGTCGTCGACGGCGTCCTTCTCGCGCTGCACCGGCATGAGGTCCCGCGCGGTCAGCTTGAGGTCGAGGGCGAGCGCACTCGCGATGTAGATCGACGAGTACGTGCCCACCACGATGCCGATCGTGAGCGCCACGGAGAACCCGCGCAGGATCTCGCCGCCGAAGAACAGCAGCGCAAGCACCGTGATCATGGTCGTGCCGCTGGTCATGACGGTCCGCGACAGGGTCTCGTTGATGGCCGCGTCTATTACCTGCTCCGACGTACCCTTGCGCATCGAGAGGAAGCGCTCGCGGAGCCGGTCGAACACCACGACCGTGTCGTTCAGCGAGTAGCCGATGACCGCGAGGATCGCCGCCAGCGCTGGCAGGTCGAACGTCATGCGCGACATCGAGAAGAAGCCGAGGATGATGATCGGGTCGTGCAGCGCGGCCACGATGGCGCCGACGCCGAGCTTCCACTGGAAGCGGAACGCGACGTAGGCCAGGATCAGCAGGAACGTGAACAGCACGGCGAGCGCGCCCTTCTCGGCGAGGTCCTGGCCGACCTGCGGCCCGACCACCTCCGTGCGCCGCAGCTCGACGCCCGGCTCGTGCGCCTGCATGGCGGCGAGCACGCTCTGGCCGATCTGGTTCACGTCCTGATTCTTCCTCGGCAGCAGGCGCACGAGCACGTCGCTCGACGTGCCGAAGCTCTGCACCGCGGCGTCACCGAATCCGGCCTTGCCGAGGTCGTCGCGCACCTTCTCGAGGTCCGCCGCCTTCGGGAAGGCGAACTCCATCACCACGCCGCCCGTGAAATCGATGCCGAAGTTGAGCCCCTGCACCGCGAGCGAGACCAGCGACGCCAGGATCAGCACGGCCGACACCGCATACCAGCGCCGGCGGGTGCCCATGAAGGGGTAGCTGGTCTTCTTGTGGAAGAATTCCATGGCGGGGCTCCTCAGATGGAGAGCGCTTCCAGCTTGCGCTGGCGCCCCCAGATCAGGTGGATGAGCGTGCGGCTGCCGATGAGCGCCGTGAACATGGAGGTCACGATGCCGAGCGACAGCACGACCGCGAAGCCGCGCACGGGACCCGTGCCGAACGTGAACAGGACGATGCCCGCGATCAGGGTCGTGATGTTCGAGTCCGCGATCGACGAGAATGCCTTCTCGAAGCCTGCGCCGATGGCCGCGTGCGGGCTCACGCCGTTGCGCAGTTCCTCGCGGATGCGCTCGTAGATGAGGATGTTCGCGTCCACCGCCATGCCGACGGTAAGCACGATGCCCGCGATGCCGGGCAGCGACAGCGAGGCCTGCAGCATCGAGAGCAACGCCGCCAGCAGCACGACGTTCGACAGCAGGACGACGTTCGTGACCAGCCCGAACTTCCGGTAGTAGACCGCCATGAAGACGAACGTGGCGAGCAGGCCGATGACGAGCGCGCGCATGCCGCGGTTGATGTTGTCCTGGCCGAGGCTCGGGCCGACGGTCCGCTGCTCGACGATGTAGAGCGGCGCCGCGAGCGAGCCGGCGCGCAGCAGCAATGCGAGTTCGCGCGCCTCGCCGGCGAGCAGGCCGGTGATCTGGAAGTTGCTGCTGAATACGCCGCGGATGGTGGCGACGCTGATCACCTGCTCCTCCGTGCATTCGGCGCCGGCGCGGGTGCCATTGCAGGGCTCGTCGTCCTTGACGCGCTTCTTCTCGATGAACACCACGGCCATCGGGCGGCCGAGGTTTTCGCGCGTCGTCTGCAGCATCTGGGAGGCGCCGCGCGCGTCGAGCTTGACGTACACCGCAGGCTGGCCCTCGGAGAACCCGGAACTCGCGTCCACGAGCTGCTCGCCCGAGACGATGATGTCGCGCTTCAGGAGGACCGGGCGGTTCTCACGCGTGTGATACAGCTTCGAGCCGAGCGGCGCGCGCTTGGTCTGCTCGGCCTGCAGTGGATCGTTCTGGTCGTCCACCAGCCGGAACTCGAGGGTCGCGGTGGCGCCGAGCACGCGCAGGGCCTCGTTCGGGTCCTGGACGCCGGGCAGCTGTACGACGATGCGGTCGATGCCCTGCCGCGCGACGATGGGCTCGGTCACGCCGAGCTCGTCCACGCGGTTGCGGAGCGTCGTGATGTTCTGCTGGATCGCGAAGTCCTGGCGCTCCTTGATGCGCTCCGGCGTCAGGCGCACGCTGACCGAGCCGCCCTCGCCGAGCGTGTCCGTATTGATCACGAGGTTAGGGTCCCGCTTGCGCAGGAGCGCGGCGACGCGCTCCGCGTCCGCGCCGCTGCGCAGCGCGATGCGGACCGTGTCGACGCCGTTGTTCTCGATGCCGGTGAACGGGATGCGCTCGTTCCTCAGCTCCGTGCGATAGTCGCGCTCCATGCTCTCGAGCAGCTGCTTCACGGCGCCTTTCACGTCCACCTCGTAGAGGAAGTAGACTCCGCCGCGAAGGTCCAGGCCGAGGCTCATGGGCTTCAGCCCGATCTTGCGCAGCCACGCCGGCGTACGCGGCGCCTGCGACAGCGCGATCAGGTATTCGCGCGGCGCGGCCGTCCGGATGGCGTCACGGGCCTTGAGCTGCTCGTCGACGTTGTCGAAACGCAGCACGAGCCGGTCGCCTTCGCGGTATGCGGTGTCCAGCGGGACGCCCTTGCTCGCCAGGATGCCCGTTACGGCTGCCTGGGTCTGGTCGGTGAAGGCCGCGCGGTCGTTGCGCGACAGCTGCAGCGCCGGCGCCTCGCCGAACACGTTCGGCAGCGCGAGCAGCGTGGCCACCACCATGACGATGGCGACCAGCCAGATCTTCCAGGCCGGGTAACTGTGCATGTTCCGATTCCCCCCGGGCTCAGGCGCTCTTCAGCGTGCCCTTGGGCAGGACGCTCGAGACCGTGTGACGCTGGACCTTGACGCGCACGCCCTCGGCGACCTCGACCGTGAGGAACTGCTCGCCGGCCTCGGTGACCTTGCCGAGGATGCCGCCGCTCGTGACGACCTCGTCGCCCACCGCGAGCGCGGACACCATCGCCTTGTGCTCCTTGGCCCGCTTCGCCTGGGGGCGGATCAGCAGGAAGTAGAACACCACGAAGATGAGGATGAGGGGCAGCAGCTGCATGATCGCGTTCGGCTGCGAGCCGCCCGCGGCCTGCGCCCACGCGCTCGGGATCAACCAATCCATCAGGGAACTCCTGTACCGGCCCCTCTCAGGGGGCATCAAAAAGGTCCGGGATTATACCCGACGGTCGCCCCGGCTGCCGGATGGGGCGATTCCGCCCTCCGGACCCGCCAGGAAAGACGCCGCGAACCGCTCGAAGGTCCCCTGCTCGATGGCGGCCCGGATGCGCCGCAGCAGGGCCAGGTAGTAGTGCAGGTTGTGGATGGAATTGAGCCGGGCGCCGAGGATCTCGTTGCACCGGTCGAGGTGCCGCAGGTAGGCGCGCGAGTAATTCCGGCAGGTGTAACAGTCGCAGGCCGGGTCGAGCGGCCGGGTGTCGGCCTGGTGCGCGGCGTTGCGGATCTTGATCACGCCCTCGCTGGTGAAGAGGTGGCCGTTGCGCGCGTTGCGGGTCGGCATCACGCAGTCGAACATGTCGATGCCGCGCGATACGGCCTGCACGATGTCGGCCGGCGTGCCGACTCCCATCAGGTAGCGCGGGCGGTCCGCGGGCAGCTCGGGTTCGAGTGCGTCGAGCACGGCGTTGCGCTCCTCGGCCGGCTCGCCGACCGCGAGCCCACCAACCGCGTAGCCGTCGAAGCCGATTTCACGCAAGGCCGCGACCGACTCGAGGCGGAGCGCGACGTGCGTGCCGCCCTGCACGATGCCAAACAGCGCGTTCGGATTGCCGAGCTCGCGGAACGCGTCGCGGCTGCGCCGCGCCCAGCGCATCGAGAGCTCCATGGACTTGCGGGCGTCCGACTCGTTGGCCGGGTACGGCGGGCACTCGTCGAACACCATGACCACGTCGGAATCGAGCGCGGTCTGCACCTGCATCGAGATCTCGGGGCTCAGGAACACGGGGTCGCCGTTTACCGGCGACCGGAAGCGGACGCCCTCCTCCGTCAGCTTTCGCAACTCCGCGAGGCTGAAGACCTGGAAGCCGCCCGAGTCCGTCAGGATCGGGCCCGGCCAGTGCATGAAGCCGTGCAACCCGCCGTGGGCGCGGATCACGTCCGTGCCCGGGCGCAGCATCAGGTGGAAGGTGTTGCCAAGGACGATGTCGGCGCCGAGGCCCGACAATTCCTCGGGCGTCATCGCCTTCACCGTCCCGTACGTACCGACCGGCATGAACACCGGCGTCTCGACGGTTCCCCGCCGCAGCGTGAGCCGCCCGCGGCGCGCACGACCGCTCGTTGCCCGGACCTCGAACATCACGCGTACTCCCGCGGTGCGAGCGCCTCGGGCGCCGGCTCGACGAACATCGCGTCGCCGTAGCTGAAGAACCGGTATCGCTGCTGCACGGCGTGACGGTACGCGCGCAACACGTTCTCGCGTCCGGCGAAAGCCGCCACGAGCATCAGCAGCGTCGATTCAGGCAGGTGGAAGTTGGTCACGAGCGCGTCGACCACACGGAAGCGGTATCCCGGCGTGATGAAAAGCCTGGTGTCTCCGGCAAGCGGCTGGAGCGCAGCCCCTGCGGCGGCCGTTTCGAGAGCCCTCACGGAGGTCGTACCCACCGCGATGACGCGGCCACCGCACCTGCGGCAGCCTGCCACGGCCTCGCACACGGCGGCCGGGACCACGATCCACTCGGCGTGCATGCGATGCTCGCGCAGGTCATCCGCGCGCACCGGCTGGAACGTTCCGGCGCCGACGTGCAGCGTCACGTGGGCCATCGCGGCGCCCGCGGCACGGCACGCGGACAACAGCGGCTCGTCGAAGTGCAGCCCTGCCGTGGGCGCGGCGACCGCGCCCGGCTCGCGCGCGTACACGGTCTGGTAGCGATCGCGATCGAAGTCCTCCGCCGCCCGCTTCAGGTACGGGGGCAGCGGCATCTCTCCGCTGCGCTCGAACACGGCGCCCGGATCCTCTGCGAACTCGAGCAGCCAGAACTCCTCGTCGCGGCCCGCCACCGTGACCACGCCCCCCCCGGCGAGCGTGATCTTCGAGCCTTGCGCCGGCGGCTTGCTCGAACGCAACTGCACGAGTGCGCGACTTCCGTCGAGCACGCGCTCGAGCAGGATCTCGACGCGGCCGCCCGTCTCCTTGTAGCCGTGGAGCCTCGCCGGGATGACGCGCGTGTCGTTGAACACGAGCAGGTCCCCCTCGCGCAGCAGCCGTGGAAGCTCCGCGAACTGTCGGTCACTGACGGAGCCGGTGCGTCCGTCGAGATGGAGGAGCCGGCTGTCGCTGCGCCGGGCCGTCGGGTGACGCGCGATGAGCTCGTCGGGCAGCTCGTATTGGATGTCGGCGCGCAGCATGGGGCGCGCATGCTAGCAGAGGGCCCGGTGTGACCGGGCCCTCTGCCATCGATCGGCGGCGTCAGGTCGCGCCGGCTTTCGCCGGGGCGGGATTCGCTGGTGGCACGGGCGGGGCCGGGGGCATCGGTCCCCGCGGGCCGGCACCCGGCGCATGCATGCGACCACCCATCGGGCCGTGGTCCGGGATGGTGGCTTCGACCTCCATGCGCTTGCGATTGCGCAGGATTCCGAGCTTCACCTTCTCGCCCGGCTCGTAGGAGTGCAGGATCCGGAAGGCCTGTCCCGGGCCTTCGGGCGTTCGGCCACCGATCGTGAGGAGGACGTCGCCCTCCTCCAGCGCCAGGCTGGAACCGTCCGGCGCCCGGACCACCAGCAGCCCCTTGTCGGTGCCGAAGTACTGGCCGAGCTTCGGCGTCATCGGCACGATCTCGAGCGGACCGAACGGCCGATCGGCCATGAGCATCTGGTGGAATGGGGGCATCCCCATCCCCTCGCCCATGGGCATCGCCATCATCCTGTCGCGCATCATGCGTGCCATAGGCGGCTCGGCCGCCACCGTATTCACCTCCACCGACTGGCGCTTGCCGTCGCGCAGGAACTCCACCTTGACCGTCTGTCCGGGCTCGACGCCACGCATGTACGCGACCAGCTGCGACGCTGTCGAGCGCTCCGCCGACTTCTTCAGGGCCTGCCCGTTCACGGCGACGACGACATCCCCGGCCTTGAGGCCGGCGCGCTCGGCGGGACCGCCCGGACTGACCCCGACGACCTCGACGCCCTCGTCGCGATCGCGCGCGCCACTGACGTTCACGCCGAGCATCGCACCCGGCGGACCGCCACGCATGAACCTCATCGCCTGCGCGCCCTCGTCACCGTATAGTTCCGCGCTCAGCTTCGCCACTTCCCGTGCCGCCGCATCGAGGCGCGCACGGGCATCCGCCAGTTGCTTCTCGAGCGCGGCCTGGTCGGGCGGCGCGTCGGCTGCCACCAGTGGGTTCGCGATCGCGAGCAGCGCAATGGCCGCGCCGCGAACAAGGGCCCGGCCACCGCGGTTCGATTCGATTCTCTTCATGCCTGGTCTCCGGTTCAGAGTAAGACGCGCTGCGCCTCGACATAGCGCAACTGCACCAACGAGCTCATCAATTCCACCCGCTCGCGCCACAGCCGCTCGGCATCGCTACGGCCCGGGCCGCCACGCTCCGCTCCCGCGAGCGAGAGCTGGTGGTCGAGCCACTGCACCTGCGCCTCGAGCGTGTCGATCGGCATCGAGACGTCGGCGCGCTCGACGGCGGGCCGCGCGGGCATGGCTGCCAGCAGCTGTTCGAGCGCGACCGATCTTTCGCGCAGCTGCTCGACGGCGGCCGGATCGGTCGTCTTTGCAGGCGCAGTTGCGACCACCGGCTCGTGAACTGGCGATACGCGCCACCGGTCCTGCAGCGCCACCGCGGCCAGCACCGCAAGGGCGGCCACCGACGCGGCGGCCGCAAGCCGAGTCACGCGCAACTGCCGCCGCGCGGCTGACTCGTGGCCCGCCAGCTTCGCCTCGATTGCCTGCCATGCGTGCGGCTGCGCGTCGGCCGGAGGCAGCTTGCGCAGGCGTTCGCGGACACCCTGCAGGCGGACGAGCGCATCCGTGCAATCGCCGCAGGATTCGACGTGCGCGCGGACCGCAGCATCGGTCGGCTCGCCGTCGCGCAGGCTCAGCAGCTGGTCGATACGGGCATGCATGGTGCTTCGACTCCATCGGGCTCGAGGAGCTCGCGCAGGCGCGTGTGCGCGCGGGCGAGCTGCGACTTCGAGAAACTGGGTGTGCCACCGAGCAGAGCGCCGATCTCGGCGTGGGTATAGCCCTCGACGTCGTGCAGCCACACCACCACTCGAGCGGTGTCCCCGAGCTGCGCGAGGGCACGCTCGAGGTCGAGGCGTTCGCCGTCGCTCGTCGCCGGTGTCGCCGGCTGCGCCAGGTCGCCCTCGCCGAGGGCGTCGAGCCAGCGCAGGCTGCGCTGCCAGGGCGATCGCAGGTGCATCAGGCACCGGTTCACGGTGATGGCGCGAACCCAGCCGGCGAACGATCCACGCCCGTCGAACCTCGCCAGGTTCGAGAGCACGTCCACGAACACGTCCTGGGCCAGGTCGTCGGCCGCGGCCCGCCGGGGCACGAGCCTGAGCGCGAGCGTCCGGACGGGCCGCTCGAAGGTTCGAAAGATCGCCTCGCGGGCGACCGGGTCACCCGCCTGGGCACGGACGACCGTGTCGGGAGGCAGTTCGCTGTCGGAAAACGGGGACATTCACCCCGTTAGATGCGCCAGGGCCGAAAAAGGTCGCGCGCCGTGCCGCGGACCGGCCCGGAGAGAGCGGCGATCCCGGCTCAACCGCGGGGCGCGGCAGGCCTCGTCGCGTTCTCCGCGATCCGGGACTCCGCGTCCGGCGCGCACTTCAGCATGGGAGACTCGGCGAGCCACTTGCGGTCGGGGTAGTACGCAAAGAGCAGCGCGCCGTCCTTCAGCGTGTCGATCACCATGCGCGCGACTTCCTGTCGCACGGCCGGGCAGCCCCAGCTGCGGCCAAGGCGGCCGAGCCGCGACGCAATCGTCTCGCTCACGTAAGCCGCGCCGTGCATGACGATGGCCCGCGACAGCGCGTTGTCGTTGAAGCCGGCGTCGAGGCCGCGCAGGCGCAGGGAATAGCCGTTGTTGCCGTAGTACGTGTCGGCCGTCTGGAACAGGCCGAGGCTGGACATCCTGCTGCCTTCCAGGTTCGAGAAATGCTCGGCGAACTTCTCGCCCGTGTTCCGGCCGTGCGCCACGAGTTCCTGGAACAGCAGGCGCCCCTTGTCCACGTCGAAGACCCACAGGCGCGGCTGCGTCGAGGGCAGCGAATAGTCGATGACGGCGAGGTGATGGAACGCGCTCAGCAGTCCCTGCTTGCGGGCGCAGTCGGCCGCACGGGCCGCGAGCGAGAGAACCTTCGGATTGGCGGCCGGCGCCGCGGCGACGAGTTCGGACACGAGCCGGTCGTCGGCCCGGGCCGGGCCCGCGAGGGCAATCAGGCAGAGCGCAATCAACCCGGGACGTCGTCGCATGCGAGCACTCTCCGTGCAGGAACGCGTGCCGCCCGCAGGCGACGTGGTGCGCAGTCAGACCGCGCGCATTGTAATAGGTTCGCGTGGGAATCGGTCCCGCGGTGCCGTCACGGAATGGCGACCTGCCGCAAGACCTTCGGTAGCGACTGTAACTAATTGAACAGCAATAGCTTTGTGCCTGCCGTGCAACGATCGGGTAAGCTTTCCGGTCCGCGCCGGGATGGCGGAACTGGTAGACGCACCGGACTCAAAATCCGGCGCTAGCGATAGCGTGGGGGTTCGATTCCCCCTCCCGGCACCACGGAAGCGATCAGTGACCAGCGGTTAGCGCCCAGTGAATTTCTGCCCTCATTGCGGCCAGCCGGTCACCCTCAAGGTCCCGGAGGGCGACCACCTGCCCCGTCACGTCTGCACGGGCTGCGGCCGCGTGCATTACCAGAACCCGAAGATCGTCGCGGGCTGCGTCCCCGAATACGAGGGCCGCATCCTGCTCTGCAAGCGTGCGATCGAGCCGCGCCTCGGCTACTGGACGATCCCCGCCGGCTTCATGGAGAACGGCGAGACGACGCAGGACGCGGCGCGGCGCGAGGCTGTCGAGGAAGCCATGGCGCACGTCGAGGTCGGCTCGCTGCTGGCCGTGGTGCACGTCCTGCACGCGGACCAGGTGCACGTCATGTTCCGCGCGCGGCTGCCCACGCCCGAGTTCGGCGCCGGGCCCGAGAGCCTCGAGGTGATGCTCTGCGAGGAGGCCGAGATCCCGTGGCAGGACATCGCCTTCCGGAGCGTGGACTTCGCGCTGCGACGCTACCTGGACGACAGGCGCCAGGGGCTCGAGCAGCACTATTTCACGTCGATCGACTACCGCAATCAGGCGCCCCGCTGAGCAGCCCGTTTTGCAGCGCGGCGGCGGTTTGGCACAATACGCGCCCCTCGAGCCGCCAACGGGCGCGGCAGCAACCTGAGACCCCGCGGAGCGAACCGATGACCTTCGTCGTCACCGAAAACTGCATCAAGTGCAAGTACACGGATTGCGTGGAAGTCTGCCCGGTGGACTGCTTCCACGAAGGGCCGAACATGCTGGTCATCGACCCGGACGAGTGCATCGACTGCACGCTGTGCGAGCCGGAATGCCCCGCCGAGGCGATCTTCTCGGAAGAAGAGCTGCCGGACGGTCAGCAGTCCTTCAAGGCGTTGAACGCGGAACTCTCCAGGCAGTGGCCGGTGATCACCGAGAAGAAGGACGCACCGGCCGACGCGAAGGAATGGGACGGCCGACCCGGCAAGCTGCCGCTGCTCGAGCGCTGATCAGCGGGGCGCGGCCGCGCCCTTCTGGGATTCCTGGATCGCCTGGACGAGCTGCTCGGGGGTCAGGTACCCGCCGATGTAGTCGCCGTTCTGCGCGAAGATCGCCGGCGTGCCCTCGACGCCGAGGTCGTCGCCCATGTCGTAGTCGGCTTTCAGGACCGAGTCCCCGCAGTTCTTCGCCTTCACGGGCTCGCCGCGCTTGGCGCGCGTGAGTGCTTCCTTGCGGTCCGCCGAGCACCAGACGGCCTCGGCCTTGCTCCACGACTCGGTGCCCGGGCCCGTGCGCGGAAACAGCATGTAGCGCACCCGCACGCCGGCCTTGTTGATCTCCGCGATCTGGCTGTGGAACTTGCGGCAATAGCCGCAATCCACGTCCGTGAACACGGTGACCGTCATCTTCGGGTTCTCGGGCGAGAAGATGATCATCTGGTCCTCGCGCAGCGAGGCGAGCGCCTTGGCGCGGGCCGAGTTGCGGCGGGTCGCCGTGAGGTTGGTCTGCGTGTCGAGGTCGTAGACGTTGCCGCTGATCAGGTACTTGCCGTCGGCCGACACGTAGGCGATCAGCCCGCCCATGGTCACTTCATAGATGCCGGGGATCGGCGACGCCGCCACGTCGGCCGGGCTCACGTCGTGCAGCTTCGACACCACCCGTGCCCGCACGTCGGCCGGGACCGGCGCGGGCGCCTGGGCGGTGACCGGAGGCTTGGCGGCCGGCTTCGCAGCCGGCTTGGCGGCCTGGTCCTGCGCCGACGCGGACGAAACCGCGAGGCACAACAGGGTCGTTGCAGCAGTACAGGCGAAGTAACTGGCGATGCGCATGCAATCCATCCGTCCGGCCGAGGAAGCGATCCCTCACAGCCGAGTGAGACAGCGGTGAAAGCCGAGGGTTCAACCCGACGGCGCGGCAGTCTAGCAGAGCCGCCGCAAGGGGGTACCCCGGGGAGGCGTCACCCGCGCGGGTGATGCTGCGAGTGCAGGTCCTTGAGGCGCTCCCGCGCCACGTGCGTGTAGATCTGCGTCGTCGAGAGGTCGCTGTGCCCCAGCAGCATCTGGACGACGCGCAGGTCGGCGCCGTGGTTCAGGAGGTGCGTCGCGAACGCGTGCCGCAGCGTGTGCGGCGAGAGTTCCTTCTCGACCCCGGCCTTGCGGGCGTAGCGCTTGATGATGTGCCAGAACGCCTGGCGCGTCATGCGGTCCCCGCGCCGCGTCGGGAACAGGTAGTCCGTCTGGCGCTCGAGCAGGATCTCGACGCGCGGTCCCTGCAGGAACTGCTGGACCCACTGCACGGCTTCCTCGCCGAGCGGGATGAGCCGCTCGCGGTCGCCCTTGCCGACGATGCGCAGCACCCCCTGGTTCAGGTTCACCGCGGCGAGCTTGAGGTTGACGAGTTCGGACACGCGTAGCCCGGTCGCGTACAGCACCTCGAGCATGGTGCGGTCGCGGTGCCCGAGCGGATCGCTCACGGTCGGAGCGGCCAACAGGGCCTCGACTTCCTCCTCCGTGAGCGATCGCGGCAGCGAACGCCCGACCTTGGGCATGGCGATCTGGGCCGTCGGGTCCTCGCGCAGGGAGCCCTCGCGCACGAGGTGACGGTAGAAGCGCCGGAAACTGGAGAGCTGTCGAGCGGTCGAGCGCGGGCGGGCCCCGGCCTGGACGCGCGAGGCCATGAATGCGAGCAGGTCGCCTCGCTTGGCCGTGGTGAGTTCGGACTCGTGGTCCTCTAGCCAGCGATCGAGTGCGGTCAGGTCTGCGCGATAGGCGGCCAGCGTGTTGGGCGAGAGGCCGCGCTCCATCCAGACCGCATCGAGGAACCGGTCGATCGGGCCGGGACCGCGCGTGCCGCCGCTGCCGCGCTGGGCGCGGGTCAGGACACTGGTCTTCACTGCTGTACTCATGTGACCTCTGGACCGTTCGTGGCGCGGAGTATGCGAGTCGCCCCGACGGCCCCGGCGTGACTGCGCTCACAGATCCCGCCCGCCGTTAACATAACCGGACCCAGTTCACAGAATGTCGGCGACGAAGGCACACTGGCCCACCGCCCCAGGATTCGCATCGATGCTCCGATTGCTCGCGCGAGCGCTCTCGACCCTGTACGGGGTGTTCGCGCTCGTCCTCTTCTTCGCCCTGCTCTGCCTCGCCGCGATCCTCGCACTCATCGTGCCGAGCCTCGCCTGGCGGCGCAGCGTGACGCACTCGCTCGCGCGGTTGGCGCTGCGGGTACTCGGCCTCGAGGTGTCGGTCATCGGACTGCAGAACCTGCCGGATGGTTCCTGCATCGTCGCGGCGAATCACTCGAGCTACCTCGACGGCATCGTGTTGAAGGCGATGCTGCCGCCCCGATTCTCGTTCGTGATCAAGCGCGAGGCCTCCCGGATGCCCGTCGCCGGGTTCCTGATGCGGCGCATCGGCTCGGAGTTCGTGGACAGGAACAGCAGCGGCGGCCGCCAGCGCGACGCACGGCGCGTGATCAAGCGTGCCGAACAGGGCCATTCCCTGGTCTTTTTCCCCGAGGGCACGTTCGACGAGCACGTGGGGCTGAAGCGCTTCCACATCGGTGCGTTCGCGGCGGCCGTGCGCGGCGGCATGCCGGTGGTGCCGGTGATCATCCACGGCGCGAGGCGCGCGTTTCCGAACCGCGCCATCATCGTTCGACCGGGGCGGATCGTCGTCGAGATCCTCGAGCCGTTGCCGGCAGCGGGCGTCGTCGCGAGCGCAGAGGTTCTCCGCGACGAGACCCGGCAGCGAATTCTCGAGCGGCTCGACGAACCCGATCTGGCGGCGGGCCTGCGCGCGAGCCGCGACACGCCGGAATCCTGACGGCTATCCGATTCGCACCGGCCGAGGCCGGTCACATGCTGCGCCGGTACTGCCCGCCGACCTGGTAGAGCGCGCGCGAGATGCTACCTAGCGAGGCAACCTTCACCGTTTCCATGAGCGCCTCGAAGACGTTGCCGCCGCCGGCCGCGGCGCGTTGCA
>VEPJ01000035.1 GCA_012026925.1 Gammaproteobacteria bacterium | reverse complement strand
CGCGTGCCGGTGATGCGGCTCGGGACGATCTTGCCCGTCTCGGTGATGTAGCCCTTCAGCGTCGCGAGATCCTTGTAGTCGATCCGCTCGACGCCCTCGGCCGTGAACTTGCAGAACTTACGGCGACGGAAAAAACGTGCCATGGGTCACCCTGTCGGTAATTCGTTGATCGCGATGCGGGATCAGCCGGCGGTCGCCGAGTCCTCGGCGCTCTCGGGCAGGCTGGAATCCTCGGCACGCGCGCCCTCTTCCTCCGCCTTCGCCATCGGCGACGGCTCGGTCACGGCAGCCGGCATCGACACGACGAGGTGCCGGATGACGGCGTCGCTGAAGCGGAATGCGCCGGTGAGCTCGTCGAGCGTCTTCTGGTCGCTCTCGATGTTCATCAGCACGTAGTGGGCCTTGTGGACCTTGGCGATCGGGAACGCGAGCTGGCGACGGCCCCAGTCCTCGAGGCGATGGATCGCGCCACCGCCCGCGGTGATCATGCCGCGGTAGCGCTCGATCATGGCCGGGACCTGCTCGCTCTGGTCAGGGTGGACCAGGAACACGATTTCGTAATGACGCACTTCCAAAGCTCCCTTCGGGTTGCAGCTGCCCGGAAGAAAATCTCCGGTGCAGCAAGGAGTTACACAGCCCAGGGCGCCGCCAGGGACGGCTACCGGGCCGCGTAGGATAGCGGATCGGGATGAGATAGGAAAGCGGTTCGCGGTTAGTGATCAGCGGTTAGCGGTCGGAGTGGGATGCCCTGCCGCCCCCAATAACCGCGAACCGCTGGTCACTGCTCACTTCTTGCCGCGCTGCCGCACGGCTTCGAACAGCACGACGCCCGTCGCAACCGAAACGTTCAGGCTCTCCACGGCGCCGGCCATCGGGATGGAAACGAGCTGGTCGCAGCACTCGCGCGTGAGGCGTCGCAGCCCCTCTCCTTCGGAACCCATCACCACCCCGAGCGGTCCGGTCAGGTCGACGTCGTACACGGACTTTTCGGCCGAGTCGTCCGTGCCGACCAGCCATACGCCGCGCTCCTTGAGCTCGCGGAGGGTGCGCGCGAGGTTGACCACCGCGACGAACGGCACGGTCTCGGCAGCGCCCGCCGCGACCTTGCGGACCACGGGCGTGAGCCCGGCGGCCCGATCACGCGGCGCGATGACCGCGGCAACTCCGGCTGCATCGGCGGAGCGCAGGCAGGCGCCGAGGTTGTGCGGATCCTGGACACCGTCGAGGACGAGAAGCAGTGGCGGCGCGCTGCAAGCCTCGAGCGCCTGTTCGAGCTGGGTCTCGGGATCGCCGGCTCGCGGCGCAACCTCGGCGACGACGCCCTGGTGGCGCCCGCCTTCGGCCAGCCGGTCGAGCGTCGCATCGTCGGCTGCGGTGACCTGCACGCCGGCCCGCTGCGCGAGCGAGCGAATCTCGGCGAGGCGCCCAGCGTCCTTGCCGCCGGCGACGAGCAGGCGCCGCACGCGCGCGGGGCTGCGCGAGAGCAGCACTTTCACCGCGTGCACTCCGTAGGCGACCGGACTCGACATCAGCGGCGTCTCCCGGCGGGGCGCTGTCGCCTGGCCCGTCGCGACGGTTCCGCGTCGCCGGCGAGTTCGAAATCCACCCGGCGGTCGTCGAGCGATACGTTCGTGACGCGCACGCGCACACGGTCGCCGAGCTTGTACACCTTGCCGGAACTGCGCCCGACGATGCGATAGCCCGAGCGGTCGCGTGCGAAATAGTCCTGTCCGAGCGCGGACACGTGCAGGAGTCCGTCCACCTGCAGCCCCTCGAGCTGCACGAAGAGCCCGAAGTCCACGACGCCCGACACGATGCCGGCGAACTCCTCGCCGATGCGGTCCTGCATGTAGTAGCACTTGAGCCAGGCGACCGCGCCCCGGGTCGCCTCGTCCGCGCGACGCTCGCGGAAGGAGCAATCCTGGCCGAGGACCGGGAACGGCCCGTGCCAGGCGACGAGATCCTGCGGGTCGCCGCCCTGCAGCACCTGGCGTATGCCCCGGTGCACCACGAGGTCCGGGTAACGGCGGATCGGCGAGGTGAAGTGCGCGTAATGCTCGAGCGCGAGCCCGAAGTGCCCGATGTTGCCCGGCTGGTAGACGGCCTGCGGCATCGAGCGTATCACCGCCGTCGAAACCAGCAGCGCGTCGGGTCGGTCGCCCAGCTTGCGGAGCAGGTCGCGCAGGTGCTCGGGCTGGACGTCCTCCGCGGGCGGCAGCCAAAGGCCGAACTCGCGCAGGAAGTGCCGCAGCGTCTCGAGGCGGTCGATCTCCGGCAACCCGTGCACGCGGTAGAGCGTGGGCACGCGGTGCCTGTCGAGGTAGCGTGCCGCCGCGATGTTCGCCGCGATCATGCATTCCTCGATCAGGCGGTGCGCGTCGTTGCGCGGCTGCTCCACGAGCGCCGCCACGCGCCCTTCCTCGTCGAACTTGAGCTTGAGCTCCGGCGTGTCGAGCTCGAGCGCGCCGCGGCCCGTGCGCTCGCAGAGGAAGCTCCGATAGACGCCATGCAGTGCCTCGAGGCGCTCGCGCAGCCGCTCGAGACGCGGCGCGTGCTTCGCCGCCGGCCGCTCGAGGAATGCGCCGACCTCGTGATACGTGAGCCGCGCCGCGGAGCGCATCACGCCCTCGAAGAAACGCGAGCGCGTGATGCGGCCGTCCTCGCTCACCCTGAGCTCGCAGCAGAGGCACAGGCGGTCCTCCTCCGGGACGAGCGAACAGAGCCCGTTCGACAGCTCCTCCGGCAGCATCGGCAGCACGCGGTTCGGGAAGTACACCGACGTGCCCCGCTCGCGCGCTTCGGCATCGAGCGCGCTCCCGGGGCGGACGTAGTGGCCGACGTCCGCGATCGCCACGAGGACGCGCCACCCGCCCCGCGCCCTCTCGCAGTAGACGGCGTCGTCGTAGTCGCGCGCGTCCTCGCCGTCGATGGTGACGAGCTCGACCTCGCGCAGGTCCTCGCGTCCCGCCAGGGCCGCCCCCGGGATTCGTCCGCCGAATGCCCGCGCCTCCGCGAGGGCCGGCTCCGGGAACTCGAACGGCAGGCCGTGCGAATGAATCGCGATCTCGGTTTCCATGCCCGGCGCACCGTGCTCGCCGAGCAGCCGCGTCACCCGGCCCACCGGCTGCGCGTTGCGACCGGGCTGCTGGGTGAGCTCGACGATCACCACTTGCCCCGACTGCGCTTCCCCGGTCTGGGACGCCGGCACGAGGACCCGGTGCGTGATGCGCGGATTGTCCGGCGTGAGATACGCCACGCCCGACTCGATGTGGAGGCGCCCGACCACCTCGCGCGTGCGCCGTTCGAGCACCTCGACGATCGAGCCCTGCGGCTTGCCGCGGAAGCGGGGGCCCTCGATGCGCGCGGCAACGCGGTCGCCGTGGATGACCTCGCGCATCTGCTGCGGAGGCAGATAGACCTGGGCGGACGCGTCGTCCGGCAGCAGCCACCCGTCCCCGTTGCGCTGCGCCTGCACGGTTCCCACGACGAGGCCCGGCAACTGCTCGCGCAGGCAATACTGGCCGCGGCGATTGAGCACGACCTCGCCGCGCCTGACCAGCACCGCGAGTTGAGCCTCCGCCCCGGCGCCCGCCGCCGGGCCGAGCGCTGCCGTCACCTCCTCGAGCCGCAGCGGCCGTCCCGCGCGCCTCAGGCACTGGAGCACCAGGGTCTCGGGGGCCGACGGACCGGAGCGCTGCGGATTGCGCGATCGGGCGGCGCCCTGCGGCGCGTGAGCGGAACGGCGGTTGCGATTTCTCTGCATCAGGGCTCGGAAGGGCAGTCAGGAACCGCCGGTATTCGTTGACAGCCCCGGGGGCCGCCAGTAAATTGCGCCACCTTCCAGCCGGCCCCGGGGCCGCGCCGCGACCCATGCCCAGGTGGCGGAATTGGTAGACGCACTAGTTTCAGGTACTAGCGGGTAACACCGTGGAGGTTCGAGTCCTCTCCTGGGCACCAATCAAACGGAACGCGAGATCAGTTCCTTCATGATCTCGTTCGTGCCGCCGTAGATCCGCTGCACGCGCGAGTCGGCGAACATGCGGCAGACCAGGTATTCGTTCATGTAGCCGTAGCCGCCGTGCAGCTGGACGCATTCGTCCATCACCTGCTGCTGCATGTCGGTCACCCACCACTTGGCCATCGCGGCCGTCTCGGTGTCGAGCTCGCCCTTCACGAGCTGCTCGATGCACTTGTCGACGAACGTGCGTGCGACGCGCGTGATGGTCACGATCTCCGCGAGCCGGAAACGCGTGTTCTGGAATTCGCCGATCGCATGCCCGAACGCCTTGCGCTCGCGGACGTACTTCGCGGTCTCCGCGACGGCGCCTTCCATCGCCGCGACGCCGCCGAGCGCGATCGTCAGGCGCTCGTACGGCAGGTCGCCCATCAGCTGGTGCATGCCCTTGCCCTCCACGAGGCCGAGCAGCGTATCCGCCGGCACGCGCACGTCCTCGAAGTAGAGCTCCGAGGTGTCCTGCGCGGTCATCCCCATCTTGTCGAGCACGCGGCCCACGCGATAGCCCTTCAGTCCTTCGGTCTCGACCATGAGGATCGATAGCCCGCGGCTGCGGTCGCCCGGGTCGGTGCGCACGACCAGCATCAGGATGGTCGCGATCGAGCCGTTGGTGATGAAGATCTTCGAGCCGTTCACGACGTATTCGTCCCCGTCGCGCACCGCCCGGGTGCGGATGCCCTTCAGGTCGGAGCCGGCGCCGGGCTCGGTCATGGCGATCGCGCCGATCAGCTCGCCGCGGGCCATGCGCGGCAGCCAGCGGTGCTTCTGCTCTTCCGTGCCGTAATTGAGCACGTAGTGAGCAGCGATGCTGTGCACGCCCTGGCCGAAGCCGGAAATGCCGCGGCGGGCCAGTTCCTCGTACAGCACGGCCTCGTGGCGGAAGTCCCCGCCGCCGCCACCGTACTCCGCAGGCACGTCCATCAACAGGAAGCCCGCCGCGCCGACGTCCCGCCAGGTCTCTCGATCGACGTGGTGCTGTGCCCGCCACCTGGCGTCCTTCGGCAACATCTCGGTCTCGACGTAGCGAGACACGGCCTCGCGCAGCATGCGCAGGTCGTCGTCCATCCAGGGGGATTCGTAGGGCTTCATGCTCATGGCGATGCCGACTCGGTCACTCGAAGGGGTGGCGCAGCACGATCGTCTCGCTGCGATCGGGGCCGGTGGAGACGATGTCGATGGGGACGCCGGCCAGTTGCTCGATGCGAGCAAGGTACTTGCGCGCGTTCTCCGGCAGCCGCTCGAAATCCGTGATGCCGCCGGTGGGCTCCGACCAGCCCGGATGAGTCTCGTACACCGGCTCGCACTCGGAATAGCGGTGCGGCAGCAGCGGCGGCTGCTCGCGCACCTGCCCGTCGATACGGTACCCGGTGGCGATGCGGATCGAGTCGAGGCCGTCGAGCACGTCGAGCTTGGTGACGCCCAGGCTCGACAGGCTGTTGTGCAGCACGGCGCGGCGCAGCGCGACCGCGTCGAACCAGCCGCAGCGACGCGGCCGTCCCGTGACGGCGCCGAACTCGTGCCCCACCCTGGAGAGGTGCTCGCCGGTCACGTCGAAGAGCTCGGTCGGGAACGGGCCGGCGCCGACCCGCGTCGTGTAGGCCTTGACGATGCCGATCACCTTGTGGATGTCGCGGGGACCGAGGCCCGTACCCACCGCGGCCTCGCCGGCAATCGTGTTCGACGAGGTCACGAACGGGTACGTGCCCACGTCCACGTCGAGCAACGCGCCCTGCGCGCCCTCGAAGAGCAGGTTGCCGCCGCGCTGCATTTCCGCGCGCAATCGCTCGGAGATGTCGTCCACCAGGGGGCGCACGCGCTCGGCGTGCGCGACGAGGTCCTCGAGCACGCGTTCGAACTCGACGGGCTCGGCGCTGAAGTAGCGGCTCAGGACGAAGTTGTGGAAGTCGAGGATCTCGCCGAGGCGGGCGGCGAGGCGGTCGCGCTGGAACAGGTCGGCGACGCGCACCGCGCGACGGCCGACCTTGTCCTCGTAGGCCGGCCCGATGCCGCGGCCGGTGGTGCCGATGGCGTTGGCGCCGCTCGCGCGCTCGCGCGCGCGGTCGATGGCGATGTGCGACGGCAGGATCAGCGCGCAGTTCGGGCTGATCCGCAGGCGATCGTAAACGGGCACGCCGCGTTGCACGAGCGTGTCCGCTTCGCGCAGCAGCGCCTCGAGCGACAGCACCACGCCGTTGCCGATGAGGCACTGGACGCCCGGATGCAGGATGCCGGACGGGATCAGCGACAGCACCGTCTTCTGGCCGCCGATGACCAGCGTGTGTCCCGCGTTGTGCCCGCCCTGGAAGCGCACGACGGCGGCCGCGCGCTCGGTGAGGAGGTCGACGATCTTGCCCTTGCCTTCGTCGCCCCACTGGGCGCCGATGACGACGAGGTTGCTGGCCATGGTGAGTGTGTCCGCTGGTGGATCAGCCGGCGCCGCGCACGAAATACAGCAACAGCGCCCCCGCGATCATGCTGGCCAGGCCGACGGTGCGCAACGTGCGCTCCTCGAGCTGGGCCAGCTGCAGGAGCGTGCGCTTCATGCCGCCCGGGTTGAGAAAGGGCATCAGTCCCTCGAGCACGAGGTACAGGGCGAAGGCCGCCCAGAGATCGCCCCACTGCATGCCGCTCGGTGACCGGCCGCCCTCAGCGGCCGGACTCCTTGAAGTACTTGAAGAATTCGCCGTCGGGCTGCACTACCATCACGTCGCCCTGCTTGCCGAGCGACTTGCGGTACGCCTGCAGGCTGCGGACGAAGGAGAAGAAGTCCGGGTTCCTGCCGTACGCCTTGGCGTAGATGTCCGCCGCGGCGGCGTCGCCCTCGCCCCGGATCATCTCCGCCTCACGATAGGCGTTCGCGAGGATCTCGGTGCGCTGCCGGTCGGCCTCCGCGCGAGTCTGCTCCGACACGGCGGAACCCTCGGCGCGGAGCTGCGCAGCCTGCCGCGCGAAGTCCTGGCGCATCCGGTTGAACACCGACTCGCTGACCTCTTCCGGCAGCTCGATGCTCTTCACGCGCACGTCGATCATCGTCATGCCGAGGCCGCCCACGTTGGTTCCCGCGATCTTGAGCACCTCGCCGAGGAACTCGCTGCGCTCCGCCGCCACCACCTGCTGGATCGTGCGGCGTGCGATGACGCCCTTCAGGCCGTCCTTGACGATTTCGCCGAGGCGGCGGGCCGCGACTTCCTCGCTGCCGCCCGCCGTCGAGATGTAGTATTTCGAAACGTCGCTGATGCGCCACTTCACGAAGAAGTTGATGCGCAGGATCTTGCCCTCGCTGGTCAGGAAGCTCTCGGCGGGGTAGTCCTCGGTGAGGATGCGCCTGTCGAACTTCCGCACGTTGTTCACGAGCGGCGTCATGAAGTGCAGCCCGGGCTTGTAGTCGGCGCGGACGATCTCGCCGAAGCGGAACTTGATCGCGAGATCGGTCTCGCGCACCGTGAAAGCGGCCATCGACAACACGAGCGCGGCGAAGCCGACGAGGATGACGGCGAGGTAGCTGCGATTGCTCATTAGCGTGTCCCCCGCTCGCGGCGCGTCTCGACCGTGGCTGCCGGCTCCTCGGTCGCCGGCGCCGCCCGCTGGGCCGCCGAAGCCGCCGCCGCGGCCGTCGCCGGGACCTGCCGCTGCTCGTCCAGAGTGAGGGTCGGCACGCGGCGCTCCGTCAGCTTGTCCAGCGGTATGTAGACCATGTTGCCGCTGCCCTTGGTGTCCACCAGCACCTTGTTCGTGCTGCCGAGCACCTCTTCCATCGTCTCGAGGTACAGGCGCTGCCGCGTCACCGCCGGGGCGCGCTCGTAGGCCTCGCGCAGCTGCGAGAATCGCGAAGCCTCGCCCTCCGCGTCGGCGACGATGCGGGCCTTGTACGCCTGCGAGTCCGCGAGCAGGCGTGCGGCCGAGCCCTTGGCCTTCGGCAGGATGTCGTTCGAGTAGGCCTGCGCCTCGAGCGCGAGCCTCTCCTTGTCCTCGCGCGCCTTGATCGCATCGCGCTGCGAGGTCTGCACCTGCTCGGGCACGCTCACGCCCTGCAGGTTGACGGTCGTCACCTCGATGCCGGTCTTGTAGGAATCGAGCGTGCGCTGGATCAGCTCACGGGTCTTCGCCGTGATCTCCTGGCGTCCTGCCTCCAGCACGAAGTCGAGGGTGTTGCGGCCGACGACCTCGCGGATCGCACTCTCGCTCACCTCGTTCAGTGTCGCCTCGGGGTCCCGCACGTTGAAGGCGTACGCGACCGGCTCGGCGCGCCGGTACTGCACGGCGATGTTGATGTCCACGAGGTTCTCGTCGGAGGTCAGCATTCGCGTCTGGTCGCTGAAACCCTCGACGGACTCGACGTTCACGATCTGCCGCGACTCGATCGGCCACGGCATGTGCCAGCGCAGGCCCGGCTCCGTGGTCGCGACGTACTGGCCGAATCTCGTCACGACCGCGCGCTCGGCCGCATCCACCTTGTAGAGGCCCGTGGCCGCCCAGATCGCGAGCAGCACCAGCACGATCGTGCCGACGCCGAAGCTGCGCATGGCGGCATCGCCACCCCCGCCGCCTTCGCCGCCACGGTTGCCGCCGCCGAACATGCCGGCGATCTTCTTCTGCAGGTTGCGCAGCGCCTCGTCCAGGTCGGCGGCCCCTTTGTCGGGGCGGTTGCCCCAGGGATTGCGGTTCCTGCCCGGGTCATTCCAGGCCATGCGATTTGATGCTCTCGAGAATGTGGTGTGGTTTCGTGAAAAGGAACCCGGCTAGCCTGCGGCAGCCGCTCATCCCGCGGCACGTGCAGCCGCGCGCTTCGGGGATTGTAGGAACCGCTCCCCGGGCGCACAAGGCGCAACCTCCGCAGGCAATTCGAGACCCGCTTCCCTGCAGATTCGCTCGATCTCGCGCCGGCGCAGGCTTACCTCGAGTTCGATGCCGCCGTCATCGAGTTTCCTCTCGGCGAGCACCGCGCCCGCCTCGAAGAGCTGGGCGCGAGCCCGGCCCGCCCGGGGTGGAACCGTGATGATGCAATGGTACAGGTCGGCGCCGAGCTGCGCGTGCAGGGCCTGGAGCAGCAGGTCCACGCCGGCGCCCGTCTGCGCGGAGAGCCAGAGCCGGTCCACGCTGCCGCCCTCGGCGAGTTCGACGTGCGGCGCCTCGCCGGACCGGTCGATCTTGTTGAAGACGGCGATCTGCGGCAAAGACTCAGCGCCGATCGACTCGAGCACCTCGATCACTTGCGCGACGCGCTCGCTGCGTTCGGGGTCGGCGGCGTCGATCACGTGCAGCAGCAGGTCCGCCTCGCGGGCTTCCTGGAGCGTCGAGCGGAATGCAGCGACCAGCTCGTGCGGCAGGTCGCGAACGAAGCCCACGGTGTCGGCCAGCGCGATTTCGAGACCCGGCGCGAGGTGCAGCCGGCGCACCGTGGGGTCGAGCGTCGCGAAGAGCTGGTCCGCTGCGTAGGCACCGGCCGACGTCAGGCGGTTGAACAGCGTGGACTTGCCCGCATTCGTGTAGCCGACGAGCGCCACCGTGGGCACGGACCCGCGCTTGCGCTCGCGCCGGGTGGTCTCGCGCTGGACGAGCACCTTGTCGAGCCGGTCGTTGAGCGTCTTGATGCGCCGTGCGATCAGGCGACGGTCCGTCTCGAGCTGCGTTTCGCCGGGGCCGCGCAGGCCGATGCCGCCTTTCTGGCGCTCGAGGTGCGTCCAGCCCCGAACGAGCCGCGTCGACATGTGCTGCAGCTGGGCGCGCTCGACCTGCAGCTTGCCTTCGAAAGTACGGGCGCGTTGGGCGAAGATGTCGAGGATGAGGCCACTGCGGTCGAGCACGCGGCACTCGAGCTCCTTCTCGAGGTTGCGCTCCTGGCCCGGCGACAACGCGTGATCCACGACGACGAGGTCCGCCCCGAGAGCGACGATGCGCTGCCGGAGTTCCTCGACCTTGCCAGTGCCGAGAAAGAAACGCGGCTCCGCGACCTTGCGCGTGGCCGTCAGGACTTCGAGAACCTGGGCCCCGGCAGACTTCGCGAGCGCGACGAATTCCTCGACGCGGTCCGGTTCCGGCGCATGGCCGAGACCGACGCAAACCAGGATTGCGCGTTCGCCGCTACCCGGCCGTTCGAACAACGGGGCCCTACTCCGCCCGGCGAATGCCCGGCTCAGGTGGCCGGGACATCCTCGGCGGGCGCCTCTTCGTCGCCCATCGGCAACCGGACGTTGCGGGCCGGCACCACGGTCGAGATCGCGTGCTTGTAGACCATCTGGCTCACGCTGTTGCGGAGCAGGACGACGAACTGGTCGAAGGAATCGATCTGGCCCTGCAGCTTGATGCCGTTGACCAGGTAGATCGACACGGGGATGCGCTCCTTGCGGAGGGCGTTCAGGAAGGGATCCTGCAGGGACTGGCCTTTGGCCATGTTTTCGTCTCCTTGTTTTTCGGTTCAGCGCCGTTCCTGCCGCGAACTCTTCCTTGATGCGACCGAAACGCCCGTCGCCTCGACGAGCAAGAACGGGTCCAATCGTATCACACGTGCGCGGCGTCGCGGCCGGCCACCGCCTCTTCCATGACCCGCAGGATGGGCGCAAGTTCCTGATCTTCAAGGCTTCGAATCCAATTCAGCGACGGATCCGCGTTGAGCCAGGTCAGCTGGCGCTTGGCGAGGTTCCGGGTCGCACGCTGGCCGAGAGCCACGGCCGTCGCGAGGTCGTACGCGCCCGCCAGGTGGCCCCAGAGCTGCCGGTAGCCGACAGCCCGCAGGCTCGGAAGATCCTCGTGGAGGTCGCCGCGGGACCTCAGGGCAAGCACCTCGGCGAGGAACCCCGCCGCCAACATGTCGAGAAATCTCCTTTCGATCCGGCGATAGAGCTCCGCGCGGTCGCAGGGCAGGAGCGCGAAAGCCGCAAGTCGCAAGGACGATGGCTCGGCGAGCTTCTGCAGCCGGGACAGGGGCTCGCCCGTCAGCTCCAGGACCTCGAGGGCGCGCTGGATGCGTTGGCCATCGGCGGGCCGGATTCGCGAGGCCGCCTCCGGATCACGTGCGGCAAGCTCCGCGTGCAGTGCGGGCCAGCCGAGTTCCCTCGCACGCGCGTCGATCCTCGCCCGAACCTCGGCGTCGGCTTCGGGCAGGGGCGCTATGCCGCGTGTCAGCGCCCGGAAGTACAGCATCGTACCGCCGACCAGGAGCGGCGTGCGGCCGCGCGCGCGGATCTCGGTGATCAGCTGCAGCGCGTCGCGGCGGAAGCGCCCCGCCGAATAGTTCTCGACCGGATCGCAGACGTCGATGAGGTGATGCGGCACGACCGCCCGGATCGCGAGCGACGGCTTTGCCGTGCCGATGTCCATGCCCCGGTACACCTGCGCCGAATCGACGCTGATGATCTCGACCGGAAAGCGGCGCGCCAGTTCGAGCGCAAGCGCCGACTTGCCGCTGCAGGTCGGGCCCATCAGCAGCACCGCGTCCGCCCGTCCGGCGTCTGTCGTCATCGCCCGCGCAGGAACAACCGGTCGAGGTCTTCCATGCTGACGAACGACCAGGTCGGCCGCCCGTGCACGCACTGGTCGGCACGCAGCGTTGACTCCATCTCGCGCAGGAGTGCGTTCATCTCCTGCACGGTGAGACGCCTGTTGGCACGCACCGCCTGATGGCAGGCCATGGTGCCCAGCGCTCGCTCGAGCGCCTGCTTCGCGCCACCGCTTCCCTGCTCGCGCAGGTCGGCCAGCATGTCGCGGACCAGCGCCGTCGGGTCCGCAGCGGACAGAAGCGCGGGCATCGACCGCAGCAGCAGCTGAGTGGGGCCGCCTCGCGAGACCTCGATCCCGAGCTCGTCGAACAACGCCGCGTGCGATTCGGCCTCGTCGGCCTCCGCGACCGACACGTTCAGCGCGACCGGCACGAGCAGCGGCTGGGAGGCGATTCGTTGCGACGACAGCGCGTCCTTGAGGCGCTCGTAGGTCGTGCGCTCGTGCGCTGCGTGCATGTCCACCAGCACGAGCCCGCCCTGCGCCTGCGCGAGGATGTAGATGCCGTGCAGCTGCGCGATCGCGAAGCCGAGCGGGTGCTCGCCGGCCGCGGGCTCCTGCACCTCCGCGCTACCGACTGAATCGCGAACACCCGATCCGAGCGTCGTGTATAGATCGAGGGCCGATGTCCTCGGCGCAGCATCCGCGGCGACGCCCGGGACCGCGAATCGCGCGGCGGGAACCGAGGTCGCGGCTGTCTGGACGGGACGCGTCTCCGCGAGCGCACGCTCGACGGTGCGGAACAGGAAGTCGTGGACGAGCCCCGGCTCCCGGAATCGCACCTCGAGCTTCTGCGGGTGCGCGTTCACGTCCACGCGCGCAGGGTCCATCTCGAGGTACAGGACGTAGGCCGGCTGGCGCCCGTGGTACAGCACGTCGCGGTATGCGAGCCGCACGGCGCTCGCCACGAGCTTGTCCCGGAGCGGCCGGCCGTTGAGGAAGAAGTGCTGCTGGTCGGCCTGGCTGCGGGCATAAGTCGGCATGCAGAACCAGCCGCGCAGCCGGAGGCCCGAGCCTTCGTGGTCGAGCTTGAGCGCGTGGGCGATGAACTCCTCGCCGAGGATCGCCGCGCCCCGCGAGTCCTGGCCGCGCTCGTCGCGCGCGGGAGGGTGGTCGGCCAGAGTGCGACGCGAGGACAGGAGCCTGAAGCCCACGTCGAAACGGCTCAATGCGAGGCGCTCGACGAGCCGCTCGACCTGGCCGAGCTCCGTGCGCTCCGAACGCAGGAACTTGCGGCGCGCGGGCACGTTGAAGAAGAGATCACGCACTTCGACGGTCGTTCCCGACGGATGCGGTTGCGGCGCGGGCCCGGTCACGGCTCCGTCAACCGCGGAAACGCCGTACGCCACCTGCGCGTCGGCAGGGCGTGAGACGAGCTTCATGCGCGACACCGAGGCGATGCTCGGCAGCGCCTCGCCCCGGAAGCCGAGCGTCCTCACCGCCTCGAGGTCCTCGACCCGCGTCAACTTGCTGGTCGCGTGCCGGGCGAGCGCCAGCACGAGCTCGTCGGCGACGATGCCGGCACCGTCGTCACGAACGCGGCACAGGGTCGCCCCTCCCCCCTCGACCTCGATCTCGATCGAGTGCGCTCCCGCGTCGAGGCTGTTCTCGACCAGCTCCTTCACGACCGACGCCGGGCGCTCGACGACCTCGCCAGCCGCGATCTGGTGTATCAGTTGCTCGGGGAGAACCCGGATGGTCATCGGTCGTGCGGCTCCGCGCAGGGGCGGCGAGAATACCAGACCGTAATCGCGTCGGCGGCGGCGACAGGGCAGGAGTTGCGGGCCTGTCCGGCCTCGGGAAGAAGACATCCTCGTCCGGACAGGCC